>NZ_CP064760.1:1648332-1977999 GCF_015565955.1 Microbacterium schleiferi | reverse complement strand
CCGGGTGCAGGCCGGCGGCGACCGACAGGGACTTCGGGACGTTCACGACCATCTCCATGAACCGGGGCGACCCCCGGCCACCCTCGCCCGCAGCCGGGGTCGGCCCATCGACTCCCCGGTGAGCGGGTTGATCCAGCCAACCCACTGGCGGTACTCCTCGGCGGTCAGCCCGAGCTCGCCGATCACTCGGCCCTCGGCGTCGACCGCCGTGAACTCGGCCAGGGCGGTCCCCGCCTCCAGGTAATACTCGTCCGCCCGCGCGCGGTCGGACTCCAGATAGCGCAGGGCATCCGAGCCTGTGCCCCGGAACGGGATCACGCCACCTTTCATGCCTTCGCCTCCTACCTAAGATAACAGCTACCATATCAGGTAGGATACGTCCATTCTTGTGAAGAAGTCAGAAATGAGCGAGTCCGGGGTCCGGTTGGCGGATCAGCGAACGTCAGAGGGTCAAGAGTTGGGGAGAGTGGACAGTGGTGAGGATCTCAGAGAGATGTGCCTGCATGCGGTGATAACTGCTGGGCCGCGACCTAGGTGTAGCGACCCGGGACGTTGTGTGCGTCGCGGGTAGGTGAAGACCTCCGGGACGATGTGGGTATCTGACAACTCGCATCGGTGACCGGAGGTCTTCGTGGTTCACGCTAATGCTCATTTGACGCCGAGGGGGCGGCTTCGGCTTGCTCGTGCGGTCGTTGTCGGCGGCTGGTCGCTCGCCCGGGCTGGGGAACGGTTCCAGTGTTCGCAGGCGACGGCGAAGAAGTGGGCCGATCGATACCGGGCGGGTCAGCCGATGACTGATCGCAGTTCCCGTCCGTATCGATCGCCGACCCAGCTTGACCGTCGCACGGAGCGGCGGATCGTCGCGATCCGCTTCAACCGGCGGTGGGGTGCTCGGCGGATCGCCTGGCATCTGGGGTTGAACCCGGCGACCGTGGGTCGGGTGCTTGCCCGCTATCGGATGCCGCGGCTGTCGCATCTGGACCGCAACACCGGGCTGCCCGTTCGGAAGCCGAAACCGATCCGGTACGAGGCGGCCGCGCCGGGCGATATCGTGCATGTCGATATCAAGAAACTGGGTCGGATCCCTGACGGTGGCGGCCACCGGATGCTCGGCCGTCACGCCGGACGCCGCAACCGCCGCGCCGGGACCGGCTACTCGTTCCTGCACCACGCGGTCGATGACTGCACCCGCCTGGCCTACTCCGAAGAGCTCGACGACGAACAGAAGGACACCGCCGCCGGGTTCTGGATCCGCGCCCGCGCTCACTTCGCCGAAGCCGGCCTCACCGTCAAAGCCGTCATGACCGACAACGGCTCCTGCTACCGCTCCCACGACTTCGCCGCGGCCCTCGGCGAGGGAGTCCGGCACATCCGCACCCGCCCCTACCGGCCACAGACGAACGGGAAAGTGGAGAGATTCAACCGCACCCTCGCCGCCGAGTGGGCCTACGCATCGACCTACCTCTCGAACGCGGCAAGATCAGCCACCTACGCCGACTGGCTCGAGGAATACAATCACCGACGACCCCACACCGCCCTCGGAGGCCACACCCCCACCTGCCGCCTTCACAACCTCACGGGTCGCTACACCTAGGGTGGTCGCCATGAGTGACAGCGACGTCTACGTCAGCCCCACCCGCGTCCCTGCCGGCATCGCCCTCCTGCTCGCCGTGCTTGGCACCGCCGCCATGTACGCCGGCTTCGTGCTCGGGGTTCCCGCCGCCCTCGACGGCAGCGGCAGCGGAGCGGGTGGATTCATCGTGCTGTTCCTCGCCGGAGCCGCGCTCGTGCTGGCGGCGCTGGTGATCTCGATCGTCTGCCTCGTGCGCGGTCTCGCGCGCGGCATCGCGATCCTGGCGCTGGTCGTCGCGCTGGTGCCGGTCGTCGGCGTCGTGATCCTGCGGATCGCGGCGGTGTCCTAACCCGCGGCGTCCTGACCCTCCGCCGCCTTGTACACCTTCGACCGCGGCACATAGCGCGCGGAGTTGCCGAGCAACCCCGCGACCTCCTCGTCAGTGAGCTCGCGGCGCACCTTGCCCGGGATGCCCGCGACGAGCGACTGCGGCGGCACGATCGTGCCCCTCGAGCACCACCACCTCGCGTGCCGTGGCAGACCACGAGCACCGCCTTGCCGGGAAGTCGGTGGCGATGCGGGTCAGGGCCACGACCCCGTGCACAGCGACGGAGTCGAGCGACGCTGCGCCCGGATACTCCCGGTCGGGCCAGCGCGCGATCGCGGCGGCGGCCGAGGTGCCCTCCAGCTCGCCGTAGTCGCGTTCGGCGAGCTTCGGATACGCGGTGCCGAACGGGGTGTTCAGCCCTTCCGCGATGATGCGGGCCGTCTCGCGGGCGCGCAGGAGCGGGAAGTTCACGACCGCATCCACGGCAGTGAGCGCAGGGTCATCGGGGTATCCGCCACCTATCGGTGTCCGGTGTTGTTGAGCCGGATGTCGCTCGATCCCTGGATGAGTCCCTCGGCGTTCCAGTCGGCCTGACAATGCCGGATGAACGCGACGATCATGACGTGAAGGCACCGATCACGCCGACCACGGGTCCAGACCGCCCCGGAGCCCACGACGACGAGCCTCACGGGCGCCACCAGCAGGAGGAACCGCGCCCGGTGGGCGAGGCGCCACGGCAGCACGCCCAGGTATCGCCGCGCGAATTCCCGGATCGCGGGGGTCGTCGATCGTCGGCGTTGTGATCCTGAGGATCGCAGCGACCGCCTGACTTCGGGGTGCTCGCCGAACGCTTCAGTGCCGGGAACGGCGCCGGTGACCCGCCCCTGCGGGCGGCGCAGCATCTTTTACACGCTGGAAATGTTCAGGCCATGCCCGCGCAACGACAGCCAGCGAGCATGGATCGTATACAAAACGCGAGAGATCGCGTCATGATTGCCGCGAGAATTGAGAGGCTTATGAAGACTTCAAGCCACCGCGATAGGCGTCTCGCCTGGGCGGGTGCGACCATGGTGGGGATGCTGACGATCGCCGGTTGTGCGGCGGAGCCATCGACCGAGGAAGAGTCCCTTCCGGTCGTGGCGACACAGCTGAACTGGGTCACCAACGTGGAGTTCGCCGGAATGTGGATCGCCGAGAGCGAGGGCTACTACGCGGAGGAGGGCATCGTCGCCGAATGGCTGCCGGGCGGCCCCAACGTCTCCAACACCGTTCAGATCGTCGCATCCGGTGACGCACCGATCGGACTCGATACGAACTTCACCTCGTTCATCGACGCCGTGTCGGAGGGAGCCGACGTGGTGCTCGTCGGTGCTGTCTACCAGGAGAGCCCATTGGCAATCCTGTCGCTCTCCGAGAACCCGATCAACTCGGTCGAGGACATGATCGGCAAGCGCATCGGAAGCCCCCAGGGGCAGCAGCGTGAACTGGATGCCATCTTCACCATCAACGGGCTAGAGCCGGATTACGAGTTCGTGCCGATCGGCTACGACGTGCAAGCGCTCGTGAACGGAGACGTCGACGGGATCACCGCCTTCGCCACCAACCAGGGACTCATCCTCGAAGAGCAGGGTGTGGACTACACCAGCGTGTCGTGGCAGGACCTGGGTCTGGATGTCTACTCCAACATGATCTTCGTCGACCGCACCTACCTGGAAGAGAACCGCGACCTGGTTGTCGCCTGGTTGCGGGCTACCGTGAAGGGCTGGGAGAAGAACGCCGACGACCCCGAAGTGGCCGCGCAGCTCGCGGTCGACGTGTGGGGAGCCGACCTGGGACTCTCGCTGAGCCAGCAGATCAAGGAGAACATCAATCAGATCCCGATGACGACGAGCGATCTCACCGCGGAGTCGGGTCTGTTGCGGATCTCGGCGGAGGACATCGAGCAGAAGATGTACCCGATCCTGCGGGCTGCGGGCATGACCGATCTTCCTGATGTCGCGACTTACGTTGACGAATCGCTGCTCGACGAGGTCTTCGGCGGATCGGCAACCCTGCTCCGATGACTGTGCAGGACCTCGGTCCGGTCGGCACGGCGACGCGGTCCCGAAAGACCATCGAGATCGTGATCGGCGTGCTCCTCTTCGCCTCGGCGTGGGAGATCATCGGCCGGACCGGGGTCCTCTCCACCTCCTGGCCACCCCTCACCGACGTGTTGTGGGTGATCGTCGATCCCGCGCGTGCGCCGAGGTTGTGGGGGGCGCTCGGGGTGACCGTCCAGGAGGGGCTTCTCGGCGGCGTGATCGGAATCAGCGCCGCGGTGGCGACCGCGGTGCTCTCCCGCCTGATGCCGGTCACGCGTCGCCCGGCGGAGCGCTTCGCGGTTCTCGTCGAGGCGGTTCCGGTCGTCGCCCTCGGCCCGCTGCTCATGGTCCTTCTGCCCCGCGCCGTCGTGCCCGCGGCGCTGGCGGCGACAGCGGCCTACTTCGCTGCCTTTGTCGTCATCTGCTCCGCGCTGTGGACCCGACGGGCGGCGCAGGAGGACCTGTTTGCCGTACTGGGTGCCCGGCGGATCGCGGTGCTCGCGCAGCTGGAAGCGCCCGCGGCGCTCCCAGCGGTGTTCGCGGCTCTTCAGCTGGCGATTCCCGCGGCCCTGTTGGGGGCGGTGATCGGCGAGTGGTTCGGCTCCGCCCGGGGCATCGGGCCCCTGCTGATCAACTCGATGCAGAACTACGACATCCCGTTGCTGTGGGCGGCGGGGGTCCTGACCGCAGTGCCCGCCAGCATCGTCTACGGCGGCGCTGCGTCACTCGCCCGGCGGAGCGCGGCGAGGTTCGGGCTGTGAACGCGCGCGTGACGGCTATCGGGCGAGCGGTCGCCCGGTTCGCCTGGGACAACGTGGCGGTCGTGGCGATCGTCGCCGCGTGGGCGCTGTGGGTCGTGATCGGGCAGGTCAACCGGGTCGTCATGCCCTCCCCGGCGAGTGTTCTCGCCGACCTGGTCGGACATCCGGATGCGTATCTTCCCGACCTCACGGTGAGCGCCGGGCTGGCCGCGACGGGTCTCGTCCTGGGACAACTGCTTGGCATCGGACTCGCCATCGCGGCCCATCTCTCAGGAGTCGTGCGTGCGGCGGTGCGGCCCGCGGTGCTGATCGTCCGCGCTGTTCCCATGGTGGCGATGGTTCCGATCTTCGCGCGGATTGTCGGTTACGGAACGCCGACCGTGCTGGTCGTCGCCACACTGGTCGCGTATTTTCCAGCGTTCGTCCTGGTGTCGCGCGGTCTGGCCTCCGCCTCGCGCAGCAAGCAGGACCTGCTGACGGTGCTGGGAGCCTCGAGATGGACGAGGTTCCGGCGGCTCGATCTCCCGGCCGCGGTCCCTTCGCTCTTGGAGGCGTTCCGGCTCTCTGCGGTCGGGTCGGTGGTCGGGGTGCTGCTCGCCGAGTTCGTCGTCGGGTCGTCGGGTCTCGGGCAGCTCTTCGTGGTGTCGCGGGTCTCCTACGACATGTCGCGATCCTGGGGTGCCGCCATCGTCGCCACAGTGCTCTCTCTCGCATTCTTCGGGCTGGCTTCGGCCGTGACGCGGTGGCTCGAAGCGGCTTATCACGACGGCAGTAATGGGAAGGGATGATCGTGAACGACAACATCGACGAGGCTTGGGTACGGACGGTACCCAAAGCCGAGGTCCACGTGCACCTGGACGGATGCATCGACCGGGAGGAGCTGATGCGACTGGCCGGCAAGTACGGGGTGCCCCTTCGCCGACCGGCCGAGCAGCTCTTCGATTTCGACGGACTCACCGAATTTCTCCAGTTCCTCGACTGGGGTGCGTCGCTGGTCAGGACCGCCGACGACGCGGCATCCGTCGCCTATCGGTTCGCCCAGAGGCAGGCGGCCAGCGGCATCCGCTACACCGACGTGATCATCAACCCGACCCACTGGGAGGCCTGGCGCGGAAATATCGCGGGACTCGTCGACGCCCTCGACGCCGGATGGCGAGAGGCGGAACAGGACGGACTCCCGTCGACTGGCCTGTGCCTGAGCTTGTTGCGCCAGCAATCCGCCGCTGAGGCCGATGAACTGCTGGATTGGATGCTGGAGCGGGACCATCCGCGGGTGGTCGCCCTGTCGATCGACGGCGACGAAGCGGTTGCCGGGCGTGTGTCCGCAAGGTTCGCCGACACTTTCCGCCGCGCGGCATCCCGTGGCATTTACCGGACCGTTCACGCAGGGGAGTCCAGTGGTCCCGAGGGTGTCCGCGATGCGATCGACCTCCTGATGGCCGATCGTATCGATCACGGCTTCCGCGCGATCGAGGAACCGGCGCTGGTCGCCGAGATCGCCGACCGAGGCATCCCGCTCGGCATCTGCCCGGGGTCGAACGTCGCTCTTGGATTTACCGAGAGCCGGGCCGCGCATCCAGTCGAGGAGTTGCGGCAAGCCGGGGTGCGGATCAGCCTCAACACCGACGACGGCACTGCCCTGGGATCGATTCTCGACCAGGAGTACGCCGCGACCGCGCGGGCGTTCGGCTGGCAGCGCGATGACCTTCTCGCCATCGCGCGAACATCGATCGAGTCGGCCTTCTGCGACGATGACCGTCGTAGCGCGCTGCTCGCGGAGCTCGATGCGGTGGCAGCCGGCGAGGAGGCGCGGGCATGAGCGCGGTGGCGATCGTTGACGCGCGAGTGCTGACGATGGACGATGAGCGCCGCGACCTCGAGCGGGCGACCGTGTTGGTCGAGGACGGCGAGATCGTCGCAGTGGGATCGAACGTCGAGATTCCCGTCGGCTCGCGGGTGATCGAGGCGGCGGGGCGCGCGGTGATCCCGGGACTCGTGAACGCGCACACCCATGTGCCGCAGATCCTGCTTCGCGGCGGCTACTCCCACGATCGGCCACTCTACGAGTGGCTCTACAACGTGCTGTACCCGGGCCTGAGCGTGTACGAGAACGACGACATCCGGTGCGCGACCTTGCTGTTCGCGACGGAGGCGTTGATGAACGGTGTGACGACGATCGTTGACAACGAGGATGCTGGAACGCGTTCCATGGTCTCCACCGCGGCGAGCACTGTCGAGGCCCTCGTCGAGAGCGGCATCCGCGCTGTATACGCTCGCATGTTCGCCGACCAGCCTGCGCCGGGTTTCGAGGATTATCTCGGCGCGGTCCGTGCGAAGGCCCCGGACGTTCCGGACAGCGACATCTTCGTCGACACCGATCGCGTCTTGGCCGACCTCGATGAGATCGTGCGGAGGTACGACAGGGCCGGTGAGGGTCGGATCCGAGTGTGGCCGTCGCCGGCGATCCCCGGAATCGTCTCCCGACGCGCCCTGCAGCGGAGCCGACAGATCGCGCGCGAGCGCGGAACCATGTGGACGATGCACGTCGCCGAGGACGAGCGGGAGCGCGTGCAGCACATGATGGGCGCGGTCGAGTATCTCGACAGCGTCGGTGCGCTCGATGAGAGGTTGCTCGCGGCGCACTGCATCGACGTCTCCGATCGTGAGATCCGGTTGCTCGCAGAATCGGGCACCCGGGTATCGACGCAGCCGGCGAGCAACGCCTTTCTAGGCGCCGGGGTCGCGCCGGTTCCGCGAATGCTCCGGGCGGGCATCCCGATGGGGATCGGCACGGACGATGCGAACTGCTCGGATGCGGTCGATCTCTTCGGTTCGATGAAGCTCCTGGCGCTCCTGCACCGCGCGGTGAGTCGTGACCCGGGGGCGATCAGTCCGCAGCGGGTCGTGGAAATGGCAACGATCGAGGGAGCGCGGGTTCTGGGTATGGATGACCTGATCGGATCGATCGAGGTCGGCAAGCGCGCCGACCTCGTCATCCTTGATCTGGAGGAGCCGCGGATGACGCCCGCGGCCGACTTGTACGCGGCGCTCGTATTCTTGCAACCCACGGTCGCGGTACGTACCGTGATAGTCGACGGTCGGGTCGTCGTCGAACGCGGCGTTCCTACCTTCCTTGGCGCTGACGGCGACCTCGCGGCCCTGGTGCGGGAGGCCTCGGAGCGTTCCCGCGGCATCGCGGACCGCGCACGACTCCAGGTGGGCCGATGAACGCCGGCGCGCCTCTCGGGCGCAGCGTGCGGGTCGAGGCGGTCTCGAAGTCGTTCCGGCTGAAGCGCGGAGCGTCGGTCCAGGCGATCAAGCGGGTAGACCTGGAGATCGCCGAGGGGAGTTCGTCGCGCTCATCGGCCCGTCGGGCTCGGGGAAGTCGACGATCTTGCGGATGATTGCCGGACTTGACGAGCCGACTTCGGGGTCCGTGACGATCGCCGGTGAGCATCCGCGAGTCCTCGCGCGCGATCATCGCCTGGGTGTCGCGTTCCAGGACCACGCACTGCTGCCGTGGTTGACGGTGCGCAAGAACATTGAGCTCCCTTTCCGAGTCGCGGGCCGTGACGTCGATCGGCACCAGGTAGATGATCTGATCGACTTGGTCGGACTCCGGGGCTTCGCCGATGCGCGCCCGTCCCAGCTTTCCGGCGGGATGCGTCAACGAGTCTCGATCGCGCGGGCTCTGGCTCTGGATCCCTCCGTTCTGCTTCTGGACGAGCCGTTCGGAGCGCTCGACGCGGTGACGCGACGACGACTCAATGTGGAGCTGCAGGCGGTGTGGACGCGGTTGCGCATCACGACGCTCCTCGTCACGCACAGCGTCGAGGAGGCGGTGTTCCTCGCCGACCGAGTCGTCGTGCTGAGCGCCAGACCGGCGCAGGTCGCCGATGTCGTCGAAGTGGGGTTCGAGCGACCCCGTGAGCCGGATCTGCTGCGGGATGATCGCTTGCATCGCATCGTCGACGGGCTGAACGCGCGACTGGACGCGACGGAGGCGGAATCGTCCGCAAGCGGGGGAGCATCCAGCTGAGGCGACCGGAACTCGGCATCTGGCGGGGTTGGTCCCTAGAGTGAGGAGCATGGCTTCTCGTGCTGGGCTTCCCCTGCGCGACGTGATTGCCGCCGCGATCCGGGGACGGATCATCGATGGCTCGTACGTTCCCGGCAGCCGGCTTCGCGAGGAGGAGATTGCTTCCGATTTCGACGTCTCCCGAGTACCCGTGCGCGAGGCCTTTCAGGTGCTGGAGCAGCAGCGCTTTCTCGAGTTGCGCAAATACAAGGGTGCAATAGTCGCCCAGCCCGAGTCATCGGGCACCCGCGAGCTCATCGCGATCCGCGCCGAACTCGAGGCGATGGCGGCGCGGCTTGCCGCGGCTGCCCACGGAGGGGCGATGGCACGCGAACTTCGATCTCTTACAGAAGAGGGCAGCACCCTCGACCCGGTGACCGAACCCGAGCGCCATTCGGAGCTGGTGGAGCGATTCCACGACACGGTGGCGATTGCTTCCGGAAATCGAGAACTCGTCGAGATGCTGAGGACGCTGCGCAGCCGCCTCAGTTGGATATTCGGAGCGGAGCTGGCTGCGCGCGCTGCCGGGTCGTGGGATGAGCATCGCGACATCTGCGCGTCGATTCTCGGCGGCGAGGAGGCCGCGGCTCATCTCATGCGCGAGCACGTCCTCGGCGACCTTGCGTTCTTCGACGAGCTCATCCGTCGCTGAGGTTTAACACGGCGGTAACACTCCGACGCCGGCCCTCTCCGGTAGGTCGTATACGATCGAGGTGAGCAAGGGAGTCATAGTGACCACGACAACACCGCAGGCGATCCAGGCGGATCCCTATGCCTGGCCGTGGCACGGTCAACTCGATCTCACGCGCACGGCTCTGCTCTGCATCGACTGGCAGGTCGACTTCTGCGGCAGCGGTGGATTCATTGATTCGCTGGGCTATGACATCAGCCTGACCCGTGCGGCGATAGAACCCACCCAAAGAGTGCTTGGGCGGGCGCGCGAACTCGGGCTGACGGTGATCCACACGCGAGAAGGGCACCGCCCCGATCTCTCTGATCTGCCCGACACCAAGAGGTGGCGTTCCGCCAGTCAGGGGGTCGAGATCGGGTCCGTCGGGCCTCTGGGACGCGTGCTGATTCGAGGCGAGGCTGGGTGGGAGATCATCCCCGAGTTGGCCCCGCTTGCGGGTGAGACGGTCATCGACAAGCCCGGCAAAGGTGCGTTCTACGCCACCGACCTCGAGCACATTCTGCGCATGGCGGGGATTACCGATCTGCTGATTACGGGGTTGACCACCGATGTCTGCGTGTCGACCACAATCAGGGAGGCCAACGATCGCGGGTTCGAGGTACTCGTGCTGTCGGATTGCACGGCCGCGACCGATCGCGCCCGGCACTTGCAGACGATCGAGATCCTCACGATGCAGGGCGGCTTGTTCGCGGCTGTCGCTTCATCGGACTCCGTCCTCGCCGCGCTGGGTGCGGAATCGCTCCCGGCCGACGACCGGACGCGCTGATGTATGTCGATCTGACGGTCGTGCCGGTTGCTGCCCCCGACGACGCCCCGGTCGACAGGGTGTTCGGGCGAAGGGTCCTTGCCGTCATCGGAAAGACGGAGGGGAACGGCGGCGTTAACGACTTCAGCCGGGCTCTCGCGACTCGCGCCTGGACCGAGGGGCTCTCGGAACCGGCGTTGACCGTCATGTCGGGCGGCACTGAGGGAGTCCTCAGCCCGCATGTCACCGTGGTTTCGGAGGGTTCGACATCAGGCAACGGGCGACTTGCGGCGGGGTTCGCGCAGACCCCTCGGTTATCTGTCGAAGGGCTCGGGCGCCGAGAGCAGGTCGACGCGGTCGCTGCGGCGACGCTCGAAGCGTGCCGCAACGGAGGCTTTGATCCACGCAACGCCCACATGGTGCTCGTGAAATGCCCTTTGCTGACGACCGAGCAGATCGTGTCAGCGAGAGGCGGGGCCGTGACGGATGATCCCTACCTATCGATGGCGCGATCCCGAGCGGCTAGCTCGCTGGGCGTCGCGCTCGCGTGCGGAGAGATCGGCGGAGTCGAAGCGGACCAAGGCCTCGCAGGCGATCCTTCTGTCTGGTCGGCGGTCGCTTCGGCTTCCGCCGGTATCGAGCTCGACCGGTGCCTCGTGCTGGCGTTCGGGTCTCGACTCGACCCCGGCGGACAGCTGAACGCTGAGACGGTGGTCATGCACGACGCGATCGACGTGGAGGAGATCGTCGCGCTCCGCGATCGCATCCGAGCCGCCGGCGGCACCATCGTGCAGGTCTTCGCGAAGGCCGAGGCGAGTCCGGACGGGCGGATCCGAGGGTTACGGCACACGATGCTCACCGACACCGACCTCTCGTCGACACGACACGCGCGCGCGGCCGTAGGAGGCCTTCTAGCGGGGGTGTTCGGGCGCACATCGATCTACGTCTCCGGAGGCGCCGAGAACCAAGGGCCACCTGGAGGAGGTCCGGTGACGGTGGTGTGGCAGGAACCCACGGGCGGAGGTGAGACGAGGCGATGACGAGCAGATTCGGGCCGGTAGCGGCCACACCGTACGCGTGGCCGTTCGACGGAACGTTCTCCGCCCAGTCGACCGCGCTCCTGTGTATCGACTGGCAGGTGGACTTCTGCGGGGTCGGTGGCTACGTCGACCGCATGGGGTACGACCTCACACTCACCCGACGCGGACTCGCGCCCACAGCGCGGATCCTCGGTTCCGCTCGCGCGGCAGGCCTCCAGGTGATCCATACTCGCGAGGGTCATCGGGCGGATCTCTCGGACTGCCCGCCCAACAAACTCTGGCGCTCGCAGCAGATCGGTGCCGAGATCGGGTCGTCAGGACCGGGAGGACGCATCCTCGTACGCGGGGAACCCGGGTGGCAGATTGTGCCCGAAGTGGCACCTCTCGTGGGCGAGATCGTCATCGACAAGCCTGGCAAGGGGGCGTTCTACGGAACCGATCTCGACGTGATCTTGCGCACTCGGGGATCACTCATCTGATTCTGACGGGGATCACAACCGACGTCTGCGTGCACACGACGATGCGGGAGGCGAACGATCGCGGCTACGAGTGCCTTCTGCTCAGTGACTGCACAGGCGCCACCGATCACGGAAACTACGAGGCGGCGCTGAAGATGATCACCATGCAGGGGGGTGTTTTCGGTGCGGTCGCGGAGTCGTCGGCGCTGGATGACGCGTTCGGTAAGGGATCCGCGCGGTGATCTCTCCTCGCATGGAGATCGCCCGCCTCCACTCCGCGTACCGGCGGGGAACCTGCACACCTCGCGATGTGGCGGAGCGCACTCTGGCTGCGATCGATGCGCGAGGACGTGACGGAGTCTGGATCTCGGTCTCCGATCGACTCGTCCGAGATGCTGAAGCACTCGATCCTGCCGATCGCGATCGTCTTCCGCTCTGGGGCATCCCCTTCGCGGTCAAAGACAACATGGACGTCGAGGGGTGGGCGACGACGGCGGCGTGCCCGTCTTTCGCCTACAGCCCCAGCAGTCGGCACCCGTGGTTCGCGACCTGATCGCGGCAGGCGCGATCCTCGTCGGCAAGACCAACCTGGACCAGTTCGCTACCGGTCTGAACGGTACCCGTTCTCCTTACGGGACGCCCTCCTCGGCCCACGATAGCTCCCTCATCTCCGGCGGGTCGTCATCAGGATCCGCGGTAGCTGTTGCGGCGGGCCTGGTTGCGTTTTCTCTGGCGACCGATACCGCGGGGTCCGGGCGCGTTCCCGCGGCGTTGAACGGGGTCGTCGGTCTCAAGCCGAGTGTGGGCCTTGTCAGCACTCGCGGTGTCGTGCCGGCGTGCCGGTCGCTCGATTGCGTTTCGGTGATGGCGAACTCGGTTGCCGACGCAGCCATCGTGGCTCAGGTGATCGCCGGCTTCGATGATCAGGACCCCTGGTCGCGCCCGCTCCCGGTTCCTTCCGCCCGGGTTGCTTCGGTCTCGCTCGCCGGAGTCCGCCTGGGCGTGCCTGAGGTTGTCGCCGGATGGGGCGAGCGTGGCGAGGAGGACGCGTGGAGTCGGGTCCGTGCCGACCTCGTCCGAGCCGGAGCCGAACTGGTTGAGATCGACTACACCCCGCTTCTCGAGGCAGGTCGTCACCTGTATGGCGGTGCGTGGCTTGCTGAGCGCGCGACCGCCGTCTCGGTCGCGCTCGAGGAGGACCGAGACGACGTCGACCCGGTCGTGCGCCAGATCTTGGCGGGCGCCGGTGCGATGTCGGCCGCACAGGTCTGGTCGAGTATGCACCGCGTGTGGGAGTTGCGGCGGGAGGCGGATGACATCCTCCGTTCGGTCGATGCTCTGCTCACTCCCACGGTGACGAAGACCTACACGGTCGAGCAGATGCGCGCTGACCCCGTCGAACTCAACGCGCAATTGGGTACCTACACGACCTTTACCAACCTGCTCGACATGTGCGCCATCGCGGTCCCGGCGGGGAGTACGGCGGCGCACGTCCCCTTCGGTGTCACCCTTCATGGGCCTTCCGGTGCCGACCAGGAACTCGCAGGGCTGGCGTCGGCGCTCGCGGATGCGGTCGACCAGGACTCGCTGATGGAGGTCGCCGTCGTCGGCGCCCATCTCGAGGGGTTCGGACTTCATCACCAAATCACCGATCGCGGCGGGCTCCTGAGCCGGCGCACGATGACCGCACCCCGGTACCGGCTCTACGCGCTCCCCGGCGACGAGCCGCGACGTCCCGGGCTGGTGACCGATCTACGAGAAGGCGCTCGTATCGAGGTCGAGGTCTATCGGCTTCCGACTGCTACCGTCGGGTCCTTTCTCCGCGGTGTGAGTGCACCGTTGGCGATCGGCACGCTCGAGCTCGACGACGGCACCGCCGTCCACGGATTCGTCTGCGATCCGACGGCGCTCGAGGGAGCGCGTGACATCACCGCGTACGGCGGGTGGCGCTCGTATATGGCCGCGGCGGCCGATGATCTCAACAGGGCGGCCGATGCCAGCTGACGACGTCCCGATCCTCGCGGTTCACGGGGTCGCGGCCTCACCTGCCGTCTGGGATCCTCTGAAGCGCTTGATTCCACAGCTCCGGGCGCTTCGTCGCCCGAAGACCGGTCGGTTGGAGGACGAGATCGAGTGGCTGGCCGAGTATGCGGCGGGCGCGGTCATCGTGGGGATGTCAGGCGGGGCAACCCTCGGTCTCGCGCTCGCGGGCATGGGTGCCGCGTGCCATGGATTCGTCCTCCATGAGCCGGCGGCGGGGAACCTGGTGCCGGACCTTCTCTCCCCGACCGCCGAGGCCTTTCGCCGTGGCGGGACGACAGCGGTGGGTAAGGCGCTCTATGGCAGGAGGTGGTCGGTCGACCTGCTCGATGACCACGGAGACGTCGACGCGACGACGGCGAAGGAGATCGCCATGTTCCGCAGCTTTCAGCCTCGACGTCGACCGGTCGGGGGACCCCGATGCGTGGTCACGACGGGGTCTCGGTCGGCTGCGCCCAGGCACCATGTTGCGAGAGAGCTGCGGCGGCTGGGCTACGAGACTCGCACCATCGAAGGCTCCCGGCACTTCGTCACATACGAGCAGCCCGCGAGGCTGGCCGCCCTGGTGCGCGAGGTCGCCGGATTGGATGCGCCCGGGCATCCGGGGATCGATGACGGAGGTTCGGGGTGGGCGAGGTTCTGGTGGTGACCTCGCGGCGGTCTTCTAGACCTCGGCCGCGCGGTAGATCTTCGACCGCGGCACATAGCGCGCGGAGTTGCCGAGCAGCCCGGCGACCTCCTCGTCGGTGAGCTCCCGCCGCACCTTGCCGGGGATGCCCGCGACGAGCGATCGCGGCGGAACGACGGTTCCCTCGAGCACCACCGCCCCCGCGGCGACGAGCGAGTTCGCGCCGATGACGGCGCCGTTCAGCACGGTCGCGTTCATGCCGATGAGGCATCCGTCTTCGACGACGCAGCCGTGCACGACGGCGGCGTGGCCGATGCTGACGTCGGCGCCGATGATCGTCGGGTTGCCCGCCTCGGTGTGGATCACCGCGTTGTCTTGGAGGTTGCTGCGTTCGCCGAGCACGATCTCGTCGATGTCGCCGCGCAGCACCGCGCCGAACCAGACGTTGGCATCTGCAGCGATGCGCACCTTGCCGATCACGGACGCGTTCGGGGCGACCCAGGCGTCGGCGGAGATGTCGGGCTCGTGCCCGTCGAAGGGAGGATGACCGGCATTCCGCCAGCCTAGCTGTACTGCCCAGGCAGGTTGTTTGAGATCCGGCTGATGGGCGGGAGCTTCCCGATCGCAGTGTGGGGCCTGTGGTGATTGTAGAAGTGCAGCCAGGCGGGCAGGGCTGCGCGGCGGGCTGATTCGCTGTTGTAGTGCTTCACGTAGGCCCAACCGTCGGCCATAGTGCGATGGAATCGCTCGATCTTCCCGTTCGTCTGCGGACGGTAAGGACGTGTGCGCTTGGGTGTGATGGCGAGCTCGGCGCAGACGCGTCGCCAGGCGTGGGAGCGGTAGGCGGGGCCGTTGTCCGAGAGGACCCGTTCGACGCGGACGCCGCGGTCGGCGAACCAGGACACGGCCCGTTGCAGGACGCCGATCGCGGTCTCGGCGCGTTCGTCGTCGTGGATCTCGGCGTAAGCGACGCGGGAGTGGTCGTCGATGACGGTGTGGACGTAGGCGGTGCCGGTGACCATGTCGCCGGCGATGCCTCGCTTTCCGGTGCGCTTGGCCGTGACTGCTCGGTTGCGGTCGCCTTGGGACCGTCCGACGTAGCGCCAGCCGCCGCCGTCGGGGATGTTGCCGAGCTTCTTCACGTCGACATGGATCAGCGCGCCGGGCTTGTCGTGCTCGTACCGGCGGGCGGGTTCCCCGGTCTTCACATCGACATGCGAGAGCCGGTTCAGTCGACACCGTTTCAGCACCGCGTGGACGGTCGAGGCCGGCATCCCGACGCGGTCGGCGATCTGGACCGGCCCCAGGCGCTTGCGGATCCGCAGGTGCACGATCTTCTTCACACGGTGCGTCGGGGTCTTGTTCGGATGCGCATGCGGGCGCGAGGACCGGTCGGCCATCCCCGCTTCACCGAGCTCGACGTAGCGTCGCGCCCATTTCGCGGCGGTGGGCCAGGAGACACGGAAGTAGTCCGCCGCCGCGGCGACCGTCCACTCCTCGTCGACGATCTTCTGTGCAAGACGGAGCCTTTGGCGCGGGGTGAGCGCCGCG
Organism: Microbacterium schleiferi; assembly: GCF_015565955.1. Taxonomy (NCBI): domain Bacteria; kingdom Bacillati; phylum Actinomycetota; class Actinomycetes; order Micrococcales; family Microbacteriaceae; genus Microbacterium; species Microbacterium schleiferi. The sequence continues at coordinate 1,962,025 of NZ_CP064760.1, read as the reverse complement.
TTAGCGTGAGACACGAGAACCTCCTGGTTCAGAGCGGATGCGGTAGCAGCTCCACTCTGCCGGGAGGTTCTCGTCACATCAGGGAAGCCAGATCAAACAACCTCCCTGGGCAGTACAGCTAGCGGCGAGTGCAGCAGTCGACAAGGCTGAGACGTATGCGCTTGCTGCGGCCGCTGTGGCGATACCCGATCATCTCGGTCACCGTCGTGGTGCTCGCCGCGGTCGTGGTCCTCCACGCCGTCGGAGCGGATGCGGTGGGACGGTGGACGGCGACGGCCTACGTCGGAGCGTTCGTCGTGTGGACGCTGGTTCGGATGGTGCGTGATGTGCTTCGCGGGCATGTCGGGCTCGACATCCTCGCGGTGGTGGCGATGGTCGCAACCCTCGCCGTGGGCGAGTACATCGCGTCGCTCATCATCGTTTTGATGCTCTCCGGCGGTGAAGCGTTGGAGGACTTCGCCGCCCGGCGGGCCAGGCGCGACCTCACCGCGCTGCTGGACCGATCGCCGCGCACCGCGCATGTTCTCACTCACGAGCATGCGTCGGACTCGGACGAGGTGCAGGATGTCGCGGTCGAGCACGTAGGGATCGATGATGTGCTGCTGGTGCGGCCGGGCGAGATCGTGCCGGTCGACGGCATCCTGCTCACCGAGAGCGGCACGTTCGACGAATCGTCGCTCACTGGGGAGAGTCTGCCGGTGACTCGTGAGGCGGGCAGCGACGTGCTCTCCGGCGCTATCAACGGGAACCGGGCGGTGCGGATCCGGGCGGTGCGGCGCAGCGCGGACAGTCAGTACCAGCAGATCGTCGCGCTCGTGCGTGCCGCGGAGGACTCGCGTGCGCCCGTCGTGCGGCTCGCGGATCGGTTTGCGATCCCCTTCACGGCCGTCTCGCTCGCCCTGGCCGGCATAGCGTGGGCGGTATCGGGCGATCCGACGCGCTTCGCTGAGGTGCTGGTGCTAGCGACGCCGTGCCCGCTGCTGATCGCTGCACCGGTCGCGTTCCTCGGCGGGCTCTCGCGGGCCGCGAAGGCCGGCGTGATCATGAAGGGCGGAGGTGTCGTAGAACAGCTCGCCCGAGTGCAGTCCGCGGCCTTCGACAAGACCGGAACGCTGACGCAGGGCCAGCCGACCCTCGTTGACGTTCGCCCTGTCGGCGGCTTCGAGGCGGGCGAACTGCTGCAGCTCGCCGCGTCTGCTGAACAGTACTCGTCGCATGTGCTCGCAGACAGCATCCGCCGGGCCGCGGTCGAGCGCGGCATCGACCTTCTCGCGGCCGAGGAGGCCAGTGAGGTCGCCACGAATGGTGTGACCGCGGTGATCGGGGGGCGAACGGTCGTCGTGGGGAAGCCCTCCTACGTCGCGTCAGTGGCGGCCGACACGGTGCGCGCAGACCTGACGACGGGCGAGGCCGCGGCCTACGTCGCCATCGACGGCCGGTTCGCCGGCGTCCTCGTGCTCGCCGACGATCCCCGCCCGGAGTCCGTCGCGGTGGTGTCGTGGCTGCGCGCGAACGGTGTCGAACGGATCGTCATGCTCACGGGAGACACTCGTGCGACAGCCGAATCGATCGCGCGGCAGACCGGGATCGACGAGGTGCATGCCGAGCTCCTTCCGCCAGAGAAGGTTCATCTCGCGGCCGACCTGCATCCACGACCCGTGATGATGGTCGGCGACGGGGTGAACGACGCCCCGGTGCTGGCCGCCTCCGACATCGGCGTTGCGATGGGCGCGAAAGGCGCGACCGCGGCCGGCGATGCCGCTGACGTGGTGATCCTTGTCGACTCGCTCAGCAAGGTGGTCGACGCCGTGTCGATCGGGCGGCACACGCTTCGCGTCGCGCTGACGGCGATATGGCTCGGCATCGGTCTCAGCGTGGTCCTCATGGTCATCGCCATGACGGGCGCCATCCCCGCCGTCGCCGGCGCTCTCACGCAGGAGCTCGTGGACCTCGCCACGATCCTCTACGCGCTCCGCGCGCTGGGCGGCCCGCCGAGCGGACTCCCCGCTGCCGCACCGCCGCCGTCACGCCGATCCGACACGGAGTCCGACTCGCACCGCGTGTGACGCTCTGAAACCCGAGCACCACGACTGGAATCTGCGGGCGAAGAGCCGAGGTGCAGGGTTGCCTCTCCTTCCTGGCGGCAGGAGAACTACCGAACTACCGTGAGGAGCCGTGACGACGCAATCCCCTCCATACCGGCATTCCGGCGAGCCTCACGCAACGGGGCTCGCGCAGCGACTCAACTGGCTGCGCGCAGGAGTGCTGGGAGCGAACGACGGGATCGTGTCCACGGCGGCGGTCGTCGTCGGTGTCGCCGGAGCGACAGCGGAGGTCACGCCAGTGTTGCTGGCGGGGGCCGCGGCCCTGGTCGGCGGGGCTATCTCAATGGCGCTCGGCGAGTACGTCTCGGTGTCCAGCCAGCGGGACAGCGAGCGGGCTCTCATCCAGAAGGAGCGGCGCGAGCTGGAGGAGGATCCCGAGGTCGAGCTCGAGGAGCTGGTCGGGCTCTACGAGGAGCAGGGCCTCACCCCCGGAACCGCCCGCCTGGTGGCGACGGAGCTGACCGAGCGCGACGCGCTCAAGGCCCACCTGGCGCTCGAGCTGAACATCGACCAGGAGGACGTCGTCAGCCCCTGGCACGCCGCCTTCGCCTCGCTGATCGCGTTCACGATCGGCGCCGTGCTGCCGCTGCTGACGATCCTGCTGCTGCCGCACCCGGCGCGCATCGTGTGGACCTTCGTTGCCGTGCTCCTCGCCCTGGCGGTCACCGGATACGTCGCGGCCTGGATCGGCGGCTCTCATCGGTGGCGGGCCGTGGTGCGCCTGGTGATCGGCGGTGCGCTCGCCCTGGGAGCGACCTTCCTGGTCGGCTCCCTGTTCGGCACGGTCGTCGGCTGAGGCGGCGCGGACTCACCCCTTGCTCACAGTACGGCCCAGCCGATGAGGCCCGCGGCGATGACGACCGCCCACGCCGGCGCCTTCCACGAGGTCAGGGCGACGAACCCGGCGGCGGCGATCCCGAGGGCCGCGACCGATGTGACCCCTTCGGTGAACACCGGCGTGTAGAGCGCTGCGGCGAGGATCCCCACCACGCCGGCGTTCACGCCCATGAGCGCCCGCTGCGCGAGTGGAGCGCGACGCAGCCGGTCCCAGAACGGCAGCACCCCGACCACGAGCAGTGTCGCGGGGAGGAAGATCGCGACCAGCGCGATCGCGGCGCCGAGCAGCCCGGACGGCGGGCTGGTAGTCGCGGCGCCGAGGTAGGCGGCGAAGGTGAACAAGGGACCGGGGACCGCCTGCGCGGCACCGTAGCCGGCGAGGAACACGTCGTGGTCGACGAGGCCGGTCTGCACGGTCCCGGCCTCCAGCAGCGGCAGCACGACGTGACCGCCGCCGAACACGAGTGCCCCAGCCCGGTAGAACACGTCGAATAAGCGTACCGCCCCGTTCTCAGTGGCGGACACGAGCAGGGGGAGGCCCGCGAGCAGGATCACGAAAAAGGCCAGGCTCCCGATCGCGGCCCAGCGAGGCACCCGCACGACGAATGGCTCCGACTCCGATGCCGTGGCGGCCTGCGGGCGCAGCCACACCAGCCCGACGACTCCCGCGGCGGCGATCACGGCGACCTGTGCGAACGCGCTCGGGACGAGCAGGACGACGATCATGCCCGCCACGGCGATCGTGGCCCGCTTCGCGTCCGGGGTGAGGGTTCTCGCCATGCCCAGCACGGCGTGGGCGACGACCGCGACCGCGGCGGCCTTCACCCCGTGAATCCATCCGGCGCCGGACAGGTCACCGAGCGCCGTGACCCCGTAGGCGAACGCGACCAGCAGGATCGCCGACGGCAGGGTGAACGCCGCCCACGCCGCCAGCAGCCCGCCGAACCCTGCGCGCTGCAGCCCGATCGCCATGCCGACCTGACTGGATGCGGGGCCGGGCAGGAACTGGCACAGCGCCACCAGGTCCGCGTAGGCGCGGTCGCCCAGCCACTTGCGCCGCTCCACGAACGCCTCGCGGAAGTACCCCAGGTGCGCGACCGGGCCGCCGAAGGAGGTCAGTCCCAGGCGCAGGAACACGAGGAACACCTCTCCGACCGTGCCGGGGTGGCGGCGCCCGCCGGTCGAGGGGGAAAGGCTCATCGCGCTCAGTCTGCCCCAGTCACTTGACGCTCACTAGACCAGCACCCTGGCATTCGCGGCCGACCACGCCTGCGCCGCGAGCTGCACGGCATCCCACGGAGAGCCGAGCGGCGGGGTGTAGGAGAGGTCGAGGTCATCGAACTGCCCGATGGTCAACCCGGCATAGAGGGCGGTGGCGAAGGTGTCGACCCGCTTGGCGACCTCGGTGCCGCGCCGCCCGACGAGCTGCGCGCCGAGCAGACGCCCGTCGCCGGTGTCCCCGGTGATGCGGAAGTGGATCGGGTGGGCACCGGGGTAGTACCGCTTGTGGTCGTCCGCGGCCGCGGTGATCGTTGCTGCCGCGTAGCCGGCGGCGATCGCCTCGTGGTCGCGCAGGCCGGTTCGGGCGGCGACGAGGTCGAAGACCTTGACGACCTGGGTGCCGACCGACCCCGCGAAGGCTCGGTCGCCGCCGAGAGCATTCTCTCCTGCGATGCGGCCCTGCTTGTGCGAGGTCGTCCCCAGCGGCAGATAGGTCGCGCCGAGGAGGCGGTGATGCGTGATGATGCCGTCGCCGGCGGCCCAGACGTGCGGGAGCCCGGTGCGCATGTGCTCATCGACCACGACGGCGCGGCCCGCGCCGAGGCTCGCTCCGGCCTGCTCGAGCAGCTCGGTGTTCGGCCGCACCCCGACGACCACGAGCACGAGGTCCGCGGTCTGTGCGAAGGGCTGCCCGTCGCGGGTGCCGGTGACGGTGAGCCCGACCGGGGTCTTCTCGATCCCGGTCACGGTCGAGCCGGTGACGACCTCGACGCCATGCGTCGTGAGTTCGTCGCGGACGAGGGCGCCGAGCTCGGGGTCGAGGGTGGAGAGCACTTCGGGTCCGCGCTGGAGCTGGGTGACCTGCATCCCGCGGGTGATGAAGGCTTCGGCCATCTCCAGGCCGACGTAGCCGGCGCCGACGATGATCGCAGACTGCGGCTGCCGGGTAGTGAGGTCGTGGTCGAGGGCGAAAGTGTCACCCATCGAATGAATGACATGCACCCCGTCCTCCGGGGTCAGCGCATCGAGGCCGGCGATGCCGGCGTGGGACGGGAGCGCGCCGGTGCCGACGATCAGCTCGTCGTAGGCCAGATCCTCGAAGATGCCGTCCGGGGTGCGGACAGTGAGCCGCTGCCCGGCGACGTCGATGCCCGTGGCGAAAGTGTTGAGCCGCAGCCGCATCCCGGTGGCCTCCAAGTCAGCGCTCGTGCGGTGCGCGAGCGACTGCCACGGGGCGACCTCGCCAGTGAAGTAGTAGGGGATGCCGCAGATGGAGAAGTTCGGGTACTCGTCCGCCACCACCACCGTCACGTCGGTGGTCGGGTCGAGTTCGCGGGCACGGAGCGCGGCGGAGATACCGGCGTCGGAGCCGCCGATGGCGATCAGATGGGTCATGGCTGGGCCTTTCGATTCGGGAACAGCAGGAACACAAGCCCGACGCCGACGACCGCGCCGACGACCTGGGCGGCGAGGAACCACAGCGCGGAGGTCGGGGCGATGCCGGCGAAGGTGTCGGTGAAGATCCGGCCGATGGTCACGGCGGGGTTGGCGAACGAGGTGGACGAGGTGAACCAGTACGCGGCGCCGATGTAGGCACCGACCGCCGGGGCGACCAGCGCCGCGCGGCCGGTGCGAGCCAGGGCGAAGATCGTGAGGATCAGCCCGGCGGTGGCGACGACCTCGCCGAGCACCTGCCCCGGTGCCGCCCGGTCGGTCACCGACAGCGCGGCCGGCACGGCGAACATGAGGTTCGCCAGCAGCGCCCCACCGATGCCGCCGACGATCTGAGCGCCAGCGTAGACGGCGATCTCGCCGCCGCCGTGCCGTGCGCCGAGGGCGCGGTCGGCGAGGGTGACGACCGGGTTCAGGTGCGCGCCGGAGACGGGCTGGAAGATCAGGATGAGGACGGTCAGGCCGAGCGCGGTGGCGATCGAGTTCTCCAGGAGCTGCAAGCCCACATCGCCGGGCGAGAGACGCGAGGCGGCGATGCCGGAACCGACCACGACCGTCACCAGCAGGCCGGCGCCCAGCAGCTCAGCGGCAGCACGCCGCCACAGCGGGACGGCCTCGGTCGTGGTGGTGTTCATCGCTGCCCATCTTGACGAATCCGGTTCGCTCAGTCAAACTTGAGGTAATGAACATTGAGGAAACTTGCCTTGCGGGTCGGGTCGCGCGGTATGCGGCGCTGGCCGATCCTGTGCGGCTGCGGATCGTGGACCTGCTCACCCTGGGCGATGTCGCCCCGGTCGAGCTGCAAGGCGAGCTGGGTGTCTCATCGAGCCTGCTCGCCCATCACCTGAACCAGCTCGAACAGGCAGGGCTGATCGTGCGGACGCGGTCGGAGGCCGACCGGCGCCGCACCTACCTCCACCTCGCGCCCGGCGCGCTCGACGGCCTCACCCCTTCCCCGATGCTCGGGGTGCGGCGGGTGGTGTTCGTCTGCACCGGCAACTCGGCCCGATCCCAGCTCGCCGCTGCGCTCTGGCACGGCAGCAGCGATATCCCGGTGGCCTCGGCCGGCACGCACCCGGCCGCGCAGATCGAGCCGGGCGCGATCGCCGCCGCGGACCGACACGGCCTCACCCTGCGAGCCCGCGCCCCGCGCGCGCTGGACGACGTGCTCGGCGCGGACGATTTCGTGGTGACCGTGTGCGACACCGCGCACGAAGAACTCGGCGACGCCGGCTGCGTGCACTGGTCGGTGCCGGACCCGGTGCGCGACGGGACGGACGCCGCCTTCGACGCGGCGTTCGAGGACATCGCCGCCCGCATCCAGAGCCTCGCGCCCCGGCTGACCACGACGAAGGGATGACGACGATGCCAGACGAGCACGAGCGCCACGCGACGATCACCATCGACCAGGAAGCGGGCCTCGCCACCAGCGCCGAGCGCCTGACGCGGGAGTTCGAGGGCACCTTCGGGCGGGAGACGATCGACCGTTTCCTGCACGCCTCCTACACCGACCTCGCCGCCCGTGCGACGGTGCCGACCTATCTGCCGCTGCTGACCGAGAAGTTCGCCCGGCAGCGGCTGCGCGCGCTCGCCAAGGTCGACGGGATGCACCTGACGGGCACGCCGACCGTGCTGTTCCTGTGCGTCCACAACGCCGGCCGCTCGCAGATGGCCCTCGGCTTCTTCCAGCACCACGCCGGCGACCGGGCGATCGGCTGGTCCGGCGGCTCCGAGCCCGGCGAGCAGATCAACCCGGTCGCCGTTCAGGTCATGGCCGAACGGGGCATCGACATCGCCGGCGAGTTCCCCAAGCCCTGGACCGACGAGATCGTGCGGGCGGCGGACGCGGTGATCACGATGGGCTGCGGCGACGCCTGCCCGATCTTCCCCGGCAAGCGGTACGAGGAATGGACGCTACCCGATCCCGCGGGCTGGACCCCGGACGGGATGCGGCCGGTGCGCGACGAGATCGAGCGCCGCGTGCTGAACCTGCTGGCCGAACTCGGCGTCCCCTCCCGCGCCTGACAGTCGACTTCCACAAGCACCGGACCCGCTCCCTGCCAGTCGCGGGGTCGGGGCGGAGGCCGCAATGCCCGAACCGGCTTGTGACATCCGGCGCGATCGCGCAGACTCGGGTATCGGGTTTGGCGGCGTCTCGGCAGGCTCGTTCTCATGTGCTACCGACCGCGTAGGTCCGTGAATCCTGAGGGAGTTGTCCACGCGGCCACCCGGCGACTCGCCCGTGTTTTACGGGCCAGAACGTGCTTTCGTGATCCGGCGGGGACAGGGGTGTCGAACAGTTCTACTCCCACGTCGTCGTCGTGAGTGGGGGAACGATAGGCGTCTTCTCAGCGTCCGATGCTCGGTGGTTCGTTACCGGGCGCGTCACGCGACGGAGCTGGACGATAGGGCGGGAGTGAGCGCCGAAGGGTCTGCCCGATCCGTCCGACGATCCCCGGCGGCTCGGGCACGGCGACCTTCAGTGCGATCCGGCGGTGGGTCTGCTGCTCTTCCAGCGCCCGCACGTCGGCACTGGGGTCGGAGGCGGCCAGCTCGATCATGCGGGCGGCGTCGTCTTGCAGCCGCCGGTAGGCCGACGCGGTCCTCGGACTGAGGTAGCCGCGCCGGGCGTGAGCGGCGCCGAATACGGCGCCGTAGTCCGCGAGCCAGGCAACGGCCTCGACCGGGGTGAGCTCTCGGGTCTGCTCGCTGCGCAGCACCTCGGCCGCGTGGGGCTCGTGCTCCCATGCGCCGGATTCGGTGCGGCGGTTGTCGTAGAGGCGGCGGTCGCGGGTGTAGACCTGGATGCGGGCGACGGCGGGCAGGGCCTCCAGCGCGGCCACGACCTCGGGTGAGCCGGCCAGCGCCGTCTCGTGCGCCTCGGGCGGGGTCCAGCGGCCGACCTCGCCGCGCCGGGCGCGCAGGAACCGTTCTTCCGCGGCCAGGCGCGACACCGGGGCGGGCATGGCGACGGCGACGACCTCGACCCGGTAACCGGCCTCCGCGAACCGGGCCGCGGTGTCGATGACCATCGCTGGATCGCGGAAGGTGCCTTCCAGCAGCACCGGGTAGCCGTGCTCGATCGCATGGTCCAGGGCGAGGCGGATGAGCCCGCTGGAGGTTGGCGCGGTCGCGGCCGGCATCGCCAGCGGGTCGTTCACCGCGAGATCCCGGTAGCCGGGGTGGTAGGCGCGCAGGTCATCCCCGGTGATGGACACCAGCTCGGGGTGCTCCGCGAGGATCGCCGCCTGCGCCCTCGTCTTGCCCGCGGCGGGCTGGCCGCCGAGCAGTACCAGGAGCCGGTCGCCGGTCGGGACCGGCGGGAAGATCGCCTGCCGCGCGGTGGCGTCGAACACCTGCCGCAGCCGCGCCTCGTCGGAGGCGACGGGTTCGGTCACGCGATCCGGCGGCTCGCCTGGCCGGTCAGGGCGTCGATCTCATCGAGCCATGCCTGCTGCTGGGCGATCAGCCCGAGCCGGTCGTCGGGGTCCAGCGCCGTGCGCTGCTGGTTCACCAGGCGCACCCGCGCGGCCCAATACTCGCGCTCGCGCTCGTCGGTCGTGGCGAGCTGCCGTTCGATCAGGACGGAGGCCAGGGTGGTCGCGCCCTGGGCGGTCATGTCGTAGAGGGCCACATCGCTCACGCGGGGCTCGTCGTCGTACCAGGCGCGCAGGGACTCGGCCGGGATCGCGCTCGGAATCGTCACGCTCATGGGATCACCTCTGCTTCGTCGTTGCTCATTCTACCTCCCCGGTCCGCTCCCGCCCCGGACCCGCTCCCTGCTGTTCGCGGGTCGGGACGGAGGGTGCAACATCCGAGCGCAGCGACGTGGTGTTGCGGCATCCGCCACGACCCCGCAAGCTGGTAGAGCGGGTCAGGCGCGGGAACGTGAGTTCGCTACTCGGCACACTCGGCAGGCGCGCAGAGGCACCAGGATTACCCGCCTCTGGAGGGGCGCAAACGTGGCAACATTTTGGCAACGAACGCTGACGACAGGACTTTCCGCGACGCACTCGACGCACGCGGAACCCCAGTAAACACAGGGCAGAACCGGGTCGGGCACGCAGTTCCGGGGGAGCCTATTCCCCTCTCACGGCGGTAACGCGGGTTCGAATCCCGCTGGGGTCACCAACAACGAAAAACCCGGTCTTGTACCGGGTTTTTTCGTGTTCGGGGTGCTAGCAGTTGCAGCGAATGGACCACCGGGCGGGCCCACGCCGCCGATGCCGGTGCCGGTGCCGACACGAGGGTAGGACAAATCCGGAGCGTAGGAGGATTTGCGCACCAATCGTCCTACGCAGCCGATTCCTCCTACATCCCCGATGTTGGTTGCGGTGCCGGGGACGCTGGGGGATGCCGCCTCTAGGCTGGCGACCGTGTTGACGACGCTCGCGATCGACGGTTACCGCAGCATCCGAAGCCTCGTCGTGCCACTTGCGCCGCTGACGGTCGTGACCGGCGCCAATGGCAGCGGCAAGTCGAGTCTGTATCGGTCGCTGCGTCTGCTCGGCGCTGCAGCGCGAGATGGCGCGATCCGAGCGCTTGCCGCTGAAGGCGGCTTCCCCGGCACGCTCTGGGCAGGCCCCGAGTCGGGTGCGCCCGCGAGCGGTCCGGCCCAAGCGACGGTGCGCCGAGGCCCCGTCGCCCTGCGGCTCGGATTCGGCGCGGATGCCGGGAGCTTCGGGTACGCCATGGACCTCGGAATCCCCATCCCCTCAGCAACGATGTTCGGCGCTGATCCCGAGATCAAGGCTGAGGCCGTATGGGGTGGGCCGGTACTGCGGAGCGGCTCCCTTGTCTGCGAGCGGCGCGGTGCGATCCACCGCGTGCGCACCGACGACGGCTGGTTGACGGTGCAGCGACCGCTCGCGGCGTGGGAAAGCATGCTGGCCGCGTTCGGCGATCCCGGTGCGGCACCGGAGGTCGTGGAGCTGCGGTCCCGGCTGCGCGACTGGCGCTTCTACGATGCTGTCCGGACGGACGCGGATGCTCCCGCTCGACGCCCCGCGATCGGCACACGCACGCCTATCCTTGCGTCAGACGGGGGAGACCTTGCCTCGGCGCTGCAGACCATCCGCGAGCAGGGCGACCCGAACGCGCTTGACGCGGCAATCGAGCGCGCACTGCCGGGCAGTGGACTGGTCATCACTGATCACGGCGGCCGGTTCGAGCTGTCGCTACGACAGGCTGGCATGCTGCGACCGCTCACTGCGCCCGAACTGTCGGATGGCACCCTGCGTTACCTGGTGTGGGTTGCTGCGCTGATGAGCACACGCCCCGCGAGCCTCATTGCCGTCAATGAGCCGGAGACGAGCCTGCATCCCAGCCTCATGGAGCCGCTTGCCGCGATGCTCGGGGACGCCGCAACGCGGTCTCAGGTCATCGTTGTCTCGCATTCCGACGCGCTCGTGGGAGCGCTCGAACGCGCCGGCGCCACCGTGCACACGCTCGAGAAACGGAACGGCGAGACCCGGGTCAAGGGCCAGGGTGTCCTGGACGCGCCTTCGTGGGTGTGGCCCAGCCGCTGACAGGTCGCGGATCGGGCCGCTGACCGCTCGCTGACGGGTTGCGGATCAGGCCATTGACGCCTCGCGGATTAGTCGCGGGGTGTCCGTCTGCGGTGTTCGGGCTCCTCACGGAGGTAGGCATAATCACCGCGGTAGGACGATCCGGTGCGGAATCGTCCTACCGCGGAAATTTCTCCTACCTTCGCGAGGGCCAGGGCCAGGGCCAGGGCCAGGGCGACGGCGAGGGCCAGGGCGAGGGTGGGTCAGTCCTTGGCTGAGCCGCGGCCCCGACGGACGAGAGCGATGATGCCCCAGACGAGTCCGCCGGCAACCGCGAGCACGGCGATCCACGGAAGCAGGAATCCGAGGGCCACGACGATGCCGTTGAGGGTTGCGACCAGGCCGTTCCAGCCGGCCACGAGCCCATCCCAGAAGCCGGCGGGGTTGGCATCCACCGCCTCATGGCGCACCGTGAGCGACACGCTCAGCGACGACATCGCGACCTGGTCTTCGAGGGTCTCGAGCTGTTGCTGGTACGACTCGAGGGTGGCCTGACGCTCGGCGAGCGCCGACTCGGCGGCGATGAGGTCCGACACCGATCCCGCCTGTCCCATGAGCTCGAGCAGGCGATCGACGGATGCCTGTGCGGCATCCACGCGCGCCTGGAGGTCCACGACCTGGTCGGTGACGTCGAATCTGTCGATCGAGGATGCCGTGACTTCGCCCACCTGCTCCAGGTCGGCCATTGCGGCGGCCAGCTCATCGGCGGGAACACGAACGGTGATCCACCCGTTGGTGACGGCGACGCTCGGGTCGGCGAGGTCGACGGGCATGCCGGAGTATCCGGATCCGATGCTCATCGATTCGACGTATCCGCCGCGGCCATCCGCTGCCGTAGCGATCTGCTCGGCAGCCGAGCGGACATCGTCGACGACCACGGTCGCCGACGAGGACGCGATGATGGCACGACCGGACTCGTTGATCGCCGAATCTGCGGCTCGCGCGTCGCCCGAGATCACCGATCCGTCGGTGAGGGAGATCTCCCCGCCCGACATGCCGCCATCCATGGACATGTCTGCGGGCATGATGCCCGCCGCTCCGCTCTCGTCCGTGCCGCTCAGCCCCGCGAGCACCGTCGGCGCGATGATCGCCGCGACAGCGACGACAGCCGCCGCGGCAGCACCGGCCATCCAGAAGCGACCGCGGGTTGCGGAACGGCGAAGGGATGCCGTGCGTTCTGCCTCGATCGTCGTGAAGACACGATCTTCGAGGTGGGCGACGCGATCGTCGGGCAAAGTCGGGAGTTCGCGCGGGGCTTCGGCATCTGGCTGCGCGTCAGACCCGGACGGCGGAGGGGTGTGGGTGTTCATGTGCTCTCCTTGGCAACGGTCCGCAGACGCGTGCGGATGCGGGAGAGACGGTTGCGGACCGCGCCGTGGGGGATGCCGAGTTGCTCGGCCGCGGCGCTGTACGCGTAGCCTTCGGCGGCGCACAGTCGCAGGATCTCGCGATCGGTATCCGAGAGGGTCGCGATCTCGCTGGCGATCAGGCGGAGGTACTCCTCGTCGATCACCTGCTGCTCGATATCCACCGTCGCTGGGATGGTGTCATCGGCCACCGCCCCAGCGTTCTCACGATCCTTCCGCTGCGCGCGCATCCGGTTCGCTGACTGGAATCGGCAGATCGTCGCCAGCCACGGCAACAGCGATTCCGACGCCAGATCGAGCTCCGGAAGCTTCCGCCACGCGACGACGAAGGTCTCCTGCACGACGTCCTCGGCATCCGAGGGATCGCCCAGGAGCCGGTAGGCGATCCAGTAGACCGGCCGAACGTAGGTGCGATACAGCAATCGGAAGGCCTGCTCGCTGCCGCCGGCGGCGCGGGCGACGAGTTCGGCATCGCCCGTGGTCACTGAATCGGTCATCGGTTCCCCTGTTTCGCACCGCGGATCGGCGCGCCTCATTGTCTCTCACCCGGTCAGTGTCGGCATCCGGCCATTCGTCTCACCGCGAAATGACGAGAACCCCCGGTCGGATGCCGGGGGTCCTCGTTCTCGGGGACTACTCGTACCGCAGGGAGTCCACGGGGTCCGCTCGCGCCGCCCGCGCGGCGGGCAGGGTTCCGGCGAGGAAGGCGATCACCATGACGACCAGGATGATCGTCGCAATCGAGGCGGGGTCGAAGGCGATCAGCGTCAGCCCTGGCAGATCCGCGAGCAGGCTGGTCGAGAGGACTCCGCTCACTCCCGTGCCGACAATCATCGCGATGGCCGCGCCGATGGCGCTGCCGAGGAACCCGAGGAAGGCGGCCTCGAGGCTGAAGAGCGTGAACACGCGGCCCGAGCCCATGCCCATGGCCTTCATCAGGCCGATCTCCCGCGTGCGCTCTTGCACCGACATGTAGAGCGTGTTGACGATCCCGAATGCGGCCGCCAGCAGAGCGATCACCGCGAACGCGTTGAGGACGAGGACGATGCCATCGATCACGGCAGTGATCGTGCCCAGCTGATCGGCGATCGTCGTGCCGGTGTAGCCAGCGTCAGCGAGACGGTCCTTGAGCGCCGAGATGTCCTGCTCGGTCGCATCCGGGTCAAACCACACGGTTGCTGCTGCATAGCGGTCGGCTTGCTCCTCGGTCAGCCCGGTGGACTGCGCGTCGAAGAGCGCATCACTGAGGGCGTCATTGGTGAGGATGCTCGAGCCGTTCGGGTTGGCGAGCGCGTCTTCGGTGACTCCGACGACGGTCGCGTCGATCATGTGCTGCGTCCGCTGGGCATCCGTGATCGCGAGCGTCACGGTCTGCCCGATGGCATCCGCGTTGCTGTCGAATCCGAGCGGCTCCACGTAGGCAACGGGCAGCGCGACCTCGTACTCGGGAGCAGCAGGGTCTGGCTCTTCACCCGCCGCAAGCACGACCGTCTGGCCGGGGATGAGGCTTCCGACCGAAGCAACATAGGGGGTGCCGTCGCCAGCCTGGATGTAGTCGGGACTGATGGTGCGGACCGCGTCAACGTTCAGCACACCGTCGATGCCCTCGAGGGCATCGATGTCGTCGGGGGTCAGGGCGATCACGGTCTGGCCGGGGAAGCCGCTGGAGACGGCATCCGGGTCATACTCCTGGGGTTCGCTCGAACCGGGTGTGGTCCTGGTGCTCTCGTCGGTCTTGGTGACGGTCATCGCGTCGGAGGCGCCGACCCCGAGACGGTGTCGTCGATGTAGGCGTTGATGCCTGTGCCGAGCCCGCTGGTCAGGGTCAGGGTGAAGGCGCCGACGAAGATCGCGAGGATCGTGAGGATCGTTCGGGCTTTTGAGCGGAACGTGTTGCTGACGGCCGAGCCGATCAGATCGATGGTGTTCATGCGGCGTCCTTCGTGGTCTCGTCGACGATCAACCCATCGCGGATGACGATGCGCCGGTCGCAGCGGGCTGCCAGTTCCTCGTCGTGCGTGACCACCACGAGCGTGATCCCGTGCTCGCGGTTGAGGGTGAACAGGATGTCTTCGACGACGGCGCCGGTCGCGGTGTCGAGGTTTCCCGTGGGCTCGTCGGCAAAGAGAATGCGCGGGTTGTTCACGAGTGCCCGTGCGATGACAACCCGCTGCTTCTGGCCTCCCGAGAGGTTGAGTGCCTTGCTCCGCGCCTTGTCGGCAAGCTCCAGCTGTTCCAGCGCCGCCATGCCGCGGCGCTTGCGCTCGGTGCGGCCGACGCCCGCGATCTTCAGCGGCAGGATGACGTTCTCAAGAACCGAATCATTGCCCGTGAGGAAGAACTGTTGGAAGACGAAGCCGAAGGTCTTGTTGCGGGTCTTGTTGAGTGTGCCCCCGCGCAGCGTTGCGGTGTCGACGCCGTCGAGCGCGATGCTGCCCGAGTCGGGGGCGTCCAGCAGTGCCAGGAGGTGCATCAGCGTGGACTTGCCAGACCCGCTTTTGCCGACGATGGCGACCGATTCGCCCCCATGGATGTCGAAACTCACCCCCTTGAGTGCGTCGAAGCGGCTCTGACCGCGGCCGTAGTGCTTTCGCAGGTCACTGATCTGAAAGATCGGGGTGGACATGGGGTCTCCATTCGAGGTGGGCGATCCCCAGTCTGCGAGGCCGCGCGTGCCCGGCGCGTCCCGCCAGCGCGGACACTTCGGTACCGCATCCGCAGTAGCCGGCCGTACCGCGGGCGGGCGATGCCGCGGCCTCGGCTCTCGGGCACACTGGTGTCGTGACCCAGCAGCTCGATGTGCCAGAGGTGCCGGCGGATCCGCACCCTCGACTGCCGGCATGGCTGCCCGATGTGATCATCGGGCTGGTCGTCCTCGCTGCCGCCTTCGCCCCCGTGCCGGTCGCGGAGCTCCGACCTACGGGGCCTCTCACCCTCGTCCTGGTGCTCCTCCCAATAGCGATCTTCCCGTGGCGTCGCCGGTGGCCCCTGACCGTTCTTGTCGTGCTTCTCATCGACTTCGGCGTCGCAGCCGCTGCGGGTACGGCGTCGCCGGGGATCGCGATCGCCGTCGGTGCCGCGACCTTCCACGTCGTCGTGCGAACCACCCGCCGCCGCGGCCTGATCGTCGGGGGATGCGCGACGGCAGCGATCATCCTGCTCGCGATGCTCAGCGCCGTCGGCAGCGTCATTGAGCCGCGGGTGCTGCAGTTCGGGCTGATTGTCGCCTTCGGCACCGCTGCCGGTGACGGAGCCCGGTCTCGCCGCGCCTACATCGCTGCCATCACCGAGCGTGCCGAGCGGGCCATGCGTACGCGAGAAGCCGAGGCCAGCCGGCGCGTCAGTGAAGAGCGCCTGAGGATCGCGCGAGACCTGCACGACGCGGTCGCCCACCAGATCGCGGTGATCAGCCTTCACGCCGGCGTCGCCACCTCTGCCGTTGACACTCGTCCCGACAAGGCCAAGGAGTCGCTCACAACCATCCGCACCGCAGCGCGCGCGGTGCTCGCCGAGATCGGCGATCTCATGACGATGCTCCGCGCGGACGGTGCTGCCGATGCCAGTACGCGACCCCAGGGTGGGCTGGATCATCTCGATGAGCTTGTGGCGCAATTCACGGCATCCGGGCTGGAGGTGCAGACCCGGATCGAAGGCGACACGTCCCGGGTCTCGGGCTCGGCCAGTCACGTCGCGTATCGGGTCGTCCAGGAAGCGCTCACGAACGCGCATAAGCACGGCGCGGAGCATCGTGCGCACGTGCTGGTGCACGTCGGCGACGACGAGATCGTCGTTTCCGTCGGCAATCCGATGGACACGGGAACCCGCCCGGAGCCCGACGAGTCAGGGTCGGGGGTCGGCCTGATCGGGCTTCGCGAACGCGTGGCCTCGGTGCGCGGTACCGTCCAGGCAGGTCCCGTGCCTGCTGGATGGAAGGTCGAGGCGCGGTTGCCTGTCACTCAGGAGGAGGCGCGATGACCTCTGTCGCGGTCGTTGACGATCAGTCCCTCATCCGACAGGCGGTGGTCGACATCCTCGCCGACCAGGACGAGATCACCGTGGTCGGGCAGGGCGCAACGGGACGTGAAGCAGTCGCGTTGGCCAGCGAGCTTCATCCGGATGTCATCGTGATGGACATTCGGATGCCGGAACTCGACGGGATCTCGGCGACGGCCGAGATCTGTGCCCGTGCCGAACTGGCTCAGACGAAGGTGCTCATCCTCACCACCTTCGAAGAAGACGAGAACCTCGTCGCCGCGCTGCGTGCCGGAGCAAGCGGCTTCGTCGGAAAGGGGGCAGAGCCCGACGATATCGTCCGCGCCGTCCGCGCCGTTCACGCCGGCGACGCGCTGCTCTCCCCGTCTGCCACGCGAGCCCTGATCGACCGGTTCGTCAGCGTCCCTGCGCGGGAGAGGCCCGAGGCGTCTCCGACCCTGGCTTCGCTGACCGAACGGGAGCAGGAGGTGCTGCTCATGGTGGCGCGCGGGCTCTCCAACCAGGAGATCGCCGATGCGCTGTTCATCTCACCGCACACGGCGAAGACCCATGTGAACCGGATCATGACGAAGGTGCACGCTCACGGCCGAGCGCAACTGGTCATCCTCGCGTACGAGTCCGGGCTGCTCACACCCGGTCAGTAACGCACGTACCGTCGTGTGGTCGTGAGGACCGGAAGCCACGCCCTCCGGGGTTCCTGATCCGTCTGGGGCCGTTAGTCTGGAGCGGCGAGAGGGAGTATCCCGTTCTTGCGCGTTCGTCATCACGGGCCGGCGGCCCCGGGCGCGCACCGCGGCTGCGCGGGGGAGAGACTTTCGGTGCACGCACCTGCCCGCATCCTGTGAAAGGCCCTTGTGGACCTGACCCTTCCCCTCTGGTTCGAGATCGGCTCGCTCGTCGGCCTGACTCTCATCCTGCTGGCCGACCTGCTCATCATCCTGAAGCGTCCCCACATTCCATCGACGCGGGAATCGACGCTCTGGGTCGTGTTCTACGTGACACTCGCCCTGATCTTCGCGGGCTTGATGTGGCTGATTGCGGGCGGTGAGTACGCCGGGCAGTTCGTCGCCGGATGGCTCACCGAATACAGCCTGTCGATCGACAACCTGTTCGTTTTCGTACTGATCATGGGCCAGTTCGCGGTGCCGCGCCGCTATCAGCAGGAAGTCCTGATGGTGGGCATCATCATCGCTCTCGTTCTGCGAGGGCTATTCATCCTCGCCGGTGCCGCCATCATCGAGAACTTCAGCTGGGTCTTCTACATCTTCGGCGCGTTCCTCGTGTGGACGGCTTACCGGCAGGCTTTTCCGGGCGCCGACCACGACGACGAGGTCAAGAAGGAGAACTTCGTCGTGCGTCTGGTGCGCCGGACAGTCGACATCAGCGATCACTACGACGGTGCGAAGCTGCGCACGGTGGTCAACGGCAAGAAGCTCTTCACCCCGATGATCATCGTGTTCGTTGCCATCGGCGTGACAGACCTCATCTTCGCGATCGACTCGATCCCGGCGATCTTCGGGATCACGCAGAGTCCCTTCATCGTCTTCACCGCGAACATCTTCGCCCTCATGGGCCTGCGACAGCTCTACTTCCTGCTCGGCGACCTGCTCGATCGGCTGCGATACCTGCACTACGGGATCGCGTTCATCCTCGCGTTCATCGGTGTGAAGCTCTTCCTTCATGCGATGCACGTCAACGAGCTGCCGTTCATCAACGGGGGAGAGCACATCGACTGGGCTCCGGAGATCTCCACGTGGATGTCGCTCGGGGTCATCGTGGTCTCGATGGTTGTCGCGACCGTCGCAAGCCTCCTGGCATCCTCGCGCGAGCGTCGCGCCGCGGGTCAGGCGGAGGAGGCGGGCCCGGTGGATGCCGCATCCGTCGTCGCCGACGAAAAGGGCACCCCCTCGACCGTTGAGCAGCCAGCACCCGCGGACCGCCCCGACGAGCGCTCCTGACACCGGTGGTAGCTCGCGCCCGCTGATCTCTTCCGCGAGGGGTCGCAACACGCCGCACCGCGGATCGGGCGTACGGCGTGTTGCGACCCCTCGGCGAAGAGTCGGATGACTTGACGACGTCCCGAGCAGACTCGTTAGGGGTGCGCGCCGCTGGCCGTGCGGGTCGAGAGAGTTTCGCGCACCACGTGCGCCGCTGCCTCGAAGCCCAGCCTCCGCGAGATTCGCAAGGGGAACCACCCGGATGCGATCATCCGGTTGTACCGATCGATGTCGTGCGCCCATTGCCAGTCGTCCGTGCGGTGCTGATCACCCTCGTACTCCACGACCACGCGGTGAGCGCGAAACACGAGGTCGCCGTGATAGGTGCTGCCGTCGCTCAGTTCGACAGCGGCATTGATTTCGGGCTCGGGAAGACCAGCATCCACCAGGGCGACGCGAAGCAGGCTTTCGCGCCGGGAACGCGACCCCCGCCGGATGAGCGAGGCAGCCTCTCGTGCGCGCCGGATGCCACGGGCACCGGGTCGATCGCGGATTCCGGCGTGAATGTCGCGAATCGACGCGAGTGGCGCGTCGCCCGACACGATGGCGTCGCCGAGGGCAACAAGATCCGGCAGGTGCAGCGTTGCCGCGAGACCCAGCCAGGTGTCGACGGGCGCGGTCAGCCGAATTCCGTGGAGGGCGCGGATCGCAACGGTCCGCGAGGACTTCGAGCCGCGCACGCCAGCTCCGCGAGGTGCGCGTCCACCAGCGAGGTGAAGTACGTGCAGACTTGGGTCGTGTTCGAGGGCAAGTGGAAGCGGCAGACCCCAGAGCTGGGCGGCTGTGGCCTGAGCGAACACCACGTGTGTCGAGGCCCGAGTGCTGTAGGCGAGGCAGCGCGACAAGAGGTCTTGAGCGCGATCGGATCGCTCGCGCACGCCATGGAAGGGGGCTCTCAGGTCGCGGGCGCGAAGTCGGCGTGTCGGTACTCCTAGAGCCTGCGCCGCGCTCACCGAGAACGGCACTCCCTGCAGGGTGTCTGGCAGCGGCTGGGGATCGGGCATGCTCCACCCTGCGATGTGCCCCTTGGCTGGCATCCTGAACCCCCACGAGTGTGTGAATACCCTCCCTCTGAGCGGCCCGGTGGAGGAGCCATGTTTCACGCGAGGGGTCGCAACACGCCGTACCGACATCTGGGCCTACGGCGTGTTGCGACCCCTCGGCTAGGGCAGCACCCGACGAGCGCTCCTGACACCGGTGGTAGTCTGAGCGAATGCGGATCGCTCGCCTCCTTCTTAGCGGCCGCGACGGGTCCTAGTTCTCAGGCCAACCCCGTCGCGGAGTCTCGTCGCGGGCTTGAACTACCCTTTCCTGGAACGAAAGAGCTCATGAGCGAATCCACCATCGACGTCGGCATTCCCGATCACCCCCGCACCCTGGCCGAGAAGGTCTGGGATGACCACCTGGTCGTCAAGGGGGAGAACGGCCAGCCCGACCTCATCTACATCGACCTGCACCTGGTCCACGAAGTCACGAGCCCCCAGGCCTTCGACGGCCTGCGCGCGGAGGGGCGTCCTGTCCGGCGTCTCGACCTGACGATCGCGACGGAAGACCACAACACCCCGACGCTCGACATCGACAAGCCGATCGCCGACCTCACCAGTCGCACCCAGATCGAGACGCTGCGCCGCAACGCCGAAGAGTTCGGTGTGCGCCTGCACTCGCTCGGCGACAAAGAGCAGGGCATCGTCCACGTCGTGGGCCCCCAGCTCGGCCTCACCATGCCGGGCGTCACCGTCGTCTGCGGTGACTCGCACACCTCCACCCACGGCGCGTTCGGTGCGATGGCCTTCGGTATCGGCACGAGCGAGGTCGAGCACGTGCTCGCCACCCAGACGCTGCCGCTCAAGCCCTTCAAGACCATGGCTATCACCGTCGAGGGGGAGCTGAAGCCCGGCGTCACCGCAAAGGACATCATCCTGGCTGTCATCGCGAAGATCGGCACCAACGGCGGGCAGGGGTACGTGCTCGAGTTCCGCGGTTCGGCCATCCGCGCCCTCTCGATGGAGGGACGGATGACGATCTGCAACATGTCGATCGAGGCCGGCGCCCGCGCGGGCATGGTCGCCCCCGACGAGACGACCTTCGCCTACCTCGAGGGTCGTCCGCACGCCCCGACGGGCCAGGACTGGGAGGATGCGGTCGCCTACTGGCGGACGCTCCCCAGCGACGAGGGCGCCGTCTACGACGCCGAAGTGTTCATCGACGCGAACGAGCTCGAACCCTTTGTCACGTGGGGGACGAACCCCGGTCAGGGCGTGTCGCTGAGCGACCGCGTGCCCGCACCGGAGTCGTTCGCCGACCCCAACGACCGCGCCGCCGCCGAGCGGGCCATCGAGTACATGGACCTCACTCCCGGTACGCCCATGAAGGATGTTCCCGTGGATGCCGTCTTCATGGGCTCGTGCACCAACAGCCGCATCGAAGACCTGCGAGCCTTCGCCTCCATCATCCAGGGGCGCACGAAGGCCGAGGGTGTGCGCGTCATGGTCGTGCCCGGGTCTGCGCGCGTGCGTCTGGAGGCCGAAGCCGAGGGCCTCGACAAGGTGTTCACCGACTTCGGTGCCGAGTGGCGCTTCGCGGGCTGCTCGATGTGCCTCGGCATGAACCCCGATCAGCTCGCCCCGGGCGAGCGCTGCGCGTCGACGTCGAACCGCAACTTCGAGGGGCGTCAGGGCAAGGGCGGACGCACGCACCTGGTCTCGCCCCTTGTTGCCGCTGCCACCGCGGTGCGCGGGACGCTCTCGAGTCCGAGCGATCTGGAACCGCTGGATGCCAGTGAAACCGTCGTGACCAGCGGAGCGGAGGCCTGACATGGAGAAGTTCAGCACCCACACCGGTGTCGTCGCGCCGCTGAAGCGCTCGGCTGTCGATACCGACCAGATCATCCCCGCCGTCTACCTCAAGAGAGTGACGAAGACCGGCTTCGAGGACGCCCTGTTCGCGAACTGGCGCCAGGACCCCGAGTTCATCCTGAACCAGCCGACGTTCGCCAGCGCCTCCATCCTGGTTGCAGGCCCCGACTTCGGCACCGGCTCAAGCCGTGAGCACGCGGTTTGGGCGCTGCGTGATTACGGTTTCCAGGTCGTCCTGAGCCCCAAGTTCGCCGACATCTTCCGCGGCAACGCGGGCAAGCAGGGGCTGCTCACCGGTGTCATCGGCGAGAGCGACCTCGAGGCGATCTGGGCAGCTATCGATGCCGACCCGGGCGTACAGATGACCGTCGACCTCGAGGCGCGCACCGCCACGATCGGCGACCTTCAGGTCGCTTTCGAGATCGACGATTACACTAGATGGCGGCTCCTGGAGGGGCTCGACGATATCGGGCTCACACTGCGAAACGAAGAAGCGATCACCCAGTTCGAGTCGCGCCGCGCATCCTGGCGGCCGCGAACCCTCCCCGTTCCGTAGCCGCCCTACCGAGGCATCCGCAGATCCGATCGGTCAGCCGATGCCGAGAAACAAGTGAGGTTCATCCCGGATGAAGACGCTTCTGAGCGACGACGCCGCGCGGGCGGCAGCGACCGAACCCATCGGCGAGGTGCTGTTGGTCCGCGGCGGGCGTCCGTTGCGGGGTCGGGTGACCGTCACCGGTGCGAAGAATCTCGCGACCAAGGCGATGGTTGCGTCCCTTCTCGGGGACTCGCCGAGCACGCTGCGCGATGTGCCCCAGATCAGCGACGTGCGCGTTGTCCGGTCTCTGCTCGAGGTCCACGGCGTCAAGGTCACCGACGGCGCCGAGCCGGGCTCGCTCGTGCTCGACCCGACGGATGCCGTCTCGGCCCATATGGAAGAGATCGACGCCCACGCGGGAGCGTCCCGCATCCCGATCCTCTTCTGCGGCCCGCTTCTCCACCTGCTGGGTGAGGCGTTTATCCCCGATCTCGGCGGATGCCGTATCGGCGATCGTCCGATCAACTTCCACCTGGACGCGCTTCGCCAGTTCGGTGCTGTCGTCGAGAAGCTGCCGACCGGCATCCGACTGTCGGCCCCCGAGGGCTGCACGGTGCGAACATCGACCTGCCCTACCCGAGCGTCGGCGCAACCGAGCAGGTGCTGCTGACGGCGGTGCGAGCCGCAGGAGTGACGGAGTTGCGGGGAGCGGCGATCGAGCCCGAGATCATGGATCTCATCGCCGTGCTACAGAAGATGGGCGCGATCATCTCCTACGAGCCCAACCGGGTCATCCTCATCGAGGGCGTTGACGAGCTCACCGGCTACGACCATCGCTGCATCTTCGATCGCAACGAAGCAGCGTCGTGGGCATCGGCTGCCCTCGCCACCGACGGCGACATTTTCGTCGAGGGGGCAAAGCAGCAGGAGATGCTCACGTTCTTGAACATCTACCGCAAGGCCGGTGGGTGGTTCGATGTGCGCGAGGACGGCATCCAGTTCCGTCGTGGCGGGGCCCTCAAGCCCGTCATCGTCGAGACCGACGTGCACCCCGGCTTCATGACCGACTGGCAGCAGCCGCTCATTGTCGCGCTCACGCAGGCCGAGGGCGAGTCCGTCGTGCACGAGACCGTCTACGAGAACCGGTTCGGTTTCACGGATGCCTTGAACAAGATGGGCGCCAGCATCGTCGTGCACCACGACGGCCTGGATGCGCCGTACCGTCGCGTCCCGCGGCGCGCGCTCGAGCAGGCAGCTGTCGTGACCGGGCCCACGCGGTTGCGCGGGGCCGACGTGGTCGTACCGGACCTGCGGGGCGGGTACAGCCACCTCATCGCTGCGCTCACGGCCGAGGGGGAGTCAACGGTCCGTGGCGTCGGGATCCTGAGCCGCGGCTACGAGAAGCTCTTCACCAAGCTTTCGGCGCTCGGCGCAGACTTCGATATCGTCGGCTGACATGGGCCACCCGAAACCGCGAGCCTCTTCCGAGAAGACGCGGCCCAGCGTCTTCTGGCCGCTGGCAGCAATCGTCGTGCCGCTGCTGGGAATCCTCGCGCGTGTCGACATCCAGGATGGGCACAAGGTGCCCCGCGAGGGCGCTTTCGTGCTCGCCCCGAACCACATGAGCGAGTTCGACCCGGTCATCGTGGCGCGCGCGGTGTGGGGCATCGGCCGGGCACCTCGCTTCATGGCGAAGGAGAGCCTCTTTCGCGTACCCGTCCTCGGCGCGGTCTTGCGGGCAACGGGCATGGTCCCCGTCGCGCGAGCATCGTCGGCCGGCTCGGCCAAACAGACCATGAAGCAGGCGGAGCACCTCGTGGAGGAGGGCCGCGGTGTCATCGTCTATCCCGAGGGCAGCCTCACCCGCGACCCAGACCTGTGGCCCATGCGGGGAAAGACCGGTGCCGTGCGTCTGGCTCTGGAGGGCGACATCCCGCTCATCCCGGTCGCGCACTGGGGTGTCCAGCGCATCCTCCCGCGCTACGGCAAGCTCAGCCTGTGGCCGTTGCGCAAACGCGTGCAGGTGCTGGTGGGCGACCCGATCGATCTGTCGGCTTTCGCCGGACGCACCCGTGAGGCATCTGCGCTTGTCGCCGCAACCGACCTGCTGATGGCCGAAATCGCCCGCCTGGAGGGCGTGTTGCGGGGGGAGGCCCCGCCTGCGCAGCGGTGGGATCCGACAACCCACGGGCAGAAAGAGACGGGGCGCCTTGACTCGTAAAGAGGATGCTGCGCGGCCTCGGGTGACCGTGATCGGCGCCGGTAGCTGGGGGACGACGTTCGGCAAGGTCCTGGCCGACGGCGGAGCCCGCGTCACGATGTGGGCGCGACGCCCCGAGCTTGCCGCCGAGATCACGGAAGCAAAGCGCAACAGCCACTACCTGCCGGGAATCAATCTTCCCCGGCACATGACGGCAACCTCCCACCTCGAGGAAGCTCTCGCCGGGGCAGAGCAGATCTATCTCTCCGTGCCCAGTCAGGCGCTTCGCCAGAACCTGAAGATCATCCGTCCCCTCATCGCGGAGGCCGGAGTCCCGGTCGTGTCGTTGATGAAGGGCGTCGAACGCAAGTCGGGTCTGCGGATGAGTCAGGTGATCGAGCAGGAGCTGCGGTGCGATCCCGATCTCATCGCCGTCGCATCCGGCCCCAACCTCGCTCTGGAGATCGCAAAGGAACAGCCGACGGCGGCGGTCATCGCATCCAGCAGCCAGGAGACCGCGGATGCCGTCGCACGGCGGGCTCGCAACGCGTACTTCCGGACGTTCGTGAACACGGATGTCGTCGGTACCGAGTTCGGCGGCGTGCTCAAGAACCTGATCGCGGTGGCGATCGGGATCGTCGACGGTGTCGGGTACGGCGAGAACACGAAAGCCTCGATCATCACCCGGGGCCTCGTGGAGATGACGGACTTCGCCGTCGCGCAGGGGGCCCACCCGGCAACGCTGCAGGGGCTCGCGGGACTCGGTGACCTGATCGCGACCTGCCAGTCGCCGCTCAGTCGGAACAACACGGCCGGCCGGCTCCTCGGCCAGGGCTACAGCTTCCAGGACGTGGTGAAGCAGATGGAGCAGACCGCCGAAGGTCTGGCCTCGGTTGCACCGGTCCTGTCACTTGCGGCGGAGGCCGGCATTCACATGCCGATCGTCGAGCAGGTGAAGATGGTGTTGGACGGCACGATGAACCCCAAGGACATCGCGCCGCACCTTACGACGGACGACGACGAACCCCAGGGCGAGAGGACGCAGAATGGTGCAAGCGACGGTGGCGGTGCTGTTTGGCGGTCGCTCCAGCGAGCACTCGATCAGCTCCGTTACGGCGGGAGGGGTGCTCCGGGCGCTCGACCGTGAGCGGTTCCGGGTCATTCCGATCGGCATCACCCGCGACGGTGTCTTCGTCCTCGAAGACGACGACCCCGACAAGTTCGCCCTCGATGCCGCGCACCTGCCCGAGGTCGGTGACAACGGAACGCGCGTGCTCTGGCCCGAAGGCGGCGCCGACCGCGTGCTCCGGGTGCGCCAGCCCGATGGCAGCATCGATACGCTCGGCTCGCTCGACGTGGTGCTGCCGATCCTGCATGGCGTGCACGGCGAGGACGGCACGGTTCAGGGCTTTCTCGACACGCTCGGCATCCCGTATGCCGGCGGCGGCGTGCTGGACTCGGCACTGTGCATGGACAAGCACTTCATGAAGATCGTGCTGCAGGCATCCGGCGTGACTGTCGCGCCGTGGGTGACGATCTCTCGCGAGGCGTGGGCCTCGGACCCGGATGCTGCGCGGCGGGCCGCCCGGACCCTCGGCGTTCCGAACTTCGTGAAGCCCTCACGGGCAGGCTCGAGCGTCGGCGTCTCGAAGGTGCATGACTGGGAAGAATTCGACGCCGCCGTCGAGCTGGCCCTCGCCGAGGATGACAAGGCTCTCGTCGAGACCGCGATCGTGGGCCGTGAGCTCGAGGTCGCTGTGCTGGAGACGCCGGGCGCAGCGCCGGCCCGCGCGTCCCTGCCGGGCGAGATCGTGCTCACGACCCGTGAGTTCTACGACTTCGAGGGCAAGTACCTCGGGGAGACGGGGCGGAGGTCGTGTGCCCCGCTTCGCTCACGGATGACGAGATCGCCGCTCTGCAGACAGCAGCCGTCCGCGCCTTTGACGCGGTGGGCGGGCGGGGACTCGCGCGCGTGGATTTCTTCCTCACCCCGAGGGCATCTACGTCAACGAGCTCAACACCATGCCGGGGTTCACGCCGATCTCGATGTTCCCGAAGTGCTGGATCGCGTCGGGGATGACCTACGCCGAACTGATCAGCGACCTGCTTGACACGGCTCTCGCGCGGGGCTGAAAGCCTCGCCGCACAGACGCGGCGCCGACCTCAGCCGTCGGTGGATGACGCGCCGCTGGTCAGGTCCGTGCATTCGAGACCGTTCACGGGGAGCGTGTCGACGATGATGTTGCCGAGCGTGTCGAGAACCTCTGCGCTGGAGACCGTGTCGCTGTCGAGGTAGACCTCGACAGCCGGGTCGGTGCCGAACGAGGTGATCCGGTAGTACGGGGCGTCAGCGTCGTCGACGATCCAATCGACGCCGCTGAGCGTGGAGCAGGGAAGCGTTGTGGGCCCGGGAACGTCGACGCCACAGGCGACGATGATGTCGCTCGCGCCGTCATCGCCCCACGCGCCGGTGGACTGAGCATCCGTCCAGCGACGATCGAAGCCGTCAAGCGTCTGGGGGAACCGCACTGTCACATCGGCGCAGTGCGGGTTGTTCGCGTCGGGTGCCGGCTGCAGCGAAACCGTCGTGCTGCAGGCGGCGAGGATGAGCAGGCTCGTCGCGCAGGTCACGGTCGCGGCAGCGGCGCGTCGGGCGAACGGCATTGGTCCAATCTACCGCCGCGGTAGCGTGGGACGATGCAGGATCGGCTGGTCGGTGAGCTCTCAGAGGGTGAGATTCTGTCCGCGATCCTGCGCGAGCTCGGGCCGTCGGGAGCAGAGGTCGGTCCCGGAGATGATGCAGCCGTGCTGTCGGCATCCGATGGGCGGGTCGTCGCGACCGTCGACACGCTCGTGCATGGTCCGGACTTCCGCCTCGCGTGGTCGAGCGGGTTCGATCTCGGATGGAAGTCCGCGGCGGTGAATCTCGCTGACATCGCTGCGATGGGAGCTCGTCCGACGTCGATCCTGGTGGCGCTCGCGATGCCCGATGAGACTCGCCTCTCGTTCGTGGTCGAGCTCGCCCGCGGTCTGCGCGCCGGATGCGACGCGCTCGCACCCGGCTGCGTCGTGGAGGGCGGTGATCTGACCGTCTCCGACGTCCTCACGGTCGCGGTCACAGCGCTGGGCACACTCGATGGCCGCTCGGCAGTGCGCCGCTCCGGGGCGCGGGTCGGCGATGTCGTTGCCGCCACCGGGCATCTGGGCGATGCTGCGCGCGGCCTGCGTCTGCTGTTCGACAGGTTCCGGGATGCCGAGGGTCGGCCTGTCCCGGTGGATCGATCGGACCTGTCGGGCGCCGAAATCCGGGAGCTGGACGCGCAGTTGCGGCCCGCCCCCGCCATCGGTGACGGCGTCCGTGCCGCCCTCGCGGGCGCGACAGCGATGATGGACCTCTCGGATGGCCTCGTGCTGGATGCGGGACGCTTGGCCGTCGCATCCGATGTCACCCTCGACCTGCGCCGCGAGGAGCTTGGCCCCACCCCGACGATGCGCTGACAGGCGGCGAGGACCACGGCTTGCTCGCGACGTTCCCGACGACCGACTCCGTCCCCGACGGCTTCACGATCATCGGGGTGGTCCGTGAGCGGGCAGCGGCTCCCGTCCTCGTCGACGGTGCCCCGTTCGAGGGAGCCGGCGGGTGGGACCCTTATCGCGACTGGGACGCGTCGCGTGGCTGATCGACCTCGTCAGCCAGGCCGATCCACCACACTGCCGTGTCGCCGTACCGCCGGTGGCGCTCAAGGGTGAGACCTGCAGGAAGCGCCGGCTGGGGTGAGCGTGCGGCGCGTTCCACGACCACGATGGCGTCCGGTGCCAGCGCGGGCACCAGCAGGCGGAGAGTCTCGTGGAGGCCGTCCTCGTCGAGGTCGTACGGCGGATCGATGAAGACGAGGTCGTACGGTCCCTGCGACGTCGCGAGGTAGGCATCCGTCGTGGCCCGGTGCACGCGACACGCGCCGTCGGTGGCCTTCCCCACACGCTGAGCATTGCGCTCGATCACGCTGGCAGCGCGCGGGGATTTCTCGACGAGGTCGACGTACGTCGCGCCGCGGCTGAGCGCTTCGAGCCCCAGCGCACCCGACCCTGCGTACAGGTCCAGTACTCGGGCGCCGGTGGTCGCATCGGCGGCGTCGAGCGAGCCGAAGATCGACTCTCGGACCCTGTCGCTGGTCGGTCGTGTGCCGCTTCCCGGGACCTCGAGGGTCAGGGAGCCCGCAGCCCCGGCGATGATCCGTGTCACCCGTCCACTGTACAAACGGCGCCGGGGCTCGGTGCCGTGCCTCCGCGCGTCGGATGCTCTGCCTAAACTCGGGTGCATGGTCGCCCTCACGCTGTCGTCGCGGCTGGATGGCGCGCTCGGGGGCAAGACGGCGAAGGCGCTCGAGCGCGCTTTCGCGATGCGCACCGTCGGTGACCTGCTCGAGCACTACCCGCGCCGGTATGCGCGCCGCGGAGAGCTCACCCCCATTGCGTCCCTGCCCATCGGGGAACCGGTCACGATCGTTGCCGAGGTTCGCCGGGCATCCGAACGACGGATGCAGAACCGTCGCGGATCTCTGCTCGAGGTCGTGATCAGCGACGGCAACGGGGAGCTCACCCTGACCTTCTTCAACCAGTCGTGGCGGATGAAGGAACTCGTCCCGGGCAGGCGCGGCGTTTTTGCGGGGAAGGTCGGGGAGTACCGCAGGTCGTTGCAGCTTGCCCATCCGGACTACGAGCTCTTCGACGACGAAGACCGCGCCCGCGCGACGGCCGAAGCAACCGCGAACCTTCCCGTCCCGATCTACCCCGCTACCGCGTCCCTGGCCAGCTGGCAGATCGCGAAGTTCGTGGGGATGGTCCTCGACGGTCTCGACGACCTCCCCGAGCCGCTGCCCGAGGACCTCCGCCGGGCTCATGGTCTGCTGTCGTATCGCATGGCGTTCGAGCGCATCCACCGGCCCGATTTTCCGGATCAGGTCGAGCCGGCCCGGCAGACCCTGCGCTGGCACGAGGCACTGGTGCTGCAGACGGCGCTTCTGCAGCAGCGCCAGTTCGTCCGGGCGATGTCGGCGACCCCGCGTGAACCGGGCGAGCTGCTCGAACGCTTCGATGCATTGCTGCCGTTCACCCGAACCCCCGATCAACTCGAGGTCGGTGAGCAGATCTCCCGGGACCTCGTCGGCGCGTGGCCCATGAACCGGCTCGTCCAGGGCGAGGTCGGGTCGGGCAAGACCCTCGTCGCGCTGCGTGCCATGCTGCAGGTCGCCCAGAGCGGCGGGCAGTCGGCCCTCATCGCTCCCACGGAGGTGCTCGCCTCGCAACACCTGCGGTCGATCGCGCGGATGCTCGGCCCTGACCTGGCGGTCGAGCTCATGCCCACGCTCCTGACCGGTCAGCTCACGGCGGCGGAGCGGCGGCGGGCGGCGCTGCGCGTGGCATCCGGGCAGTCACGCATCGTCGTGGGCACCCACGCCCTCCTGAGCGAGGCCACGACCTTCGCCGACCTGGGGCTGGTCGTCGTCGACGAGCAGCACCGGTTCGGTGTCGATCAGCGTGAGGCGCTGCGTGCGAAGGGCACGACGCCACACGTCCTCGTACTCACCGCGACACCGATCCCGCGCACCGTCGCGATGACCGTGTTCGGCGACCTCGACGTGTCCACGATCCGGTCGATGCCCGCGGGTCGTGCCGGCATCGAGTCGTTCGTCGCACCGATCGCCGACCGCCCGGCCTGGTTTGGGCGCGTCTGGGATCGCGTGGCCGAGGAAGTCGCCCAGGGACGCCAGGCGTTCGTCGTCTGCCCCGCGATCGACGCCGCAGCATCCGGAAAGCCTGCAGCTGACGAGGTCGATGAGGGTGTGGGGGAGGACTCCACCGGTGCCCCGGCCGAGGAGTCGTCCCGGAAGACCCGCTGGGGCGTGGTCCAGCTGGCTGAGCTGCTGTCTCGGCATCCGGCCTTCGAGAATCTCACTGTCGAGATCCTCCACGGAAAGATGCCCGCAGATCAGAAGGATGCCGTCATGCAAGCCTTCGCGGCCGGTCGCATCGATGTGCTCGTGGCAACGACCGTCGTCGAGGTCGGCGTGGACGTGCCGAACGCCTCGACGATGGTGATCCTCGAGGCTGACCGGTTCGGGGTTTCTCAACTGCATCAGTTGCGCGGCCGGGTCGGCCGAGGCTCGGTGCCGGGGCTATGCCTGCTCGTGACCGAGAGTGAGCAGGGCACGTCGGGGCGCGCGCGGGTCGAAGCGGTGGCGGCGACTCTCGACGGCTTCGCCCTGGCCGAGGTCGATCTGGAACTGCGCGGCGAGGGTGATGTGCTGGGAGCTGCCCAGTCAGGCGTGCGGTCTTCGCTCCGCCTGTTGCGGGTCGTGACGGATGCTGATCTCATCGCCCGGGCTCGCTCTGCCGCAGAAGACATCCTCGCCGCCGATCCCGCCCTGATGTCTCATCGTGCGCTCTCCAACGAGATCGAACGGCGGGTCGGTCAGCAGGAGCGGGCCGCTCTCGCCAAGAACTGAGGGTGACCCCGATAGGCTTGAGGCATGAACAGTCGGATCGCCGTGGTTCCGGGCTCCTTCGATCCGCCGACTCGTGGTCACCTCGATGTCATCCGTCGCGCGGCCCGGCTGTACGACCAGTTGCACGTGGTCGTCGTTCACAACCCCGGGAAAGAGGCGATGCTCCCGATCGCGCAGCGCCTGTCGCTGCTGGAGCAGTCGATCGCCGAGGAAGACATCGACGGCAATGTCGTGGTGGCCTCGTGGAGCGTGGGTCTGCTCGTCGATTACGCGCGCGATGTCAATGCCGGGGTGCTCGTGAAAGGCATCCGTTCGCAGGCGGATGTCGTGTACGAAGTTCCGATGGCGGTCGTCAACCGCGACCTGGCGGACGTTGAGACCGTTTTCCTGCTCCCCGATCCCGCGCACGCGATGGTGTCGAGCTCGCTCGTCCGGCAGGTCGCCGCTCTCGGCGGTGATGTGTCGGCGTACGTACCGCCCGCCGTGTCGCGGTTCCTGCACACCGGCGGACACGACCTCTGAGCGCTCGCCGAGACCGGTAGCTCTCACGCGGGTAGCATGGACCCCCGTGAGTAGGCAGCACTCGGGACCGTTCGTGGTCCCCGTCCGTGACATCACGTACCGTCCCGGCGAGATGCGGGAGTTCTCCCTGGAGATCCCGGCTCCGCAGAAGTGGGGAGAGGGACTGGTTTCCGTTGCGGAAGGCGAACCGGTCGTCGTGGACGTGCGGATGGAGAGTGTTCACGAGGGGATTCTCGCGAGCGGCGAGGCCGAGACCGAGTACACCGGGGTCTGCGGACGCTGTCTGGGTGAGGTCGCTGAGAGCGTCCGCGTCGCGTTCCAGGAGCTTTTCGCGTATCCTGGGCGAGAAGAAACTGACTTCGAGGTTCAAGACGACCACGTGGATCTTGAAACTCTGGTCAGGGATGCGATCGTCCTGTCGCTTCCATTTCAGCCGGTGTGTCAGCCGGATTGCCCCGGCCTTGATCCGGCCACGGGTGAGCGACTGACCGACAACACCGGTTCGCTCGAGCGCGAACCCATCGATCCCCGGTGGGCGGCGCTCCAGGGCTACACAACCGAGGACGACACCACAGACCACGGCGACCACGACTCACGCGCGTGAGTGGGCTGCCGAGAAGAAAGAAATGAGCTGAACAATGGCTGGTAACCCCCCGAAGCGCAAGGTCTCGCGTTCGAACACCCGCTCGCGCCGCGCGCAGTGGAAGGCCGACGCCCCCACCCTGGTGAAGACCGTCGAGAACGGCAAGACCGTTTACAGCCGCCCGCACCAGGCGAAGGTCGTCACCGACTCGCAGGGAACCGAGCTGTTCTTGGAGTACAAGGGCCGCAAGGTCGCCGACGTCTGAGCGTCGCAGCGACGTGACAACTCGCGAGTCTGCTGAACTCGCGCAGAAGCTCGGGGTCGAGATCGACCCCGAGCTTCTCGCGCTGGCACTGACCCACCGGTCCTGGGCCTACGAGAACGGCGGAGTTCCCCATAACGAGCGGCTCGAGTTCCTCGGCGACTCCGTGCTCGGTCAGGCCGTCACCGTGCGGCTGTACCGTGCGCATCCCGAACTCGACGAAGGTTCGCTCGCCAAACGACGCGCCGCCGTCGTATCGACGGTTGCGCTGGCAGAGGTTGCCCGTGGCATCGACCTCGGAGCGTACGTCGCGCTCGGACGCGGTGAGGAACAGACCGGAGGGCGTGAGAAGGACTCGATCCTTGCCGACACGATGGAGGCCGTGTTCGGAGCCACGTACCTCTCAGCGGGCCCGGATGCGGCATCCGATCTGGTGCTGCGGCTCCTCGAACCGTTGCTCTCTGACCCCGACCGGTACGGGGCAGCTGTCGACCCCAAGACCGCGCTGCAGGAGCTTGCCGCCCGCCGCAGCGTCGCGCCGCCGGCCTACGAGGTCTCATCGACCGGACCGGATCACGATCGCCGGTTCACTGCCGTCGTCGTCGTGGGTGACCACCGCGCCGAGGGAGTCGGAACCAGCAAAAAGCAGGCGGAGATGGCCGCTGCGCTCTGTGCGTGGCGCGACCTCACCTCCCGCGCCTGACGGTCGTCGCACCTGAACGCTGCCACAGCACCATGCCTGAGCTTCCGGAAGTCGAGGTGGTCCGCGCGGGTCTCGCGCCCGCTGTCACGGATGCCGTCATCGAGGCGGCCACCGTCAGCGACGACCGCGCCCTGACTCGGCATCCACCGGGCGCCGCCGACTTCGAGAGGCGCCTCGTGGGTCGCCGCATGGCCGGACCGGCGCGACGCGGGAAGTTCCTGTGGATCCCGCTCGCTGCCGCGGACCCCGGCGCGACACCGACGGAGGCCGTGGTCGCGCATCTCGGCATGAGCGGGCAGATGCTGCTGCGTCCCTCGGGGCACCGCCGGAGCGCCATGAGCGCGTGCGGCTCGATATTCGGCATCCGGATCATGGCGATCTGGCCGTGGTCTTCGCCGATCAGCGCACGTTCGGCTCCCTTGCCATCGACCCCCTCCAGGGGACTCCCGACGGACTCGCGGGGGCCTCGGCACGCACGATGCCCTCGTGCCCGCCCAGGTTGCGCACATCGCGCGCGATCCGCTGGATCCCGGCTTCGACCGTCGTGCCTTTCGCGCCACGCTCGCCCGCAAGGCGTCGGCGATCAAACGGGTGCTCCTCGACCAGACCGTGGTGTCGGGCATCGGCAACATCTACGCAGACGAATCGCTGTGGGCCGCACGTATCCACCCCGATACACCCGCGGATGAGCTGAGCACCCGCGCCGTCCACCGCCTGGTTGCCGAGGTACAGGCAGTGCTCGAGAAGGCCCTCGCGGAGGGTGGGACGAGTTTCGACGCGCAGTACGTCAACGTCAACGGACAGGCCGGATACTTCGCGCATTCCCTCACTGCCTACGGCCGGACCGGTCAGCCCTGCCCGCGGTGCGGCCGCCCCATCGTGAAGGTGTCATTCACGAATCGGTCGAGCCACTTCTGCCCGCACTGCCAGCGTCCACCCCGGATGTCGGGGCCTGAATCGATCCGCCCGCGATAGGAGAAGAGCATCATGCGCGTCGTGATCTCCGGAACTCACGGCAGCGGCAAGAGCACGCTGATCGGTGACTTCACTGCCGCTCATCCGGACTGGCAGGTGCTGCCGGACGCGTATGAGTTCGTCGATGCCGCTGACGCCGAACCTGGAGCAGTGTTGTTCGCGCAGCAGCTGGGCATTGCCGCGTCTCGACTGCGGGAGCCGGCCTCGGGCCCGGTGATCGCCGAGCGAGGTCCCCTGGATTTTCTGGCGTATCTCCACGCGACGCAGTCGCTCGGCAGGTCGGTCGTGGACCCCGAACTTCTCGCTCGGGGGTACGAGATCACGAGCGATGCGATGCACCAGGTTGACCTCCTGGTGCTCCTGCCCCTCAATCCCGTGGATGCCATCGCACTCGGCGCCGACGAAGACCTCGAGCTTCGGGATGCGATGGACATGTCCCTTCTGGAGCTCGCCGACGACCCGGATCTCACTGGTCGGGCGGACGTGAAAGAGATCGTCGGCGATCGGGGGAGGCGGCTCGCCTCGCTCGAGCAGGCGGTTCGTCGGCTCCGAGACGAATCAGCCGGCTTCTGAGCCGGACGCGGCCCAGGTCCCCAGTCTTTGTTGGTTGAAGAACTCCATGGTCAGCGACGTCACGGTGCCGTCGGTGCGAGCGAAGGTCGCCGACGAGCGCGAGCCCGGGGAGCGTTCTCTCCCGTCGGAGTGAACGCGAAGGTGTCGCCGTCCCACGGGTCGAGCGCCACGACATACGCGCCGTCCGGCCCCAGCGCCGCCTGCAGCTGCCCGCCCTCGTCCGTGATCGTCAGGGAGCCGTAGTAGGGGTTCGTGTAGGTGCCGACGTAGTCGGATGCCGGCGCCGGCGGGGCAGCATTCGGGGAGACGTTTCGCCGGCGAGGTCACCGGTCGGAGCGTAGTAGGAACCGATTGCCGCGTTGAAGTCGGTCACCCAGTCTCGCGTGATGTAGCCGTACTGCACCAGATCCAGGAACTGCGCGTTGATCGCTTCCGGGACCCCTTGGGGGCCCGCGTTCGTGAGGGTCACAATGCCCAGATCGAGACTGGGCAGCATCCGGAAGCTCGTCGCCGCGCCGAGGATGAAAGCACCCGAGTGACTGATCGAGGTGCGCCCGCTCACCTCCGTACCGGCGTTGAACCCGAAGCCATACATGCTCGTGCGTGCCACGTTGGAGTCGGGGTGCCCGCTGACCATCTCGCCGGTCGTGGCGGCCGTGAGCGCGGCGGGATCGATGTAGTCGGCACCGTCGAGCTCACCGTCAGCGAGCACGACATTCATCCACGCGGCAAGATCGAGAACGTTCGAGGACACTCCTCCTGCCGGGGCCTGGGCATCCGGGTCGCGGTCGTAGAGCGGGACGAACTCGTCGTCCACGAGGGTGTGGATCGTTGCCCGGTTGGCCTGCGCGAGAAAGTCGGAATACCGCGAGCTCGACGAGGTCATCCCGATCGGCTGGTAGACCAGCTCGTCCATCGCATCCTCCCAGCTCATCCCGAGGGCGGCGGCAGCTGCCTCGGCGCCGATCGTGATGCCGAAGTTGGAGTAGTTGTAGGTCGAGCGGAACGCCGACAGCGGCTGCAGGTACAGGTGATCCATGATGTAGGCGCGGTCGTATCCGAGATCCTCGAGATCATCACCCGCCCCGGTGGCGAGTCCTGTCCGGTGCGAGAAGTAGTCGCCGATCGTGCCGTTCTGGGTCACGTACGGATCAGACAGCGCGAACTCCGGCAGTTCGTCCACGACGGGAGTGTTCCAGGTCACGGCGCCGTCTGTGATCGCCTTGGCGACGGCGGTCGCAGACAGGGACTTCGACACCGAGGCGATCTGGAACACCGTTTCCGCGTCGACGGCGTCATCGGTGCCGGCCTCGGTAACACCGAACCCACCGCTGTAGACGATCTCGCCGCCGTGCACGACGGCGACGGCCAGCCCCGGAACTCCGCTCTGCTCGAGGGTGGAATCGATCACGTCAGGCAGAGCGTCGAGGGCGTCCTCGACCGCCGATTCCGAGGGCAGAGCTACCGCATCCTCGCCGGGGTTCGGATAGCTATCCACGGGGATGGTCCCCTCGGATGCGGGACTCGTGCAGCCGGCGAGGAGCACGAACGTGCTCACGACAAGAGCGCCAAGGGCGCCGCGCGTCAGGACAGTGGGCATGAGTTTCTCCTCGGCCGGGTGCGCAGGGGTCATGACCAGTGTCCCCGGGCCGCAGCGCAGCATCCATAGACATAGGTCCATGGAAGTGGGCGGACGCTGGGGCGATAGTGGTGATCGTGTCGACTGTGCCAGGCTCGAACACCATGAGCCCGTTCGTGCGACAGCGCCGCGCACGGCCGCAGCCGATCACTGAGCTGGTTGGGCGCGGCGCGCTTCTTCTGGCGCTATTGGGCGCCGTGCTCGTTGGGATGCAGCTTGCCGCGGTTCTCCCGGGGACGTCGCAGCCGACGACAGCCGTCCTGGTCCTCTATACCGGGGTCTTTGTCGTCTACCTCGCTGCCGGTCTGCTGGCGTGGTGGCGTCGTCCGGCCAACCGCATGGGCCCGCTGCTGATCGTCGCCAGTCTCGCGGTATTTGCAGGAAACCTCGGCAACGCGACAGTGCCGGCGCTGGCGCTGATCGGCGACCTGTTCGCGACCGTTGTGTTTGCCGCGATCGTCCACCTCCTGCTCGCTTTTCCCTCGGGACGGCTGCGAGGCACGGCATCCACTGTCGTGGTCCTCGCCGGATACGCGGTGGCGATCCTCCTGCAGGTTCCCATTCTGCTCACCCTGAACGATCCGGCAGCCTCCGACGCGTTCGCGACCGTGCAACGGGTTGCCGGACTCGCCGTCATGGTGGCGGTAGCCCTCCTCCTCGCACGGGCGCTCCTGTCCGCGGACGCCGCGTTCCGGCGCGTCCTGTTCCCCCTCTATGGGTACGGGTTCTTCGCGGTGCTCGCAGTCCCCGCGAGTGCCGCCGGGTTTGGTCTTCTCGGCGCAGACCTCGCGCTCGCGCTCGCCGTGAGCCAGCTTCTCATCCTGGCCGGAGTTCCGGTCGCCTTCGTTGTGGGCATGCTCCGGGGCGGCTTTCCCCGCACGGGGGAACTGATGGAGTTGAGCGCCGCTCTGGCGTTGGCCGAAGACCAGGAGGCCCTGCTGACCGATGCGCTGGCGCGGACCTTGGGTGATGACACGCTTCGGCTTGTCTTCCCGAGTGAGAACGGGGCCTACCTCGACGAGCGTGGTGAGCAGGCAGATCCGCCCGCCGTCGCGGACGATCGGGCTGTCACGCCGGTGGTCGTCGCCGGACGAACTGTCGCCTCCATCGAGTACGATCCCCGGCTCACGGCAGACCCGGAGCAGGTCCGCCAGGCCGGTCAGGTGATCGCCATCGCGATCGATCGATCGCGCCTGTCAGCTGAACTCTTGCGGAGCAGGCGTGAATTGCTCGCTTCCCGCGCGCGACTGGTCGATGCCGCCGATCGCGAGCGCCTGCGCATCGCGCAGGACCTTCACGATGGTCTACAGATGCACCTCGTGCTGCTCGCTCTCGAGGCCCAGCAGATCGCCCACGCCGCTGAAGCCGGTGCTGACACCAGCGCCCGCTCCATCTCGTTGCGGGAGAACATCGACGCGGCGGCAAGCGACCTTCGCCGTCTCGTACACGACGTGCTCCCACTCCCGTTGGTCGGCCGCGGACTCGGTGATGCCGTCGAGGACCTCGTTGACCGCATGCCGATCCCGACCGCGCTGGAGATGGGCACGCTGGATGACATTCCCTCGGCGACGGCAACGACTGCCTACTTCGTGGTTGCCGAAGCTCTTGCCAACACCGTGAAGCACGCTCACGCAGACCGCGTGGTCGTCACGGTCTCGAGAGCGGATGCGGCGCTCGTGGTCTCGGTCGCCGATACCGGCATCGGCGGAGCGCACCTGCGGGGCACGGGACTGGGCGGCCTCGTCGACCGCGTCGAGGCCGTCGGCGGCTCACTCCACCTCACCTCCCCGCCCGGCGAGGGAACGACTCTTCGAATGGAGATTCCGTGCGCGTCGTCATAGCTGAGGATGAAGCCCTGCTGCGGCAGGGCTTGGCTCTCGTTCTCGAACAGGACGGCTTCGAGGTCGTCAGTGCGGTGGGCACTGCGCCCGAGCTGGAGACAGCCGTCGAGACCCAGCATCCGGCACTTGTCATTACCGACATTCGGATGCCGCCGACGCACACCGATGAGGGACTTGCCGCCGCTCGTCGCATTCGGCAGTCTCACCCGGAGGTCGCCATCGTCGTTCTCTCACAGCACGTTCAGCGCCGCTACGCCCTCGAGCTCGTCGGCAACGGTCAAGGCAGCGTGGGGTATCTGCTCAAGCAGCGGATCGCTGACGTCCGCACCTTCACACAGGACCTGCGCCGAGTGGTGCGTGGCGGAACCGCGCTGGATCCCGATGTCGTCGAGATTCTCCTCTCCCGCGCCCAGGTGCTCGGGGGTGGCGTGGAGCGA
The DNA here is from genome assembly GCF_015565955.1 of Microbacterium schleiferi. Classification (NCBI taxonomy): domain Bacteria; kingdom Bacillati; phylum Actinomycetota; class Actinomycetes; order Micrococcales; family Microbacteriaceae; genus Microbacterium; species Microbacterium schleiferi. The sequence goes on along the minus strand of NZ_CP064760.1, from coordinate 1,923,852 downwards.
CTCACCCCGCGACAGCGCGAGGTGCTCGGATACATGGCCGAGGGGCGTAGTAATAGCTGGATAGCCTCGGCGATCGGGTTCTCCGAGAAGGCGGTCGTCCAGCACACGTCGCGGATCTATGACGCACTCGGACTCCCTGTCGATGCCGACGATCATCGGCGTGTGCTCGCCGTCCTCCGTTATCTCGCCGACTGAAACAGCGCGAGATCCTTCTTCCACGCGCCGACGTACGCGACGGGGTCGAATCCGATGGCCTCGTTCACGGCGAGCATCGGCCGGTTCTCTTCCGCGTTGTAGGTCAGGACACGCTGCGTGTGCGGTGAAAGCTCGCGCCAGCGCAGCAGAGCTGCCGTCTTGATAAGCATGCCGAGACGGTGGCCGCGATGCTCGCGCAGCACGAGTGTGTCTTCCTGGTGCGTGACGGGGTGGCCTGGGCTCGATGCCAGTTCCGTGAAGGCGACGAGCCGCCCGGATTGGCGCTCGCGTGCGGCGACGACGAGCACGTCGCGGCCGCCATCGATCCAGTGAGTGTCGTGTTCGAGAATCCGGGCTGCATCCCAGCTCTCCTCGGCGATCTCCATGCCGGCGCTCGGCGCATCCACGCTCATTCGCGACTTCATCCAGGCGTAGTCGGCCACGAACTCCGGAGGAGTCGGTGGGTGCCACGAGACGACGTCGTATCCGTCTGCTGCGTCCAGGGCCCGCCGGTGAAGATCCTCTACAAACCCCATGCTGGTGGCCGAAACGTCGAGGACGCTCTTGCGCTCGACCTGTTCCAGTGCGTAGCCGTGCCGGAGGACGAATCGTGCAGCGTGATCGAGGGGAATGTGGCCGAACCCCGTCGGCGGTGTCACCTGCTCACCGTCTGCCGTCGGATGCTCGATCCACGACTCGATGATGCGGCGTCCGTGTGCTCGTGCGGCTGCCTCGAGGATGCCGAGCGCCGCGGTTCCCACGCCGTGACCCCACGCGTGACGGCGGAGTTCGATCTGCGCGTAGGCGACCATGGCGTCGCCGTCGTGCGGAAGATCAAGACCTGCGCGTCCCACGAACTCGCCGCCGGTCCAGACTCCCCAGATGAGTCGCTGCTCGAACGGAGATGGCTGGTAGTGGGGGAGAAGCACGGCGGGCTCGAGTTCCTCGTCTCGATTGCCGCTGATCTCGTCGTAGACGATGTTGCGGACCCTCACCATCTCGAGAAAGTCCGCGGCTTCGGGGGCCTCGAGGCTGCTCGGGATGGTGAGGGGCCGGATATCGGGTGTCGCGGTGGTCACGTCGGTCCTTCGATCAGCGGGCGTTCAGGTGCCAGGCGGCCAGGCGCAGGGCATGAGCCGCACGCTGTTCGCGTGCCCGCTCCTGTTCGTAGCGGAGGTGTGCAACCGCGCGCTGATCGCGGGAGGCGGCGCGACGGAGGTGCTGCGTGAGCACCCAGACGGCGACCCGCAGACTTGCGCGCTCGGCGACCGTCAGATGTCGACGCACGTGGGGATGGGTGGTGAGAGCCTCGACCGGCTCGAGTGTGGTGTACATGAGAGACCTTTGGTCAGCTGCGGGTGCCGGTTCTCATCCGGCACGCCGCGGGGAGGCATCCGCGTGCTGACCGACCAGGTCAGCGCGGATGCGAAGAAGTGAACGGACGGGTCGTCCGGGGGACCGGAACCGAGGAGGTCCGGTGGCTCAACCAGCGCGCGTTACGCGGCGGTGGGAGCGGCGAGCAGTCCCGGGGAGGTCAGTCCCATGGGCGCGCGCAGCGGGGTGTGTCCGAACACTGCATTACGAATCATCATGGCTGTCCTCCTCTCGTGATGTGTCGCGATCTGGAACGTTAGCGGGTGCAACCCCGGTTCGTCAAGCAAGTTCCCAGAATTCGTCGACGTCCGGGCGTGTCGCGAGTCCGGGGCCTGGCTCCCTCGGCAGAACCGCACGGCACGGTAGCGTAGGTCGACGGTCGGCCGCGGGGTCGATGCGCCGCAGGTCGGAAGGAATGCGCATGCACCTGAAGAGCGTGACGCTCAAGGGGTTCAAGTCGTTCGCCCAGCCGACCACGTTCGCCTTCGAGCCGGGGGTCACCGCCATCGTCGGCCCCAACGGTTCCGGCAAATCGAATGTCGTCGACGCGCTGGCCTGGGTCATGGGTGAGCAGGGTGCCAAGACCCTGCGCGGCGGAAAGATGGAGGACGTCATCTTCGCCGGGACCTCGACGCGGGGGCCGCTGGGACGCGCCGAAGTGCAGCTCACGATCGACAACAGCGACGGCGCGTTGCCGATCGAGTACTCCGAGGTCACGATCAGCCGCACGCTGTTCCGCAACGGCGCGAGCGAGTACGCGATCAACGGCGAAGGATGCCGCCTGCTCGACGTTCAGGAACTCCTGAGCGACTCAGGGCTGGGCCGCGAGATGCACGTCATTGTGGGGCAGGGGCGGCTGGACACCGTCTTGCAGGCCTCGCCGGAAGACCGCCGCGGTTTCATCGAAGAAGCCGCCGGGATCTTGAAGCATCGTCGCCGCAAAGAGAAGACGCTGCGCAAGCTCGAGGCGATGGAAGCCAACCTCACGCGCCTGAGTGATCTCGCCGGCGAGCTTCGTCGTCAGCTTAAGCCCCTCGGTCGGCAGGCCGAAATCGCGCGCGAAGCTGCCACGATCGCTGCCGTCGTGCGTGATGCCAAGGCGCGCCTGATCGCCGATGAACTCGTCGGATTGCGTGCTGAGCTGGCAGACCACGTGCGCGCCGAGCACGAGCGGCACGCCGAACGCCTCGTGCTGCAGGACCGATCCGATCAGCTGCGTGCGCGCATCGCTCAGCTCGAGGCCGAGCAGCGCTCCGAAGCCGTCGACGGCGCACGCCGGGTGCTGTTCTCGCTTGAGCGTGTGCAGGAGCGCCTCCGCGGGCTGTACTCACTCGCCGGCCAGCGGCTGACACTGCTCGGGGAGTCGGAGGACGACGACGGTGCCGCTGTCCGCACCGTCACAAGCGCCATGATCGATGACGCTCGCACCGAGATCGACGAGGTCTCATCCGGGTTGGTGGATGCCGAGGATGTAGCATCCGAAGCGGCTCGCGACGTCATGCGGGCCCGTGCCGAGCTGGATGCGCTCGATGTCGACATCGCCGAGCAGAGCGCGCTGGTCTCGCAGCACGAGATGAAGCTCACGGCGCTGCGGGGCTCCGCAGACGCGGCGGACTCAGCCCTCGCGGCCATCGACGACGCGCTCGCGCGCCAGCAGCGTGCACTGGATGCCGCGACGGCGCGCCGTGATTCTGCGGCTGCCGAGCTTGCGGGTGTCGATCCCGACCTCGTCCCGGAGGGCAGTTCGGCCCAGTACGCGGCCGAGTACGAAGAGGCGGGTCGCCGCGCGACGGATGCCGAGACCCGCGTTTCGGAGCTGCGGGATCGTCTGCACGCGACCGAGCGTGAGATCGAGGCCCTGACGGCGCAGACGACGGCGCTGACGCGCGCATTGGGCGTCAAGAACGCGTCAGCCGACCTGATCGCCGAAGGCGCACCGGGGGTGAAGGGCCTCGTCGGGGATGCGATCCAGATCACGCCCGGATACGAGGCGGCGATCGCAGCGGTGCTCGGTACCCGCGCCGAGGGCGTGCTCGTGGACACCATCGAGGACGGGTTTGCCCTTGCCGAGCGCGTCCGTGACGCCGATCGCGGTGTCGTCGACTTCGTCATCGGAGATGTCGCCGGTCCCGGTGAAGACCTCTCGGGTTTCGGCTCGCTGCGACCGGCCGTGGATGTGGTCACCGGTCCCGCCGGCGTGGGAGCCCTGCTGACGCGGGTCCTCATCGCCGACGACCTCGACGCCGTCCGTGCGAGTGCGGCCACGATCGTCGCCGACCCGCGGACGATCACCGTCGTCACGCGAGCCGGCGAGGTGTTCACAGGATCGTCGCTTCGAGCAGGGGCAGGAGCATCCCGATCGCGACTTGAGCTGCTCGCCGAGCGGGATGCCGCAGCCGACCGCCGTGACGAGCTCGCGGTGGTGGCCGACTCGCTGCGGGAGGCTCTGGCTGACGCGCGTACCGAGGCAGAGGATGCGAAGCGTCGGACCAGCGCGGCCCTGACGCGGTTGCGCGAGCACGACGCGGCAGTCGCGGCGCACGCGGAGTACGTCAATCGCGCCACCGTGCAGGTGGAGGCTGCCAGCGCCGAGTGCGAACGTCTCGCTGCAGGGCTCGCGCAGGCGCAGACAGCCCGCGACGAGGCAGCCGCAGCTGCGGCATCTGCCCAGACGCAACTGCACCACGCGCTGGAGGCACCGCGTCCGATCCTTGACGCATCTGCTCGCGACGGGCTTCTCGAGGCGCTCGAGGGTGCTCGAGAGCACGAGATGCGCGCGCGGCTGGAGGTCGAGACGCTCCGCGAGCGCGTTCGCGCCGGACAGGCTCGGGTGCAGCAGCTCGAGCGTCAGCGCGAACGCGAGGCTGCTGCCGCTGCTGAGGCTGCTCGCCGCGCCGTCATTCGGCGACGTCAGCGCCAGGTAGCTGCCGATGTCGCGGCGACGCTGCCCGCCGTCCTCGACTCGGTCGACCGGTCGGTCGCGGCGGCGCGCCTCGAGCTGGCCGAAGCGGAGTCTGCCCGCTCCGCCGTCACGTCGGAATTGTCAGCAGTACGCGCCGACGAGGCGGCCGTGCGCGAGCGGCTGGCCGGGTTGACCGAGAGCGTCCACGGCCTCGAGCTGCAGATGCACGAGAAGCGCCTGCACGTCACGAGCATCCTGGAACGCGCGCGGTCGGAGCTGAGTCTCGACGAAGACATTCTCATTTCCGAATATGGCCCCGACCAGCCGATTCCTGCAGGGGAGGACGAGGAGTCGAGCGTCTTCGATCGTCCCGGTCAGCGCAAACGCCTGCAGGATGCCGAACGCAAGCTCGCACAACTGGGTCGGGTGAACCCGCTGGCGCTCGAGGAGTTCGCCGCGCTGGAGCAGCGACACACGTTTCTCACCGAGCAACTGGCCGACCTCACGAGTACGCGCAAGGACCTCGTCACGATCATCGATGACCTCGACGAACGCATGCAGACGATCTTCCTCGCGGCGTTCGACGACACGCGGACGGCCTTCGACGAGGTCTTCCCGATCCTCTTCCCCGGCGGATCGGGAAGTCTGAGCCTGACCGATCCCGACAACCCGCTGACCACCGGTATCGAGGTCGCGGTGCGGCCGGTCGGCAAGAAGATCGAGCGGCTCTCGCTGCTCTCCGGTGGAGAGCGGTCCCTGGCCGCTGTCGCGTTGCTGACCGCGATCTTCAAAGCCCGGCCGAGCCCGTTCTACATCCTCGATGAGGTGGAAGCAGCGCTCGACGACGCCAACCTCGGCCGCCTGCTCGGCGTGTTCGAGCAGCTCCGCGCCAGCAGCCAGCTCATCGTGATCACGCACCAGAAGCGAACGATGGAGATCGCGGATGCGCTCTACGGCGTCTCGATGCGCCAGGACGGCGTCTCCGCCGTCGTGGGGCAGCGGATCGCGGATCGCGCGGCCAGCTGACCGTAGGCTGGAGTCATGGCCGATTCCTCCTGGTCGCTCGGACGAGCGCTTCGCGGCATGTTCGTCAAACCCACGATCGATGAGACGACGTGGGAGGACCTCGAGACGGCGCTGCTGACAGCCGACTTCGGTCCCGACATCACCGAGCGCATCGTGGACGAGCTGCGCGAGAAGGTCGACCGGTATCGCACCACCGACCCGCGAGATCTGCACCGGATGCTGAAAGAGACGCTCGAGGAGCACTTCGCGAAATTCGACACCACCCTCAAGCTCACCGAGCGGCCGGCCGTCGTGCTCGTGGTCGGGGTCAACGGCGTTGGCAAGACGACGACGATCGGCAAGTTCGCGAACTTCCTCCGGCGTTACCAGCGCAGCGTCGTTGTCGGTGCCGCCGATACGTTCCGCGCGGCAGCCGTGGACCAGCTTGCGACGTGGGCTGAGCGGGGCGGAGCTCACATCGTTCGTCCTCAGCACGAGGGGCAAGATCCGGCATCCGTCGCGTACCAGACGATCGAGTATGCGAAGAGCACCGGCACCGAGATCGTGCTCGTCGATACCGCCGGGCGCCTTCACACCAAGGGCGGGCTCATGGATGAGCTCGGAAAGATCCGCCGGGTCATCGAGAAGCAAGCGCCCATCAGCGAGGTTCTCCTCGTCCTCGATGCCACGACGGGCCAGAACGGGGTCATGCAAGCCCAGGCATTTCTGGAGCATGCGGGTGTCACCGGCCTCGTCCTCACGAAGCTCGACGGCTCCGCGAAGGGCGGCTTCGTCCTCGCCGTCCAGGAGCGAACCGGGATCCCCGTCAAGCTCCTCGGACAGGGTGAGGGTATCGGCGATCTCTCCGGCTTCACCCCGCACGTTTTTGCCGCGGCGCTCGTGGATTGACGCCGCGCCGGGCGCCAGGACTATCGGTCGGCCCCCGAGGCTGGTTTCATGGGGTCATGGCGATCGAGCACGACTTCTTCGGCCTGCTGGAATCCGGTCCGGACGGTTCGATCTTCTGGTCTGAGAACGTTGAGTTCGCAGACCAGTCGGTCACCGTCGATCTGACCGCGCCCGATCAGGATGATGTTTCGCCGGCGGCGCTGGATGTTGCAGCCAGCCTCATCTCGTCCCTCGAGACGATCGATCGGATCGCCCGTGAGGCGATGGTGTCGCAGCTCAGCGAGCGCACGAGCGAGGTGACCGAGTACATCCTGCAGCAGCAGGAGATGCTGGGGGAGGAGTTGGAGGCGTTCCTCGTCGACATTTCGGGGGACACGCACATCGACGTCATTCGCGCGCTTCAGCTCATGAGCATGACGATCCTCGCCGACGAGCACGGGGGTTCTGACCCGTTCGCGGTGCTCGAGTACGCGCTCGATCCGGATGCCACCGACGACGTGCTCCTGGTGAACATCGCCTCCGACGGCACGGTGCTCTCGGTCACCAGCGCGGACTGACCACGCCAGCGCTGCTCACACCGCCTGGGCGAAGCTGAGCCCCTCGCGCGCGATGTCGTCGGCGAGGTGCGACAGGCTGTCGGGGATCTCCCATCCCTTCGACAGCATCGACTGGGCCCACAGTCGCCCGGCGCGGTACGACGAGCGCACCAGCGGGCCAGCCAGCACACCAAGGAACCCGATGCGTTCGGCCTCTTCTTTGAACGCGACGAACTCGTCCGGCTTCACCCAGCGAGCCACCGGCAGGTGTCGGGGGAGGGACGAAGGTACTGCGTGATCGTGATGATGTCGGTGCCCGCCTCGCGAAGGTCGCGGAGTGCCTGAACGACTTCCTCCGGTTCCTCGCCCATCCCGAGGATGAGGTTGGACTTGGTGATCAGTCCCGCGCGGCGAGCCTGCGTGAGCACGTCGAGCGACCGTTCATAGCGGAACGCGGGACGGATCCGCTTGAAGATCCGCGGGACCGTTTCGACGTTGTGTGCGAAGACCTCGGGCCGCGCCGCGAACACCTCGTCGAGGAGCGCCGGCTCGCCGTTGAAGTCCGTGGCAAGCAGTTCGACCCCCGTGCCGGGATTGACGGCGTGGATACGTCGAACGGTCTCGGCGTTCAGCCACGCGCCCCCGTCGGGCAAGTCATCGCGGGCGACGCACGTGACTGTCGCGTAGCGCAGCTGCATGCGCTGCACGCTTTCGGCGACGCGTCGCGGTTCGTCGGTGTCGTACGCGGCGGGCTTGCCCGTGTCGATCTGGCAGAAGTCGCATCGGCGCGTGCACTGGGATCCGCCGATGAGGAAGGTCGCCTCGCGGTCCTCCCAGCATTCGTAGATGTTGGGACACCCCGCTTCCTGGCACACCGTGTGCAGGCCCTCATCCTTCACGAGGCCCTGCAGTTGCGTGTACTCGGGTCCCATCTTGGCCCGGGTGCGGATCCACTCCGGCTTGCGCTCGATCGGGGTCTGCGCATTGCGGATCTCCAGCCGCAGCAGCTTGCGCCCTTCCGGCGCCGCCTGTCCGTCGACCGGTGACAGCCCGTTCGCCGCCCCTGTTCCGCACGCGCTCATGCTGCGACCTCCGCGTATTCTCGTTCGAACTCTCTGATGACCGTGGGAAGGATGTCTGCGGGGGTCACCGGTGCGCCGACGACCTCGCTGACGGTCGTGACACCGGCATCCGTGATGCCGCACGGGATGATGCCGCGAAAGCCCGCGAGAGTGTTGTCGCAGTTGATGGCGAACCCATGCATCGTCACGCCCTTCTCGACGCGGACCCCGATAGCGGCGACCTTGTCTTCGGAAAGGGGGCGACGGACCCACACGCCGCTGCGCCCCTCGACCTGGTAGCCGTCGACACCGTGGGTGGAAAGCGCACTTATGAGGAGCCGCTCGAGGCGACGCACGTGAGCGACGACATCGATCGGCTCGCGCAGCCGCACGATCGGGTAGCCGACGAGCTGTCCCGGGCCGTGCCAGGTGATCTTTCCGCCGCGATCCACATCGATCACGGGCGTTCCGTCGGTCGGGCGCTCGTGTGATTCCGTGCGCTTGCCCGCGGTATAGACGGGGTCGTGCTCGAGCAGGATGAGCGTGTCGGGGCGCTCCCCGGCACGGACCTCTCGATGGATGCGCCGCTGCAGGTCCCAGCCATCGAGGTAGGGGACGGTCACGGGGAGAGCCCCGCCACCAGAACATCGATCACGTAAGCCTCCAGCGTTATTGGACTGCGTCCAACAATACGCCGATCTGGGCGGGGCAAAGCGTGTAGCCTTCCTCCATGTCCGGGGGCAGGCCACACGCTGTATCGCAGGAGTTGATCGCCGAAGCCGCGTGCGAACTGTTCCTCGAACAGGGATACGAGCGCACGACCGTCGCGCAGATCGCGCGCCGTGCCGGCGTGAGCAGGTCCAGTTTCTTCAACTACTTCGACTCGAAGTCCGAGGTCTTCTGGTCGGGGTTGGATGAGCGAATCGGGTTCCTCGACGCCTTCCTCGCTGTCGCGTGCCCGTCGCCGCAGCCGGCTTCCGTCGTGGCGGAGGCTGTCCGCGAGGCCTTCGTGCGGTTCACACCCGACGCGCTGGCGCTCGCGCTCGTGCACTCCGATGCGATGGGGGTCGTTCCCGGGTTGACCCAGGAGATGGCGACGCGACAATGGCGCATCGCCGCCTCGATCAGTCGATATCTCCGTCGCACCGGAGAGGACGCTCTCCCCGCCGACGTGCATGCCGCCGCCTACGCGGGCGCGGTCATCGCAGCGCTGCGCACGTGGGCGCTCGCCGCCGGCGGGCGGGTGAGCCTGGATGACGTACTGGCATCGGCGATGGAGGCCGCGGGCTGAGGATTCCCCCGGGGCAGACGGTCGGCCCCGCGCCCGCTCCCGTAGAATCGGACGATCATGGCAACCTTCGGCACGCTCTCGGATCGCCTTACCGAAACCTTCCGCAACCTCCGCACCAAGGGCAAGCTCACGCCCGCGGATGTCGACGGGACAGTCCGCGAGATCCGGCGTGCCCTGCTGGATGCCGACGTCGCGCTGCCGGTCGTCAAGGAGTTCACCGCCAAGGTGCGTGAGCGCGCCCTCGGCGACGAGGTGAACAAGGCGCTGAACCCCGCGCAGCAGGTCGTGCAGATCGTCAACGAGGAACTCGTCGGCATCCTCGGTGGACAGCAGCGCCGTTTGCAGTTCGCCAAGACGCCGCCGACGGTCATCATGCTCGCGGGCCTCCAGGGGTCGGGAAAGACGACGTTCGCGGGCAAGCTCGCGAAGATGCTCGAAAAGGACGGCCACACCCCGCTGCTGGTCGCGTGTGACCTCCAGCGCCCCAACGCCGTGAACCAGCTCCAGGTCGTCGCCGAGCGGGCGGGCGCGGCGATTTATGCCCCCGAGCCCGGCAACGGCGTCGGCAACCCCGTAAAGGTCGCCAAAGACGGCGTCGAGTTCGCGAAGCAGAAGCAGCACGACATCGTCATCATCGACACCGCCGGCCGGCTGGGTGTGGACGCCGAGCTCATGAAGCAGGCCGCCGACATCCGGAAGGCCACCGACCCCGACGAAGTCCTGTTCGTCATCGACGCGATGATCGGTCAGGATGCCGTGAACACGGCCAAGGCCTTCCAAGAGGGCGTGGACTTCACCGGTGTCGTCCTCTCCAAGCTCGACGGCGATGCCCGCGGTGGTGCGGCGCTGTCGGTGGCATCCGTGACCGGACGGCCGATCATTTTCGCGTCCACGGGAGAAGGGCTCGAGGATGTCGAGCCCTTCCACCCCGACCGGATGGCCAGTCGCATCCTCGACCTTGGCGACATCCTCACCCTCATCGAGCAGGCCCAGAGCGCCTTCGATGAGGCCGAGGCGGCCAAGATGGCCGAGAAGCTCGCGACGGAGCAGTTCACGCTCGAAGACTTCCTCGACCAGATGCAGCAGCTCAAGAAGATGGGCTCGATGAAGAAGATGCTCGGGATGCTCCCGGGTATGGGCCAGATGAAGCAGCAGCTCGACGATTTCGACGAGCGCGAGATCGACCGCACTGAGGCGATCATCCGTTCGATGACGCCGGGGGAGCGACGTAACCCGAAGGTCCTCAACGGCTCGCGCCGGCTGCGCATCGCGCGCGGTTCCGGGATGACGGTGACCGACGTGAACCAGCTCGTGCAGCGCTTCGATCAGGCCGCCAAGATGATGAAGACCGTCGCTCGCGGTGGTATGCCCAACATCCCTGGAATGGGTCCCGTTCCCGGTGGCGGGCGCCCGGGTGCCTCGGCAAAGCGAGGCAAGCAGTCCAAGGCCCAGAAGGGGCGCCAAGGGTCGCGGTCGGGGAACCCCGCCAAGCGCGCCGCGGAGAACGCGGGGATCGCGGGAACACCCTCGACGCCCACCGGCTCGGGATTCGGCTTGGGCGGGGGACAGGCGGCGCCGAGCGAGGCGGACCTCGCCGAACTGCAGAAGCTCCTCGGCAAGAACTGACGACGCGCGTCACCAGCGCGCTCACGCACCGCTCGCCCCCACTCGAGTCGTTCGCTACAATCCGCAGGGCGTCTATCCTCCCAGCGAGCGGAACCGAGAATGTCCGTGCTCAGCGGCCAACACCTGTTCGACCGCGATGTGCCGCGCTTCCTGGAGAGCCCCGCCGGCGTCCTGCCGCCGTACCCTCGGCGAACGTGGCTGCGGTGGACGATGCGCGGCATCCTCGCCCTCCCGCTGATCGCCGTTGTCGTGCGCTACGCGCTGCTGGCTCCTGAGCCGTGGCATGACACGGCCAATCAGGCTCTGCTCGCCCGTGTTCGGGATGGGGCGGGAGCCGCGGACTTCGGTCAGCTCCTGACCACGTTCTCGCCGCCGCTGGGAGCGCTACCAGCCCTGGTCCTGCCCACCGAGCTGCTCCTCGCGCTCGGCGGTGCGCTCCTCGGGGGCTTCTTCCTGCAGGGGCTGGATCAGGCGATGTTCCGACGAGGGCTGCACGGAATCATCCGGCTCGTCGTCATCGTGTCACTGCTGATCTCCCCGGTCTTCGTCCTCCTCTCGGCAACCGACATCACGATGTTCGGCGCCATCGTCCTCTTCGGCTTCGGGCTCATCGATATCGTCCGATTCGAGAACCTCGCCAATACGCAGGCGGGATTTCGTGCGGGGCTGCTGCTCGGGGCCGCGGCGATGACCGACGTCCGAGCGATTCCCCTCGTCCTGACGGTGGCGATCGTCGGCACCCTGCTCATCCATTCCCGCCCGCAGGCTCGGGCAGCGAATGCGGTGATCGTGGCCTTTCCCACCGTCGCGGTCACCGTCGCGCTCGCCCTTGCCGGCGTCATCATCGGTTCTGGACCGCTCACGTTCCTCCGCACCGACACGACCAGCGCCGTCCGCGCCATCGAGGCACTTGTCTCCGATCCTCTCAGCGAGCCCCTCATGCTGTATCTGGCTCCTGTTCTGGTCGTCGCCATCACGGCCGGCGTCTTCGGGTTCGCGCGCTCGGGTGTCATGATGCTCCTGATCGCGGTGGGCGCCTTGGCCGGTGTGCTGGTGGGATCACCGCTGATCTCCGCGGCAGCGCTGGCGTATCTGCTCGTCCATATCTCGGTCGCGATCCTCCCCACCGAGTCGCCGGCCCAGCACGCGGCGATCGTCGTGATGTGCGCCGTTCTCGTGGGAATCGTCGGGTGGGCTGTTGCCTCGCGCCTTCCCGAGGCCCAGGAGTGGTCGGTCATCTTCACCGGGTTCGGCCCCGGGCCGAGCCCCACGGTCGGGGGGACCGGATGACGGATATCGATGTGACTCTCCTGGATGTCGGGTTTCGTGCGGTCTACGCACGGGAAGGGTGGATTCCGTTGGCCTCGAGCGAGGACGGCACGATCCTGGTCGGCGCCTCTCGTGAGCTGGACGACTCGCAAGAAGAAGCGATCGCGGATGATCTCGGCGCTCCGATCGAGGTCGTTCCCGTGAGTCAGCAGTTCATCGTCGATGCCGTCATCGAGGTGTTCGCGTCCGAGTTCGCCGCCGAGGCCGCCGACGGGCTCGCCAACTCCAACCCGGTGCGTTCGGCGCGCACGGTGCTCTCACGGGGCCAAGTGATCGGGTTCGCGATCGTGGCCGGGATCGCTGTGCTCGGTGCGGTCTTCCTGACGGGTCCGACGCTCGTGACGATCCTCGCGCTCATCAATCTCTTCTTCTTGGCGAGCGTGCTCTTCAAGTTCATCATCGCCTTTCGCGGATCGCGCTACGACCTGGTGAACAAGGTGTCGCGGTATGAACTTGCGATGCTCGATGAGGACGATCTGCCCTTCTACACGGTCCTGGTGCCGGTCTTCCGGGAAGAGAAGGTGGTCGCCCAGCTGATGACCAACCTCGGTCGCCTCGACTATCCCCGCGACCGCCTCGAGGTGCTGATCCTTGTCGAGGAGGGCGATGACGCGACCCGGGCGGCAATCGCCCGATCATCCGTCCCGGAGCACTTCATCGTCGTTCCGATCCCCGCCGGTGTTCCGCAGACCAAGCCGCGCGCCTGCAACGTCGGTCTTGAGCTGGCCCGCGGGGAGTTCCTCGTGATCTTCGATGCAGAGGATGCCCCCGAGCCCGACCAGTTGAAGAAGGCGGTCATCGTCTTCTCCCGCACTGACGAGTCCACGGCTGTCGTGCAGGCGTCCCTGAACTACTTCAACGCGCGGGAGAACGCACTGACGCGCCTGTTCACCCTCGAGTACGGTGCCTGGTTCGACTACATGCTCATGGGCCTCGAGGACTCTGACCTCCCCATCCCGCTCGGGGGAACCTCGAATCACTTCCGGATGGCGGCACTACGCCGCCTCGGCGGCTGGGACCCTTACAACGTCACCGAGGACGCAGACCTCGGCATCCGTGCCAGCGCACTCGGCTACCGTGTCGGTGTCGTCGACGCCACCACGATGGAGGAGGCAACCTCCCACATCCCGCAGTTCATCAAGCAGCGCAGTCGATGGATCAAGGGGTACATGCAGACGGCCCTGGTGCACTCGCGACAGCCGATAGCGCTGATCCGCCGCATCGGCCTTCGTCGCTTCGCAGCCTTCGCCCTGTTGATCGCCGGCACGCCGTTCACGTTCCTGAGCGTCATCCCATTCGCGATCCTGCTCGTTCTCGCCCTCGCGCTGCCGTTCTACGTCGTCCCGGTCGAGGTCCCACCGATCGTGATCGTCTTGAGCGCGTTGAACTTCCTGCTCGGATACTCGCTGCTGATCTACATGAACATGATGGGCCCGTACAAGCGCGGGCTGTTCGAGCTCGTGCCCTGGGCTCCGCTGAAGCCTCTCTTCTGGGTTCTGCACTCGATCGCGGCGTACAAGGCCCTCTGGCAACTGATCACCAGACCGCACTACTGGGAGAAGACCGAACACGGCACCTCTCGCTTCGCCGCGCCGCACGTCGACGAGGGTGAGCACCAGGATGCCGCGCCGCCGGAGGAGCCCGTCGCCGACACGGATCCCGAGGCGAACCTCACTCCGGAAGAGCGGGAAGAGCGCAGCGCAGGGGAGCGTCACCGCCGGATGTCGTGGTGAGCGTGCCGGCTCATCGAATCCCGCGACCCCAGAGGATCAGCGGCGTGCGGTTCGCGTACTGCCGGTAGTCGTCTCCGAAGGTCTCAAGGAGAAAGCGCTGCTCGACGTGCGCCTTGGTGATGAGCACGGCAGCCAGCAGCACCCACACGACGATGAGTTCGACCCGGCCTCGCCACGCGACCCATCCGAGGGAGCCGAGAAGGATGCCGAGGTAGACCGGGTTGCGCGTGAGGCGGAACACCCCGCCCGTGCGCAGGGATGCCCCGTCTTTCGGCGCGACCCAGGGAACGATGTCGCGACCGAGCGCGGCAATGCCCGCACCAGCCACCGCGAGTCCGACAATACCGACCGCCGCGGCAACCCCCATCAGCCACGCAGAGCCCCAGACCGGGTCGCCTGGCAGCAGGAGTAGCGCGAGCAGCACGAACTGGGCGATGACCAGCCAATCGGAGCGATGACGCACAGCCACAGTCTGCCAGCGTGAGCCAGCGTCGCTCGTGCGCGCGGGCTGCTATCTCAGCGCGTTGAGGTGGTCACGCAGCGTCGGTCCGTCGCGGAACTCGGTGACCAGATGCCGCACCACCGCTCGCAGATCGCCGTCGTTGTCGTCCGCGACCCGCAGCTGGCGTTCGTAGCTGGCGCCGGTTGCGAGAATCTTCTCGACGCCGGCGAACTCCTTCGCGCACTTGAGTTCGACGGAGATCTCGGCGAGATCGTCGAGGATCTCGCGAAGGTGCTCTCGCACGGGCTTGAGCGTCCCGGCGCGGTCGACGATGATCTCGGCGTCGAGGCCGTAGCGGGCCGAGCGCCACTTGTTTTCGCGGAGGAACCAGGGCTGGATCCCCGCGAGGTCTTCGCCCTGATCGAGCCGCCGCGAGAAGTGCTCGACGAGCACCTGCACCAGGGCGGCAACAGCAGCGAGTTCCGGCAGCGTCGACATCCCGTCGCAGGCGCGCACTTCGATCGTTCCCCACCGTGGCGCGGGTCGGATGTCCCAGCGCACCTCTGTGGCGTCTGTCATGACGCCGGTGCTGACCATGTCACCCAGGTATGCCTCGAACTCCTCCCAGTCCTCGAGCAACCAGGGCAACCCGGCGGTCGGGAGTTGCTGGAAAACGAGTGACCGGTTGGACGCGTAACCGGTGCGGTCGCCGGCCCAGAACGGACTGGACGCCGACAGGGCTTGCAGGTGAGGCAGATAGGTCGAGAGGGCACGAATGAGCGGCATGACCTTGTTGACATCCTCGACGCCCACGTGGATGTGAATGCCCCAGATCATCATGTTGCGGCCCCACCACTGCGTTCGTTCGATGAGCGCCTGGTATCGGGTCTTGTCGGTCACTTCCTGGTCGTACCACTGCGCGAACGGGTGGGAGCCGGCGCAGAGCAGGTCGAGGTCACGCGGCTCGGTTGCTGTCCGCAGAGCACGGATGGCGTCCACCATGTCTTCGGCTGCGGCGGCCACCGTCGAACCGACCCCGCTCGTGACTTCGACAGTATTGGTGAGCAGTTCGCTCGTGAGAGAAAAGCGTTCGAGCTCGATCGCGGGCGCGAGCTCGTCGAGAAGCTCGGGTGCGCGCCCCGCGAGATCGCCGGTCGCGCGGTCGGCGAGCATGAGTTCCCACTCCAAGCCGACGGAGGAGCGAGCGGATGCCGCAAAGCCGAGCGTCATGGCGTCAGTTTCGCACGCACCGTCTCGCGTGGGCTCGATTGCGACATCCCGTGACGCGAATCAGGACGCACCGATCTCGATCAGCAGCACGCCACCGGCGATCGCGACCACACCCAACCCCATGAGCCAGGTGAACGGCTCATCGAACAGGATCTTCGCCAGCACCGCGGTCAGCGCGACGCCGGTCGCCGACCAGATGCCGTAGGCGACGCCCACCGGCATGCCTTCGGCCAAACACAGGAACAGGAGTGCGAAGGCAATGACGTACGACGCGATGACCGGCGCGATCCAGACGGTGCGCCGGAAGCCCTCGGAGGCCCGGAGGGACATCGTGCCGGTGACCTCGAAGACAATGGCGCCCACGAGGTAGAGCCACATCATTGTGCGTTCTCCGGATCACTCGCTGCTCGGCGCGCAGCCCCGTTCGCTGCGCCCGCGCCGACCTCCACGAGGAAGACGCCGGCGATGACGATGACGATTCCCAGGCTCATGAGCCACGTCAACGGATCGCCGAACAGGATCGCCGCGAGCACAGCCGTGAGCGCGACACCCGAGGCCGCCCAGACTCCGTACGTCAGACCGATCGGTGCCCCGGCGCGCAGCAGAAGCGTGAGGCATGCGAAAGCGCCCACGTAGCCGACGCCGACGCCGACGAACCAGATAGCGGAATCGACAGCGAGGCGAAGCGACAACGTGCCGCCCACTTCCAGCAGGATCGCGCCGATCAGATAGAGCCATTTCGTCATCCGGGACCTCCGTCGGGAGTCGCCAACTGTCGCATCACGGCTCACACGCTACCGGCGTCGCGGCCGGCCGGGGAGCGACGCAGCGAAGGTGGTTCTCGGCATCCGGTCGGATCTGGCAGAATAGAGGGTCGGACCGCGCTCGACCCTCTATCCAGCGCATCCACCCCCTTTGAGCTTCCGCCGGGTGTGCACCCCACTCTCCAGGCGATCAGTTCGTTCACGTCCACCACACAGGAGAATCGTGGCTGTCAAGATCCGTCTCAAGCGTCTCGGAAAGATTCGCGCCCCCTACTACCGCATCGTCGTCGCCGACTCGCGCACCAAGCGTGACGGTCGCGTCATCGAAGAGATCGGCAAGTACCACCCGACCGAAGAGCCCTCGTTCATCGAGGTCGACTCCGCTCGTGCGCAGTACTGGCTGAGCGTCGGCGCCCAGCCCACCGAGCAGGTGCGCGCCATCCTCAAGATCACCGGCGACTGGGGCACCTTCAAGGGTGACAAGAACGCCGTGTCGACTCTCAAGACCGCCGAGCCCAAGCAGGCGTTCGAGGTCGAGACCACCAAGAAGTCGGTCGTCAAGCCGAAGGCTGAGAAGAAGGCCGAGCCGGCCCCGGCCGCTGACGCTGACGCTGCACCCGAGGCCGCTGAGTCGGCCGAGACCGCAGAAGCCTGAGTCCGTGCTCGCCGCCGCGCTCGAACACGTCGTCAAGGGGATCGTCGACAACCCGGACGATGTGCGCATCCTCGCGTCGGAGTCCTCACGTGGTGAGGTGCTCGAGGTGCATGTGCACCCCGACGACCGGGGCCGCGTCATCGGGCGCGGCGGTCGCACGGCCAAAGCCATCCGCACCCTGATCTCGGCGCTGGCCGACGGGCGCCGCGTGCGGGTTGATGTCGCGGACGACTGACGTGGTCGATTCGGACGGGCGTGCCGCGCCGCCCCCTTCGGCAGGAACCCAGTTGCGGGTCGGACGCCTGGTCAAGGCGCACGGGCTCAAGGGTGCCCTGAAGCTCGAGCTGTACACCGACAACCCCGACGGCAGGTTCGTTCCGGGCGCCACCTTCACGCTGCAGGTCCCGGACACCTCGCCCTGGCATGGGAAGCCGCTGACGGTTCGCGAGTTCCGCTGGATGAACTCGCACCCTGTCGCGTTCTTCGAGGGCGTCGATGACCGCACCGCCGCCGAGAGCCTCGTACGCGCGATCCTGTGGGTCGACGAGGCGGCCGATGCGGCATCCGACGAGGAGGATGCCTGGTTCGATCACCAGCTGGTCGGGCTGGACGTGCGCCGCGGCGACGAGTCGGTCGGTCGCGTGATCCGCGTCGAGCATCTTCCCGCGCAGGACCTGCTGATCGTGCGCACGGACGCCGATCGCGAGGTGCTCGTGCCCTTCGTCAAGGTCATCGTTCCGGTGGTCGACCCCGCGGCGGGCCACGTCATCGTCACGCCCCGGCCGGGCTGTTCGAAGAAATCCCCGACGAGGATCCCGAGCCGGCCGAGGCGTCGGACACGTCCCCCGAGGAGTCGGCCGGCGACACCGACGGGAACTGACGTGCGGATCGACGTCGTCACGATCTTTCCCGCGTTCTTCGACGTTCTCGAGGTCTCGCTCATCGGCAAAGCCCGTGAGCGCGGACTGCTCGATGTGCGCGTTCACGACCTCCGGCACTGGACGCACGACCGCCACCGCACCGTGGATGACACCCCATACGGGGCGGCGCCGGCATGGTCATGAAACCTGAGCCGTGGGGCGAGGCCCTCGACGAACTCGCTCCCACGGGCGCATCACCCCGGCCGACGATCATCTTTCCCTCACCTGCGGGCGAGCTCTTCCGCCAGTCAACGGCGCGCGAGCTTGCTCTCGAGGAGCATCTCGTGTTCGGGTGCGGGCGGTACGAGGGGATCGACGAGCGGGTCTTCGAGGATGCCGCCGCACGCGGCTCGGTGCGCCTCATCAGCCTCGGCGACTACGTCCTCAACGGCGGCGAGGTAGCCGCCATGGCGATGATCGAAGCCATCGGACGCCTCGTCCCCGGCATGGTGGGCAACCCGGCGAGCATCATCGAGGAATCCCACGAAGACGGCCTGCTGGAGTACCCGTCGTACACGAAGCCCGCCGTGTGGCGTGAGCGCGCGGTTCCCGACATCCTGCTCAGCGGCAATCATGCCGCCATCGCACGGTGGCGCGCCGACCAGCAGCGTGAGCGCACGCTGACGCGCCGCCCCGACCTTCTGCCGGAGTGACATCCTCGGGTCTCGCCGGCGGCTGCCGCAGGGCCCCGAGACACCGACTTGTCACACGGGGGAAACCCACGGGACGACCCGAGGCGTCAAACTGAGATCCCGTCACCTGCCGAAGGGATCAGTGCCATGCGCCGAGCCAAAATCGTCGCCACTCTCGGACCTGCGACCGCGTCCTACGACCAGATCGAGGCGCTCGTCCGGGCGGGGATGGATGTCGCACGGCTGAACATGAGCCATGGCGAGTGGGCTGACCACGAGCAGTCGTACGCCGCTGTGCGCCGCGCCGCAGACTCCACGGGGCGCCCGGTCGGCATCCTGGCAGACCTGCAGGGCCCGAAGATCCGGCTGGGGCGCTTCGCCGATGGGCCGCATCATCTCGAACCCGGCGATATCTTCACGATCACGACCGAGGATGTCGAGGGCACCCGCGAGATCTGCGGGACGACGTTCCCGCAGCTGGCCGCCGATGTCGTCGCCGGCGACACGCTGCTCATCGACGACGGCAAGGTTCGCCTGCGGGTCCTCGATACCGACGGAATCTGCGTGCGCACCGAGGTCGTGGTCGGGGGAGCGGTCTCCAATAACAAGGGCATCAACCTCCCCGGTGTGGCCGTGAGCGCGCCCGCGCTGAGCGCCAAGGACGAAGCCGACCTGCGCTGGGCGCTGGCACTGGGTGTGGACATGATCGCGCTCTCGTTCGTGCGCTCACCCAAGGACGCGCAGCGGGCCCGGGTCATCATGGCCGAGGAGAACCGCCGGATTCCCCTCATCGCCAAGATCGAGAAGCCGGAAGCCGTCGAGCACCTGCAGGAGATCATCGACGCGTTCGACGGTGTCATGATCGCGCGCGGAGATCTCGGGGTCGAGTTGCCGTTGGAGACCGTGCCGATCGTGCAGAAGCGGGCGATCGAACTCGCGCGCCGGTGGGCGAAACCGGTCATCGTGGCAACCCAGATGCTCGAGTCGATGATCGAGAACCCCGTGCCGACCCGCGCGGAGACCTCGGATGTCGCGAACGCCGTGCTCGACGGCGCCGATGCCGTCATGCTCTCGGGGGAGACGAGCGTCGGCGCGCACCCCGTCACCGTCGTCGAAACCATGGCGCGAATCGTCAGTTCCACGGAGGAGACCGGCCTCGAGCGCATCCCTCAGCTCGGAACGAAGCCACGGACGCAGGGCGGGGCGCTGACCCTTGCCGCGGCGACCATCGCCGATTTCGTCGATGCGAAGTTCGTGTGCGTCTTCAGCCAGTCCGGTGACTCGGCCCGCCGGATGGCGCGGCTTCGTCACCGCGTGCCGATCCTCGCCTTCACCGACCTGGCGGGAACCCGTTCACGCCTGGCGCTCACGTGGGGTGTGGAACCGTTCCTCATCGCGCGGGCGGCCTCGACCGACGGGCTCATCGAGCTTCTCGACCGGGCACTGATCGAGGCGGGCCGCGTACAGCCCGGCGATGCCGTCATCATGACAGCTGGCGCGCCCCCGGGGACCGCCGGATCGACCAACAATGTGCGCGTGCACATCGTCGGAGCCTCCGACGGGTCCTGATCCGCCCCGGTGTCAGCGGACGCCGAGGAAGCTTCGATCGGTGAGGATTACCGGGCCATCGTCGGTGATCGCGATGGTGTGCTCCGAGTGCGCGCCGCGCGAGCCGTCGCCGCTCCGCAGCGTCCAGCCGTCGGCATCCGTCCGCAGCTGATCGGTCGACTGCAGGAACCACGGTTCGAGGGCGAGCACCAGCCCGGCGCGCAGCGGGTAGCCGCGGCCCGGCTTGCCGTTGTTGGGAACGTGCGGGTCGCCGTGCATCTCGCGGCCCACACCGTGGCCGCCGAAGTCGGTGTTGATCGACAGACCTTCTGCGTGAGCGACGGCGGCGACCGCCGCCGAGATGTCGCCGATGCGGTTGCCGACCACGGCCGCGGCGATGGCGGCATCCAGGGCCCGCTCTGTCGTATCGATGAGTGCGAGGTCCTCGTCACGCGGCGTGCCGACGACGAAAGAGACAGCCGAGTCAGCGACCCAGCCGTCCACCGCGACGGCGAAGTCGAGGGTGACGAGGTCCCCGTCGCGGAGGGCGTAGTCGAAGGGGAGGCCGTGCAGGACGGCGTCGTTGATCGAGGTGCAGATGACCTTGCCGAAGGGGCTCGCCCCGAACGACGGGTGATAGTCGATGTAGCAGGACTCAGCGCCGGCAGCCCGGATCATCTCGTGCGCTCGGCGATCGATCTCGAGGAGGTTCGTGCCCACCCGGGTCTCGTCGCGCAGGGTAGCGAGCACCTCGGCGACGAAGCGACCCGCCGGTTTCATCGCTTCGACCTCGGCGGGTGTACGCAGTTCGATCATGGGTTTCCTCTCGACCGATCCATTCTGTCCGATCCGCTACGGATCGGCTGTGAGGATGCCTCGCATCGCGCGCCTCGGATGCCGGGATCGGGAGCCGGGCGTAGCATCGAAGCATGTGGCTGCGACGCGCCTTCTACGGCTGGATGATCCCCGCCGCGTTCGTGCTGCCACTGTGGCTGTTCGTCGGCTGGATCGCTTTCGATGCTGGCGCGTGGGCGTTGCTGTGGGTTCTCCTGCTGGCGATTCCCTCGGTGCTCATCGGTCAGCTCGTCTTGACACTCCTGGTCCGTGCGCGCCCGACCGCCCGAGCTGCTCGGGCGGTGTCGTGGTGGGATGTCGCGGGCTTCACGGTGTGGCACGCGCTGACGATCGCGCTCGGGTTCTTCGTCGCCGCGTGGTGGTTCCCGGTCTTCTTGCTCACCGTCGCTGTCGGCCTCTCGCTCTTCTGGGTGATGCTCTGGCAGCTCTGGCGAGAAGCGCGACCGGGTCTGGTGACTCTGCGCAGCGCGTCGGGCGTGTCCTACATCCCACCGTCAGCATCGACTCCGCCGCAGCGCGACGATCCCGAGGTGATCGTCATCACGGAGCAGCAGCCCCGATCCTGACGGTTTTGTTCCCGGCATCGGGCATGGCAGAATAGCTGTTTGTGCCATGACGGATTCTGCCTCAGGGGAATCCACCGGCGGTCCTGACCGCGGTGCGCACATCTCGTCCTTTTCTATCCACCCGCGACCGACCTGTGGCGGCCGCAGAGAGTAGCGATCATGCAGACCCTCGATATCGTCGACGCAGCTTCCCTGCGCAGCGACATCCCCGCGTTCGGCCCCGGCGACACCGTCAAGGTGCACGTGAACATCGTTGAAGGAAGCCGCTCGCGCGTTCAGGTCTTCCAGGGCGTTGTGATCGGTCGCTCCGGCGATGGCGTCCGCGAGACCTTCACCGTCCGCAAGATCAGCTTCCAGGTGGGCGTCGAGCGTACCTTCCCGGTTCACAGCCCGATCATCGACAAGATCGAGCTCGTCACCCGCGGTGACGTGCGTCGCGCGAAGCTCTACTACCTGCGCGAGCTGCGCGGCAAGAAGGCGAAGATCAAGGAGAAGCGCGACAACTGATTTCGCGCGTCTCCACGTGTGCCCCGGTGCCCTCGGTGCCGGGGCACACGTGTCTTACCAGGGCGTTACACGACACGTGTGCTGCCCCATCGTGTGACACCCTTATCTGAGCGTCCGCATCACGTCGGACGGATTGGATCGCTGCATGACTTCCGACGCCGAGGCACCCGCTGAATCCGTGACACGGTCGCAGCGGCGCGAACGGAGAGGTCGGCGCGGGGCGTGGATCTTCCTGCGCGACGTGCTGGTCATCATCCTCATCGCGATCGTCGTCTCCGCACTGGTCAAGACGTTCCTCGTTCGGTCGTTCTACATCCCTTCCGGCTCGATGGAAGACACGCTCCAGATCAACGATCGGATTCTTGTCGACGAGCTGACCCCGCGCTGGAACGGGTATGAGCGCGGCGACATCGTCGTGTTTCAGGATCCGGGCGGATGGCTTCCCGTAACGGTGCGTCCCGCGCAGTCCCCGTTCGTCGAGGGGATCGACTGGCTGCTCACTCTCGTCGGACTGTCGGTCTCGGATTCCGAGGATCACCTCATCAAACGGGTGATCGGTGTTCCCGGCGACCACGTCGTGTGCTGCAACGCGCTCGGTCAGATCACGATCAACGATGTCCCGCTCGATGAGTCCGCGTACGTCAAGCTCGATCCGGGACAGAGCGCACCGAATCTCGTGCCGTTCGACATCGTCGTTCCCGACGGAAGCCTCTGGGTGCTCGGTGACAATCGAGATCACTCGAAAGACTCGCGATTCAATCAGGACCAACCGGGCGATGGGTTCGTGCCGATCGAGAACGTGGTCGGTCGAGCGTTCGTCATCACGTGGCCGGTTCCCCGCTGGGGCCTGCTGGATTCGCACAGCGAGGTCTTCGCCGGCATACCCGCGGGCGTGGGAGCCGACGCGCCATGAGTACCGGGTCGCGAGCAGTCCCGCGCCTCACGCTGGAGCGGAAATTGTTGCGCGAGTACGAGCTCGTCATCTCGTGCGACGAGGTCGGACGCGGAGCCCTGGCGGGCCCGGTCGCCGTGGGCGCCACCGTCGTGGATGCCGCCCTCTCGCGCCGCCGCGTCCCCGAAGGCCTCCGCGACTCCAAGCTCGTCCCCGAAGCGCGCCGAGCTGAGTTGGCCCGCCGCGCGGCAGGGTGGGTCGCTGACAGCGCGATCGGGTGGGCAAGCTCGGCCGAGATCGACGAGATCGGCATCCTTCCGGCGCTCGGACTCGCTGCGCGGCGTGCGCTGGACGACCTGTCAGCGCACGGCGTGGATGTATCTGCGGCGATCGTGATTCTCGATGGCAACCACGACTACATCTCCCGTGCCGCGGGGCCGCAGTTGACCGTGCGCCCGGTGATCAAGGCCGATCGTGACTGTGCGGGCGCTGCTGCAGCATCCGTCATCGCCAAGGTGGCTCGCGACGACCTCATGGTTGGACTGCACGGCGACCTCCCGGCCTACCAGTGGGTCCGCAACAAGGGGTACGCGAGTCCCGAGCACCGTGCAGCGATCCTCGAGCACGGCGTGAGCGACCACCATCGGGTTTCCTGGGCATTCGCCGGGGCACCGACCCTGTTCTGACGCCCTCAGCTGAGCCTGTTCGAGCTCTACCGTGGTCGCGCGCCGCGCCCCGACAACTAGGATGAGACCACCATGGATGACGAGGTCTTCGAGGACTACGACCGCGAACTGGAACTGGCGCTATACCGCGAGTACCGGGATGTCGTACACCAGTTTCAGTATGTGATCGAGACGGAGCGACGCTTCTACCTCGCCAACGATGTGAACGTCGTCCGCCGAGACACCGAGCACGACTTCTACTTCGAGATCACGATGAACGACGTCTGGGTGTGGGACATCTATCGCGCCGACCGCTTCGTGAAGTCGGTGCGTGTGCTCACGTTCAAGGACGTCAACGTCGAAGAGTTGCAGCGCGGCGACTTCCAGCTGCCCGACGAGCTCACGCTCGACAGCTGAACTCGGTTCCTCCCCAGGGGGCACGCCCGCGACGTCTGTTCGTTCCTCACCCGGTTCGTCGCTCGTGACCACACCGGTGCGGCGACGCTGGGGGAATGGCACGCAAGGACGATCTCGGCAGGGCGGGTGAGCACGCCGCGGAGGCCTATTTTCGGGCGCGCGGCTTCGAGATCCTCGATCGCAACTGGCGGTGTCGCGCAGGTGAAATCGACCTCGTGGTCGCGGATGCCGACGCGATCGCGATCGTGGAGGTCAAGACGCGGCGGTCGGCCGCCTTCGGGCATCCGTTCGAGGCGATCGACGCACGGAAGCTGCATCGCCTGCACCAGCTGGCGCGAGAGTGGCGCGCCGCTCATCGAGACATCGCCGGGAGCCGCAGCATCCGCGTCGACGGGATCGCAATCACCGGTGACCCTGCGGCGCCGCCGCAGATCGAGCATCTGCGAGATCTCGCATGAGTCTGGCCCGCACGTGGGCGATATCGCTCGTTGGCATCGAGGGCGTCGCGGTCGAGGTCGAGGCTGATCTGTCCGATCAGCTCCCCGACTTTCGCATCATCGGCCTGGCTGACAGAGCGCTCGGGGAATCCTCCCAGCGGGTGCGCAACGCCTGTGCCAACAGCGACGTGCCGCTGCCCAGTCGGCGCCTCACCGTCAACCTCTCACCGGCGAGCCTTCCCAAGCACGGCTCCGGATTCGACCTTGCTATCGCGGTCGCTGCTCTCGCGACGCAGCTGCCGATCTCTCCCGATGCTCTTCTCCGCACCGCCCATATCGGCGAACTGGGCCTTGACGGCCGGCTGCGCCCGGTGCCCGGCATCCTGCCGGCCGTGATGGCCGCCGCGCGCGCGGGGCTCGAGACCGTCGTCGTGCCGCGGGCCAGCGAGGACGAAGCCTCGCTCGTTCCGGGGATTGCCGTGGTCGGCGCGACGAGCCTGGGAGATGTCCTCTCCCGCCATGGAATCGATGCGCGGCTCCCCGAAGCCGAACCCGTCGAGACGTCCACCGACCCTGGGTCGCTCGAGGACACGCTGGATCTGAGCGACGTGGTCGGACAGGACGACGCGGTCTCGGCGCTTCTGGTCGCAGCCGCGGGCGGTCACCACGTGCTCATGACCGGACCGCCGGGCGCGGGGAAGACGATGCTCGCGCGGCGACTTCCCGGGATTCTGCCGCCCCTGGATGACGAGTCCGCGCTGGCCGCGGCATCCGTTCGCTCGTTGTCGGGACATGCCGTCACGCACCTTTCCCGGGTTCCGCCCTTCGAAGCGCCGCATCACAGCGCCAGCGCGGCCGCGCTTGTCGGTGGCGGGACCCGCGCCCCGCGTCCGGGCGCCATCGTCCGCGCCAGCGAGGGTGTGCTGTTTCTGGATGAGGCAGCCGAGTTCGCAACCACAGTCCTCGATGCGCTGCGCCAGCCCCTGGAGTCCGGGCAGATCACGGTTCACCGCGCCGGGTACACGGCATCCTTCCCGGCGCGGTTCCAGCTCGTGCTGGCCACCAACCCGTGTCCGTGCGGCAACCGGGGGCTGCGAGACGCCGTGTGCGAATGTCCGTCGCAGGCGATTCGGCGCTACCAGAATCGGCTGTCGGGTCCACTTCTTGACCGCGTCGACATCGAACTCACTCTCCTGCGGGTCGGCAGGGTTCCCGAGGCGCGAGGCGTCCTGGACTCGGACCGGGCCCGGGCGCTCGTCGTTGAGGCGCGCGATCGTGCCGCACGCCGCCTCTCGAACACCCCGTGGCGCCGGAACGCCGACGTTCCCGGGACCTGGCTGCGCTCCGGTGCCGGTGCCCTCCCACCCGGCGTTCGCGCGCCGCTCGACGGCGCACTGGCGCGGGGAAGCCTGACCCTCCGCGGCTATGACCGCGTCCTCCGCGTGGCGTGGACCCTCGCGGATCTGGAGGGCGAGCAGATGCCGACCCCCGAGCACATCGGGCGCGCACTGTTCTTGAAGAGAGGAATCACCTCGTGATCGATCCGCAGCGTGCTCGAGACGAGCTCGGTCCTCTGGTGGCTGGCGTGCTCTCCGACGACGACGTCGTCGAGCGGTATGCGCGCGTGGTGTGGAACACCCTCACGGAGCCGGGCGACGGAGCCGCGGGAATCCTGACGGCGGCACAGGGGCCCGTCGAGGCGCTTGCACGGGTGCGTCGCGGGGAGCTCAGCGACAGCGTGCTGGAGCGAGGTGAAGCCCGGCTCGCGCTGGAGCGATGGGAACCGCGGATGCGTCCCGGTGCCGTTTCTGCTGTGCTTCGGACAGCCCGTGCCGCCCGGCTACACCTCGTGACGCCCGCCGACGAGGCGTGGCCGGACGCTGCGGACGATCTGGGCCCGCACGCGCCGCTGGTGCTCTGGGTGCGCGGCGACCCGCGCGCTCTCGAGGCAGCTCGATCCGGTGTCGCGATTGTGGGAGCCCGCGCCGCAACCGCCTATGGCGAGCACGTCGCGGGGGAGTTTGCCGCGGAACTCGCGGCGTCGGGGGTCTGTGTCGTCTCGGGTGCCGCCTTCGGCATCGACGCGGCAGCGCACCGCGCGAGCCTCGCCGGTGGCGGCTGCACGGTCGCGCTGATGGCGGGAGGCCTGGAGCGGGCGTATCCGCAAGCACACACCGAGCTCGTCGAGCGCATCGCCGCGACGGGTGCGGTCGTGAGCGAGGTCGCACCCGGCTCAGCTCCGACCAAGTGGAGGTTCTTGCAGAGAAACCGACTCATTGCCGCCCTCTCGGCTGCGACAGTCGTCGTTGAAGCCGGATGGCGCAGCGGATCCCTCAACACCGCCCACCACGCAAGCGCGCTCGGTCGCCCCCTCGGGGCCGTGCCGGGCCCTGTCACAAGTGCAGCCTCTGCGGGCTGTCACCGCCTCCTGCGCGAACTTGAAGCGACGTGTGTCACGACCGCCGCCGAGGTTCGCGAGCTGATCGGGTGGGGAGAACTCACCGGACGAGGTGGCGGGGAGTCCGCTCCTCGCACCACCGACGCCACCCGCGTGCGTGATGCCCTCAGCAGACGGGTAGCGCGCAGCGCGCAGGAGGTCGCGCGTCGCAGCGGCCTCGGGGTCGCTGACGTGCAGTCGCACCTCGGGCTCCTGCACCTGGACGGTCTCGTGACCGCCGAATCAGAGGGCTGGCGCCTGACGTGAGAGGCTCGGGCGAGGAGGTTCGAGAGCCATGGTCGATGAGAACGGCAAACGCTGGCGCCCGGTCATAGCCGCGCTGGCTAACCCCGTTGTCCGGGTCGCTTTCGGCTTGCTGGCGGTCGGCGGCGACCTCGACGGCTACCTCGCCGATAAGTCGCCCTCCCGTCGGCGACACATCGTTGACGCGCTGACAGCCTCGGGCATCGTCCGCGGGGACGATCAGGCGCTGACGCTTCGCGCCGAGGTCTTCGCCGAGATTCTCGCCGACGCCGCGCCACGGAGAGCAACCGGCGTCGAGCGGTTCCTCGTCGATGGGCGCATCGCGCAGTACCCGGGATCATCGAGCGAGCGTGACCTGGTCCTGCAGTGGGTTGCGGTGCGGGTCCTCGCCCCCGGCGAGACTGTCTCCGAGGCTGTGCTCAACGGGCGGCTGCGGGTGCTCGCCGATGACACTGCCCTGCTGCGGCGGTACCTGGTCGACGCTGGTCTCGTGGAAAGGCGACAGGACGGATCGGAGTATGCGCTCAGCGAGGTGGCGGCAGGCGCCACGCGCGGCTGATCCGGGACCGTCGCGCCTGGCGCCACACCGCGCGGGCCGCCCGCCCGGTGCCCGGGGCTGAGGCATCCTGTCTCCATGGAGATCCCCGCGGCGGTCGAGCAGTACCTGCGCCACGTCGCCGACGTGCGCCGCCTGTCACCGGCGACTGTGCGCGCCTA
Source organism: Microbacterium schleiferi (assembly GCF_015565955.1). Lineage (NCBI taxonomy): Bacteria > Bacillati > Actinomycetota > Actinomycetes > Micrococcales > Microbacteriaceae > Microbacterium > Microbacterium schleiferi. The sequence continues at coordinate 1,895,943 of NZ_CP064760.1, read as the reverse complement.
TCGGTCCGATCTCGTGGACCTCGCCGATGCGACCGGACCCCTCCCGATCGAGGATGTCGACCTTGAGGTCCTCCGGAACTGGATGTGGCGCGCGAGCGAACGCGGCGACGCTCGGTCCACCCTTGCGCGGCGCGCTGCCGCGGTGCGCACCTTCTTCGCCTGGGCGTTGGATGCCGGTCTCATCAACACGAATCCGGCGGTGCGACTCGTTGCCCCGAAGCGGGGGCGGACCCTGCCGAAGGTCGCGTCGGCAGAGGGTCTCTCGCAGCTGCTCGACGATCTCGGTGAATCTGCCCGCGAGGGCGGCGACGCCGTCGAGCTGCGCGACCACGCGATGCTCGAGCTCCTCTACGGTGCAGCGCTGCGCGTCTCCGAGCTGTGCGCCCTCGACCTCACCGATCTCGATGCGGGTCGTCGCACCACGCGGGTGTGGGGCAAGGGGTCGAAAGAACGGGTCGTGCCCTACGGAGGTGCGGCAGCGCGGGCGTTGGATGCCTACCTTGTGCGTGGACGCCCCGCGCTTGCCGGCTCTGCCGCCGCGCGCAGCGCGCTCTTCCTCGGCGTACGCGGAGCCCGAATCGGCTCGCGTACCGTCTACGACGTCGTTGCCCGCCGGGTCGGTGCGCTGACCGGGGGAAGTGTCGGCCCGCACGCTCTGCGCCACTCCGGCGCGACGCACCTGCTCGATGGGGGCGCTGACCTCCGATCCGTCCAGGAAATGCTCGGTCACGCGAGTCTGGGAACGACGCAGATCTACACCCATGTCTCGAGCGAGCGACTCGCGGCCAGCTATCGCCTCGCGCATCCGCGCGCGTAGGGAGCGCCCAGCGTCGCCGACGATCCCGGGCATCGCGCGTAGGGTTATCGCATGCATTCTCCGCGCCGCGCTTCCGGTGTCGCCCTCGCTCTCGCCGCCACACTCGCGCTCGCCGGATGCATCGCCGTACCCGGTCCCCGTGTCACCGTCGTTCCCACGCGGGCGCCGGTGACACCGACTCCCGCACCGACGTGGCAGACGCTCGCGCCGACACCGGTGCCGACCGTGACGGTTGATCCGACGTCAGCGCCAGACGCGCTCTGTGTGGATGGACGGGCGGTCCTCGCCGGCAACGATCTCAGCTTCTCCCTCACGGGGGATTGCGCAGAGGTCACGATCGCCGGCAACCGCATCGTCGTGCGGATGGACGGGGACGCGGATGCTGTCCTTCTCCAGGGGAGTGACAACGACATCACGATCGGCGACCTGGGTGCGCTGCGCATTGAAGGAAACGACAACACTCTGGGGAGTGGAGCGATCGGATCTCTCCAGATCGCCGGCGACCGGATGCTCATTGACGCCGACGGTGCCATCGGGGACGTGACCGTCAACGGCAACGACAACACCCTCCGAGCCTCCGGGTACGGCGACATTCAAGACAACGGCGGGCGCAACGTCTTCGGCTGAGCCCCGCGCCCTGAGCCCTGAGCCCTGAGCCCTGAGCCCTGAGCCCTGAGCCGAAGCTACCGGCAGCACGGAAGCAGGACAGCCCGGGGCACGCCGCCCAGCAACACCATCGGGTTGATGTACTCGCCGTGCCATCGCACACCGAAGTGAACCGCGCCCGGTGGTGTGTGTCCGCCCTCGGCGACGATGCCCACCTCCGCCCCACGGCCCACGCGATCGCCCACCGCGAGGGGGGACGTCACGGGCTCGAGCGTGGTGACGAGACCGTTGCCGTGGTCGATCGTGATGAGGTCGCGATCGACGACCCGGCCAGTGAACTGCACGACCCCCGCGGCTGGCGATCGCACGGATCGGATGCCGAACAGGGCGAGGTCGATGCCGCGGTGACCCGGTCCGTACCGGTGGGCGGGGGCGACATAGTTCGTGAGGATGCGGAACCCTGAGACGGGCCAGACCCAATCCCTGGCCACCAGCGTCGGATCCGAGGCCTGAGCCATGTGCACTGCCGTGTCTCGGTCCGACGGGCGGGCTGCGGACGCCGGTGGCGACGGCGTCAGTCCCGCAGCGGTGAGGGACAGCAACGCGACGATGGCGACCAGAATGCGGTGCGAGGCAGACATGGCACTCAGCATCCACGTCGCGTTCTCGCAGCGACGCTCCCCGCTCGCTGGCGGGGGAGAGCCAGACTGATCGGTGCCCGTGGGGAGGAGCGCGTGCGCCGTCGCGACGCGTGTCTGCGGCAGGCGTGCGCTGGTACACTGGAAGGGCACCCCGTTCTCGGGGTGACTTCGCGTGCCCTGAGCCTGCCCGTCGGGCAGGTGGCACGACTCCCATCGGTCTGAGCTCACCCGAGCGCAGCGGGAGCGTGTCGGGCGCCAGGATCGTCGGTCGCCGACCGGCGAGATCAACCGTAAGAGACGCGACCTCGCGTCAGCAAAGGAGTACGGCCATGGCCGTCGTCACCATTCGCCAGCTGCTCGACAGCGGCGTGCACTTTGGACACCAGACCCGCCGGTGGAACCCGAAAGTCAAGCGCTTCATCCTCACGGAGCGCAGCGGCATCCACATCATCGACCTGCAGCAGTCGCTGACCTACATCGACAAGGCGTACGAGTTCGTCAAGGAGACTGTCGCCCACGGTGGCAGTGTCCTGTTCGTCGGCACCAAGAAGCAGGCGCAGGAAGTCATCGCCGAGCAGGCGACGCGCGTCGGCCAGCCCTACGTGAACCAGCGGTGGCTCGGTGGCCTCCTCACCAACTTCGTCACGGTTTCCAAGCGCCTTCAGCGGATGAAGGAGCTCGAGGAGCTGGACTACGACGACCCGGCAGCGAGCGGATTCACCAAGAAGGAACTGCTCATCAAGAAGCGTGAGCTCGACAAGCTGCACAAGTCGCTCGGTGGTATCCGCAACCTGCAGAAGACCCCCTCGGCGATCTGGGTCGTCGACGCCAAGCGCGAGCACCTCGCCATCGACGAGGCCAAGAAGCTCGGCATCCCCGTCATCGGCATCCTCGACACCAACGCCGACCCCGACGAGTTCCAGTACCCGATCCCCGGCAACGACGACGCGATCCGCTCGGTGAGCCTGCTCACGCGCATCATCGCCGACGCCGCCGCGGAGGGCCTCATCCAGCGTCACCAGCCCGCTGGCGAGGCCGAGGCTCAGGCCGCCGAGCCGCTCGCCGAGTGGGAGCGTGAACTCCTCGAGCAGGGCGCGCCGGTTGTCACCGACGTCGCCGAGGTCGAGACCATCGCGACCGAGTCGGACGCCGATGCCGCCGGTGCCGCTGCGCACGACGCTGTTGCCGGGGCCCCGAGGCTCCCGCCGAGACCACGGATGCTGCTGCTGCCGAGACCACGGAAGCTGCTGCCGAGACCACGGAAGCTGCCGACGCGGCCGCCGAGACCAAGTAAGCCGATCGATATGGCTCCGGTGGCGTGACAACGCCACCGGAGCATCCACGAGAACTCATCACGAACAAGGAGCCACCACCCATGGCAAACTTCACGATCGCCGACATCAAGGCGCTGCGCGAGCAGCTGGGCACGGGAATGGTCGACACCAAGAAGGCGCTCGAAGAGGCTGACGGCGACGTCGAGAAGGCCGTCGAGATCCTGCGCCTCAAGGGTGCGAAGGGCAACGCCAAGCGCGCTGACCGTTCCACCAGCGAGGGCCTGATCGCTGCGCGTGAGCAGAACGGCACTGTCACCCTCATCGAGCTCGCGTGCGAGACCGACTTCGTTGCCAAGAACGACCGTTTCGTCGCGCTGGCAGACAAGGTCGTCGAGGCCGCTGCCGCGGCGGGCGCCGATTCGGTCGAGGCAGCACTTGCCGCCCCCGCCGGCGCCGGAACCGTCGACCAGCTGATCTCGGACGAGGCAGCGATCATCGGCGAGAAGGTCGAGCTTCGCCAGGTGCGTACGCTCGAGGGCGAGAAGTTCGAGATCTACCTGCACAAGACCAACAAGGATCTGCCGCCCCAGGTGGGTGTCGTCCTGGCTTACACGGGTGAGGATGCCGAGACGGCTCGCGCGCTCGCGCAGCACATCTCCTTCGCGAATCCGTCGTACCTGTCCCGTGACGACGTCCCCGAGGCTGACGTTGAGAAGGAGCGGGAGATCGTCACCGAGATCTCGCGCAACGAGGGCAAGCCCGAGGCGGCGCTGCCGAAGATCGTCGAAGGTCGCGTGAACGCGTACTTCAAGCAGGTTGCCCTGCTCGACCAGGACTACGCCCGAGACAACAAGCTCTCGGTCGCCAAGGTCGCGAAGGATGCCGGTCTGACGCTCACCGACTTCGCTCGGTTCAAGGTCGGCGCGTAAGCGCATTATCGAAAGGGTCCGCACCATCCAGTGCGGGCCCTTTCTGATGTGCTTCGGTAGGTTGTAGGCGACAAGAGGAGACGTACGTGGCGGATGAATCGACGGGGCGCCGACGCGTCCTGCTTAAGCTCTCGGGGGAAGCGTTCGGCGGAGGTCAGCTCGGGGTGAACCCGGATGTCGTGAGCCAGATGGCGCGCGAGATCGCCGCAGCGGTCGATCAGGTCGAAATCGCCGTCGTGGTCGGCGGCGGCAACTTCTTCCGCGGCGCGGAACTCAGTCAGCGAGGGATGGATCGCGGCCGTGCCGACTACATGGGCATGCTCGGTACCGTCATGAACGCTCTAGCGCTGCAAGACTTTCTCGAGCAGGCGGGGGCGGCCACCCGCGTGCAATCGGCGATCTCGATGACCCAGGTCGCCGAGCCCTACATCCCGCGGCGCGCCGAGCGTCACATGGAGAAGGGTCGGGTTGTGATCTTCGGGGCCGGCGCCGGTCTTCCCTACTTCTCGACCGATACGGTTGCCGCCCAGCGCGCGCTCGAGATCGGGGCCACCGAAGTGCTGGTCGCGAAGAACGGCGTCGACGGTGTCTACACGGCGGATCCGCGGAAGGATCCCACCGCTACCCGCATCGACCGGATCACCTACCTGGATGCCTTGCAGCGGGGTCTGAAGGTAGTCGACTCGACAGCCTTCAGCCTGTGCATGGACAACGGTATGGACATGCGGGTGTTCGGGATGGAGCCCGAGGGGAACGTCACCCGCGCGCTTCTCGGCGAGTCGATCGGCACGGTCGTCACGGTCGGCTGACGACCTGCCGACTAGACTGTGCAGGTCACACGCAGTAAGGAGTCGCCGTGATCGCGGATGTCTTGACCGATGCCGGAAGCCGCATGGATCGTGCTGTGGAGGCCGCGAAGGATGATTTCGCGACCGTCCGCACGGGACGCGCCAACCCGCAGCTGTTCCAGCGGATCATGGTCGACTACTACGGCTCTCCGACGCCACTGGCTCAGCTTGCCTCGCTGAACAATCCTGAGGCGCGCACGCTGGTGATCAATCCCTATGACAAGTCAGCGCTCAAGGCGATTGAGCAGGCTATTCGGGATGCCCCGAATCTCGGTGCGAACCCGACCAACGACGGCACGATCGTGCGCGTCACGATGCCCGAGCTCACCGAGGAACGGCGTAAGGAGTTCGTGAAGCTCGTTCGCACGAAGGGCGAGGACGCGAAGGTGCACGTGCGCGGCATCCGTCGTAAGGCGAAGGACGACCTCGACGCGCTCAAGAGCGACACCGGCGAAGACGAGCTGGCTCGCGCGGAGAAAGAGCTCGATGCGCTCACGCGCGCCCACGTCGACCAGATCGACGAGGCGCTCAAGCGCAAAGAAGCCGAGCTTCTCGAGGTGTAGCGGTCGCCATGACCGATGATCGTTCCGATGCGCGCGTCCCTCGCGATCCCGCCGGGGATCCGACGGACGATGCCGATGCTGGCTTCCCCGCGCAGATGCGTACCGCCCGCACCGAGTTCGAACAGCATGTAGCGCACGCGCGGGCTGAGTTCGAAGAAGCCAATGAGCGCATCAAGAAGCGGACCGGCCGCGACCTGATTCTCGCGATCCTCATCGGCGTGGGTATCGGTGCGGTCGCGCTGGGCTCGCTGATCTTCATCAAGTGGGTCTTCATCCTCTTGGCGCTGGGTGTGGTTGTTCTCGGCGTGGTCGAGTTCTCGCGCGCCCTCCGTGGCTCTGATCGGCGCATCGATCTCGTGCCCCAGATCATCGCCGCGGTCGTGGTGCTCTTGTCGGGAGCGTTCCTCGAGCTCTGGCTGCACTGGGTAGCGCTGTTCGCGGGGCTGGCCGTCGTGGTTGTGTGGCGCCTGATCGCACAAATGGCCGCTGCCGATGGTCGCCGGTACAACGCCGTCACCAGTGATGTGCTCGCCGGAACGTTCGTGGTCTTCTACGTCCCCTTCCTGGCGAGCATGGCGATGGTGCTGCTGCGCCAGGATCGCGGCGAGTGGTGGATCCTCGCTTTCATCGCGGTCGCCGTCGTCGCAGACACCGCGGCTTACGCTGCGGGGCTCACGTTCGGGAAGCACCCCATGGCACCCCGAATCAGCCCGAACAAGACCTGGGAGGGCTTCGCAGGTGCCGTTGTCGGGGCTATCGCGGCGGGGGTGCTGCTCGGGATCTTCCTGCTCGGCGTGCCGTGGTGGGCTGGCGCCATCCTCGGTGCGGTGATCCTGGGGACAGCAACCACCGGCGACCTCGGCGAGTCGATGGTCAAGCGGGACCTCGGAATCAAAGACATGAGTTCATGGCTTCCCGGGCACGGCGGCGTGCTCGACCGGCTCGACTCAATCCTCCCGTCGGCGACGGCGGCTCTGGCGCTGTACTACCTGTTCGCGCCGATGGGAGCAGCATGATGTGGTGTGACAGCACGAGGCTGGTATCCGTATGACGATGACGACGTCCCCCGAATCGGCGCCCCCCGCCGTCCCCGAACCCGCCCGGGCCCTCTTCCCTGTCACCCGCGGTCGGGTGAAGGGCTATGAGCGTGCCGCTGTCGATAGTTTCCTCTCCCACGCTCGAGACGCTTTCGAATCTCCCGGCCATCCCTCGATGACGTCGAGTCAGATTCGTGCGGCTGCCTTCCCCCTGGCGCGTCGTGGGTACGAGATCACGAGCGTGGATGCCGCGCTCACCCGCATCGAGGACGCCTTTGCGCGGCGAGAACGCGATGCGGCGATCGCCCGGGTCGGGACCGATGTGTGGATCGCTCGCACGCGCCGCGACGCCCAGACGGTTCTCGACCGCCTACAACGACCGTCGCGCCGCCGCTTCCAGCGCACGGGGCCGTTGCGATACGGGTACCGGATCGACGAGGTCGATTTCGTCATGAACAAGCTTGCTCGCTATCTCGAAACCGGCACCGGGGCGACCATCGAGCAGGTTCGCGGCGTCGCATTTCGGATGCAGCGCGGCGGCTATCGCGAAGTCCAGGTGGATGCCGTCTTGGACGCCGTCGTCGAGATCATGCTCGCTGTGGAGTGAACCGCGCGTCGCTCGGGGCGCATCCGCAGCCGGGCCTCGATAGAATCGGGTCATTGTGACCGATGAGAGCCGTGGTGACCAGGTAACCGCACGCGCGAGCGCTGAGCTCGCCGCGCGGCGCGCTGGTGCGCCACGAGCTGCCGCTGCCCCGGTCGGGCACTGGTCGAAGCGCCGCGGTGTGCTCGCCGTGTTCGCCGCCTTCGCAGCGCTGGGATTCGTCGCCGCCAACGCCGGCCCGAGTGGCATGGCGTTCGCAACGGCCGAGGATGACACGCCCGAGCCGGTCTCGCTCTACGCGAGTTCGATCGTCGATGCGCAGTCGCTCGTTGTCGAGACGGATGCCGAGCCTGCGGCGTTCGACCCGGATCGCGGCGGCTACGAGGTCTACGTGAAGCCCAAGCCCCCTCCACCCCCTGTCGTAGCCTCCAGTGGTGGCGGCGGTGGTGCAGCACCGGCGCCGTTGTTCTACTCGGGCGGCGGATCGCCTGCCGAGTGGATGTCGGCGGCGGGAATCGCCGAGAGCGACTGGGGATACGTCGACTACGTCGTCTCGCGCGAGAGCGGCTGGAACCCGAACGCGACAAACCGTCGCTCGGGAGCCTGCGGCCTGGTTCAGGCGTTGCCGTGCAGCAAGGTCCCCGGTAGCGGCTACAACCCGGTCGACAACCTGCGGTGGGCCAATGGTTACGCCGTGGGGCGCTACGGCAGCTGGGCTGGCGCGTACAACTTCTGGGTCAACAACCACTGGTGGTGATCGGCGAGGATGCCACGATCTCATCGTCGCCGACCCGAGCCCGCCGGCGATGACGGACTCGATCGCCTGATCGCCGGGCGGAAGCGAACCGAACTGCGCCGCGGCGTGGAATGGACGGTGCAGCCGGTCTCGGCGGCACAAGCCACCAAGTCATACGCGTGCCCCGGATGTGTTCGTCCCATCGAGCCGGGCGTTGCGCACATCGTCGCGTGGCGGGCAGCCGGCGTCCTTGGTGACGCGGCAGATCTCGCGGCTCGGCGACATTGGCACACTCACTGCTGGAGGATCAGCTGACATGGAGATCCGCGGACCGATGCTCCTTCCCGCGCGCCGGGAAGAGATCGAGCTTCACACGCAGGACGGACTGCGCCTGGTCGGGGAGCTCGCGCTGCCCGAGGAGCGGGCGCCGCAGGCGACGCTGGTCACCCTGCATCCGCTCCCGACAGCGGGCGGCTTCATGGACTCGCACATCTTCCGCAAGGCGGCGGCGCGGCTTCCCGCGCTTGCCGATCTCGCTGTGCTCCGTTTCAACACCCGAGGGACGACGTCGCCTCGGGGGACCAGTGAGGGGTCCTTCGACGGAGGCGATTCCGAGCGCTGGGATGTCGCAGCGGCAATGTCGTTTGTGGCCGAGCGGGGCCTGCCCCGTCCGTGGATCGTCGGCTGGTCTTTCGGGACGGAGCTGGCGCTGAAGTATGCGGCAGACTACGACGTCGAGGGGATCGTGTTGCTCTCTCCGCCTCTCCACCGAACGACGGAGGAGGAGCTTGCAGGCTGGGCTGAGGACCCCCGACCGATCATTGTGCTCGTCCCCGAGTTCGATGACTTCTTGCGACCGGATGAGGCGTCGCACCGGTTCTCGGTCATCCCGCACGCGACGCTCATTCCCGTCGAGGGCGGTCGTCATCTGTGGGTGGGGGAGAACCAGACCCGCACGGTGCTGACCGAGATCGTCGCGGCGATCAATCCCGACGCGCTGCCGCTGGCAACCGAGTGGGACGGTGAGCTCGGGAATCCTGCCTGAGGTCAGCGCTCGTTCTGTCGCGGGATCACGACCTGCCGGTAGATGATGAGCACGCTCGCGGCCGCCGGGATCGCGATCAGGGCGCCGAGGAGTCCGAGAAGTGATCCACCGGCGAGGGCGGCGACCACGACGACCGCCCCGGGGATGGCGACGGCGCGACTCATGATGCGGGGCGAGATGACATACGCCTCGAGCTGCATGTAGATGAGGTAGTAGATCGCGGCGATCAGCGCGATCGTCGGTGATCCGAGGCCCGGGATGAGGCACGTCAGGACGATGATCGTCGACCCCGTGAGCGTCCCGACGAGGGGGATGAGCGAGAACAACAGCGCCACAACGGCGAGCACGGCGGGGAAGGGCGCGTCGATGATGCTGAGGAAGATCGAGCTCAGAATGCCGTTGATGACACCGAGACTGACCTGTCCGATGACGTAGTAGCCCACGGAGTTGGTGATCTGTTCGGCGAGATCGACGAACCGCTGACGCTTGGATGCCGCAACGAGTTGATACACGGCCTTCTTGAGCGAGGGGATCGAGGCCGTGAAGTAGATCGTCAGGATCAGCACGATGAAGGCGCCGAAAAGCCCGCTCGCGATCGTGGCACCGATGGCGAGGATGTTGCCACCGATCGATCCACCGATCGACGCGAAGTCCAGTCCCTGGAGCCACTGCAGGATGTAGGCGAAGATGTCATCCCATCTCAGCATCGGGAAGACCGTCTCGAGCCAGGTCTGCAACTCATCTGGCCACGACGGGTTCTGCAGGATGCGGGTGACCTCGACAACGAGCTGTGTGATCTGCTCGACGATGATCGGCAGCACCATGAGGATGACGCCCGCGAAGACTCCGAGGACGACGACGATCGTGACGAGGACGGCCGCCCACCGCGGCACGCGGCGGCGGATGAGCCACGACACCATGGGCTCGAGGCCGAGTGCGAGGAAGAGCGCCGTACCGACGTAGAGCAGGATCGTCGACAGAGTCTGCACGCTAGCGATGAGCAGGAGACCCAGACCCACGCCGAGGGTCGCGACGAATGCGACGCGGAAGGGGTTCTGCAGCTTCACGGCACCTCGTTCTCTCAGGCTCGACCCGCCTGGCGATCAGAATACGCATAGCCGGGCCTCAGAGGGTGACGCATCGCCTCTCTGGGGACTTTCAGGACATGTTCGCTAGTCTGAAATGTCAAGTTTCCGGCGCGCGTGGACGTCCGTGCGCCGAGGAAGGTTTTACGTGCGTTTCGTATGGGCTGTGGTCGCGCTGGTTCTGGCGACCGTGATGATCGGGGCAGGAATCGCCCAGCGGACGATCTTCCAGGGCCCGCGGTCGACAACAGCCGAAGTCTCGATCAGCGAGTCTGCGCCCTATCTGGTCATCGACGGCGCCGTTCTCACCGCGAATCCTGGCTCCCAGACCCTGCGGGTCCTGGGCGACGGGCCTGTTTTCGCTGCGTACGGTCGCACCGCGGACGTGCAGGCCTGGCTTGCCGACGCGACGTACAACGAGGTGGTGCGCACCGAAGATGGCGCGCTCGTCACCGAGGGCGTTGAGCCCGAGCCCACCGTCGACCCCTCGGCAGCTCCCGCAACGGATGCGCCGGCCGACGACGGGGCCACGACCGAGGACACTGCGACCGATCAGGGAGCCGAAGAAGAGGCGATCCCGGGACGCAACCCGGTCGGGTCCGATCTCTGGCTTGACGAGTACCAGCAGGAGGATCTTGTGATCGCCCCCCTGCAACTTCCCGCTGACATGAGCGTCATCATCGCCTCCGATGGGACAGAACCTGCTCCGACGACGGTGAGTGTCACCTGGCCCATCGCGAACTCCACCCCTGGGCCGGACCCCTCATCGTCGGTGGCGGCATTCTGATGGCCGTCGGTGTTGTGCTGTACGTCCTCGGCATCCGTCACGTACGCCGCTCGCGGGGGCCGCGACGCAAGGGACTACCGGTTCCGGTGACCGAGCCGATCGATCTGTCCGTGGCCGAATCCGACAAGGGCGTCATCAGCGCGGGAAAGCCGCGCCGATCGCTGGGCCGCGGACGCACGTCGTTCATCGCTGTCCCCGTCGTCGCCCTGACGGCCGGGCTGCTCTCCGGCTGCACCTCTGACGCGTGGCCGCAGCTGGCGCCGACCGAGACGCCGAGCCCGACCGCATCGGTCATCGTCCCCGAGGGCCAGCAGGCTCCCGCCGTGACCAAGCAGCAGGCAGAACGGATCGTCGGAGAGGTAGCCGAGACCGTCGCTCAGGCAGATGAGGCCAAGGACGCCGATCTCGCAGCTACCCGGCTCGATGGTGCACTCCTTGCCGAACGCAAGACGAACTACACGCTGCGCGAGGCGATCGCCGATTACACCATGCCGACAGCCGTGCCCGGCAAGCCTGTCGAGGTCGTGCTGCCGCAGGCCTACGACGATTGGCCGCGTTCGTTCCTGGCGGTCGTCACGGATGATGAGGCCAACACCTCGAGCATCATGGTGCTGACGCAGGCAGACCCGTGGACGCCCTACAAGCTGAGCTATCTCGGCAATCTCGGGGGCAACACGCTGATGCCCGAGCTTGCTCCCTCCTACATCGGTGCCAGCCAGCTGGCTCCCGACTCCCCGTTCCTGCTTCTGCCTCCTGACGAGCTTGCCTCCGCCTACGCTGACGTGCTCGACAAGGGCGACGAGTCCGAGTTCGCGGGCATGTTCGACGAAGAGAGCGACCTGTTCCGGGCGGGAGTCGTCGCCGATCGGCAAGAGCGCCTCGACGAGTTCAACCAGACGGCCAAGGAGACCGGCAGCCTGACGTTCAGCGCGGCCGCTGGTGAGTTCGCGCCGTTTGCCATCGCCACCCTCGAAAGCGGAGCGATCGTCGCTGTCAGCATCGCCGAGACCGACACCGTCAAGCCCACGAACGAGGATGCCGTCATCAAGGTGGGCGACAACCAGACGGTGAAGACGCTCGCGGGTGCCGACCAGTCGGCATCCGGTTTCTCGACGACCTTCAGCGACCAGCTGTTCTTCTACGTTCCAGAAAAGGGATCGAGCGAACCGATCCGTCTTCTGGGGTACTCGAGTTCGATTCTGAAAGGCTCTGTGCTGTGACACTTCCCGGCTCCAACGTTCCTCTTCGGGGCGCCGTCGACCTGTCCGCCCTCCGTAACCGTCCCGCGGCGCCGGCCCCCGGCGAGCCGACTTCGGGTGCCCCCGAGGGAGCGGGCGCTGCACGGCTGGTGATCGATGTCACCGACGCGATGTTCCCCGAGGTTCTCGAGCTGTCGAAGACGGTTCCGGTCGTGGTGGACCTGTGGGCAGAGTGGTGCGGGCCGTGCAAGCAGCTGAGCCCGGTCCTCGAGCGCGTCGTCACGGAGCACGCGGGACGCCTCGTGCTCGCGAAGGTCGATGTCGACGCGAACCCGCAGTTGGCTCAGGCTTTCCGCGCGCAGTCGATTCCGATGGTTGTGGCTCTCGTGGGTGGCCAGGCGGTGCCGCTGTTCACCGGGGCTGTCCCGAGCAGCAGGTGCGTGAGGTCTTCGCTCAGCTGCTTCAGCTCGCGGCTCAAAACGGTGTCACCGGATCCGTCGGTGCGGGCGAGCCAGACGACGCAGACGGTGAGGAGGCAGCAGCCGAACCGGCGCTGCCGCCGCTTCACGCCGAGGCGTTCGCCGCAATCGAATCCGGCGACTACGTCGCGGCCATTTCGGCGTACGAGCGTGCGCTTGCCGAGAACCCGCGGGATGCCGATGCTCGCGCAGGTCTCGCTCAGGTGCGCCTGCTCTCGCGCATCCAGGATGCCGACCTCCAGGCAGCACGCGCGGCTGCGGCAGCAGCGCCCACCGACGTCGACGCCCAACTGCTGGTTGCCGACCTCGATGTGGCCGGGGGGCACGTCGAGGATGCCTTCGATCGGCTCCTGGAGCTCTTCGCTGCGCTTCCGGCCGACGAGCGGATGCCGGTGCGGGAGCGCCTGCTTGAGCTGTTCGGCATCGTCGGCGACGAGGATGCGCGCGTCATCCGTTCCCGCAGCCGACTGGCGTCGCTGCTCTTCTAGTCTCGGACCGCGGCGGCGGGCGCCGGGTCAGTCGCGAATCGTGGACGGGACCCGTGCCTGCGGGTCGTAGCGCAGCCAGATGACGCTGGTCGCGGGCAGCACCATCGATGCTCGGCCGCCCTCACCGGCGACGACCATCCCGAGGTTGCCGGCGCCGGCACCGCCATACTCGTGGGCATCGGTGTTGAGGATCTCACGCCAAACGCCGCTGTGGGGCAGATCGAGCGCGTAGCTCGAGAGCGTTGACCCCGAGAAGTTGCACACCGCAGCGACGATGTTGCCATCCCAATCGCGGCGCGTGAAGGCGAGCACACTCGGGTTCCAGGACGGAGCACCGATGCGCGAGAAGGCCGACCCGTCGTTGTCGCGGCTCCACAGGGCCGGATTCGCGCGGTAGACCCCGTTGACGGCGCCGACGAAGTCCTGCAGCTGGCGATGGGTCGGCTGGTCGAGGGTCCACCAGTCCAGTCCGCGCGACTCCGACCACTCCGCCATCTGTCCGAACTCCTGCCCCATGAACAGCAGCTGCTTGCCGGGATGGGACCACATGTAGGCGAGGTAGGCGCGCATGTTCGCGAGCTTGCCGGCGTGATCGCCGGGCATGCGGGAGAACAGGCTCCCCTTGCCGTGGACGACCTCGTCGTGGCTGATCGGGAGCACGTAGTTCTCGCTGAACGCATACACGAACGAGAAGCTCAGCTCACCCTGGTGGTAGGAGCGGTAGAGCGGGTCTCGCTTGATGTACTCGAGGCTGTCGTTCATCCACCCCATGTTCCACTTGAAGCCGAACCCGAGTCCGGCGTGGTCGGTGGGGGCTGTCACGCCGGGGAAGCTCGTTGACTCCTCGGCCATCATGCTGATGCCCGGAAAGGTCTTGTAGCAGGTGGCGTTGACCTCCTGGAGGAAGCGGATGGCCTCCAGATTCTCGCGTCCGCCGTGGATGTTCGGCTCCCACTCACCCGCGTTGCGGGAGTAGTCGAGGTAGAGCATCGACGCGACGGCATCCACCCGCAGCCCGTCGACGTGGAACTCGTCGTACCAGTACAGCGCGTTGGCGACCAGGAAGTTGCGGACCTCGTTGCGCCCGTAGTCGAAGATGAGCGTTCCCCAGTCCTTGTGCTCACCGCGACGCGGATCAGGATGCTCATAGAGGGCTCGGCCATCGAACTTCGCAAGCGCGAACTCGTCTTTGGGGAAGTGCCCCGGTACCCAGTCCATGATGACGCCGATGCCGGCCTGGTGCAGGCGGTCGATGAGGTACTTGAGGTCGTCGGGACTTCCGAACCTGCTTGTGGGAGCGAAGTACCCCGTCACCTGGTAGCCCCAAGAACCGCCGAACGGGTGCTCGGAGAGAGGCAGGAACTCGACATGGGTGAAGCCGAGCGCTGTGACGTGCTCGATGAGGGGATCGGCCGCATCCCGGTACGACAGGCCGGGCCGCCACGAACCGAGATGTACCTCGTAGATCGACATGGGTTCGGTAACCGGGCGGCTCTTCGACCGCCGCGCGATCCAGGCCGAATCGTCCCAGCGGTACGAGGATGCCGTGACCACCGATCCGGTGGCGGGAGGAACCTCGGCCAGGCGGGCAAGGGGGTCGGCCTTCAGCCGCCACTGTCCGTCCGGACCCTGGATCTCGTACTTGTAGACGGCTCCTTCGCCCACGGCGGGGATGAACAGCTCCCAGACGCCCGAGCCGCCCATCGACCTCATCGCGTGGGCAGCGCCGTCCCAGCCGTTGAACTCGCCGACGACCCGCACGGCACGGGCGTTGGGGGCCCACACCGCGAACGAGGTCCCGTGGCTTTCTTCGTGCGTACGGACGTGAGAGCCCAGGACGTCCCACAGTCGTTCGTGGCGTCCCTCCCGAATCAGGTGCAGATCGAGCTCGCCGATCGTCGGGGAGTGTCGGTACGGGTCATCGGCGCGGTAGTCGGGTCCGTCGTCGTAGGACGTGTCGATCCGGTACGGACCGATCGGTCCCGTGACGGCGCCTTCCCAGATCCCGGCGGCGACGTGTTCGAGTCGCGCGCGCTTTCCCCGTCGAAGACGGCAGTCACCGTTGCCGCGAGCGGTCGGCGGGTGCGAACCACCCAGGTGTTCTTCCCCGTGGGATGGATGCCGAGAACGCTGTGCGGGTCGTGATAGCTGCCGTGCGCGACGGCGTCGAGTGTCGTGGAGTCGATCGTGGTCATCGCTGTCCCTCAATCCGCAGAATGTGCATGGGCTCGCGGAATGCGTCGAGCCGCACGTAGTTGTGGTCGGTCCAGGTCCATTGCGCGCCCGTGATGAGGTCGGTGACGCCGAACGGTTCACCGGGTTCGACACCCCAGACGCGCGTGTCGAGGTGGACGGTCGTCTCCCGCACCGAGTGGGGATCGACGTTCACCACGACGAGGATGGTGTCGGCTTGTCCGGTCGGCGAGAGTGAGGCATCCAGGTGCTTCGAATAGACGAGGATCGCGTCGTCATCGCTCCAGTGGATCGTCAGGTTTCGCAGTTGGCCGAGAGCCGGATGCTCGCTCCGGATCTCGTTGAGCCGCGTCAGCAACGGTGCGAGTGACGAGCCTGCCGCGTCGATCGCTTCCCAATCCCGGAACTTGTACTCGTACTTCTCGTTGTCGATGTTCTCTTCGGATCCGGGCCGCGCGACGTTCTCGAACAGCTCGAAGCCGGCGTACACGCCATAGACGGGTGCGGCGGTGGCAGCGATCACGGCCCGGATGACGTAGGCAGCGTGGCCGCCGTACTGGAGGTACTCGGTGAGGATGTCGGGGGTGTTGACGAACAGGTTCGGCCGCAGGAAGTCGGCCGTCTCGTGGGCCAACGACGAGAGGAACTCTTCGAGCTCCTCCTTCGTGTTGCGCCACGTGAAGTAGGTGTAGCTCTGCTGGAACCCCGCCATCGCGAGGCCCTGGAGCGGAGCGGGGCGGGTGAAGGCCTCGGCCAAGAAGACGACATCGGGATGCTCCGCGTTCACCTCGCGGATCAGCCACTCCCAGAACTGCAGCGGCTTGGTGTGCGGGTTGTCCACGCGGAAGATACGGATGCCCTGGGCGATCCAGTGGCGGACGATCCGCAGGACCTCTGCGCGGATGCCGTCGGGGTCGTTGTCGAAGTTGATCGGATAGATGTCCTGATACTTCTTGGGCGGGTTCTCGGCGTAGGCGATCGACCCGTCGGGGAGCGTCGTGAACCACTCCGGGTGGGCCGTCACCCAGGGATGATCGGGGGATGCCTGCAGCGCGAGGTCGAGCGCGACCTCGAGACCTTCTGCGGAGGCTGCCCGCACGAACGCCCGGAAGTCGGCGAGAGTGCCCAGGTCAGGGTGGACGGCGTCATGCCCGCCCTCGGCGGCGCCGATCGCCCACGGCGAGCCGGGGTCACCCGGGCCTGGGGTGAGCGAGTTGTTGGGGCCCTTGCGATTGGTGTGCCCGATGGGATGAATGGGGGGAGGTACACAACGTCGAAGCCCATTCGCGCGACGGCGGGAAGACGCTTGCTCGCCGTTCGGAAAGTGCCGCTCTTGACGGTGCCATCCTTGCGGAGCTTGGCCCCCTCGGACCGCGGGAAGAATTCGTACCACGCGCCGACCCCCGCGCGCTCGCGCTCGACGAGCAGCTCACGGTCGCCGCCGACGGTCACCAGTGACTGCAGCGGGCGCGTGGTGAAGGCGGCTTCCAGGCCGGGGTCGTCGATGAGGGCGATGGGGTCGCTGACGGCATCCGACCGGAACTGTTCGGCCATGTCGGCGAGCATCCGGCGCTCGGCGGCAGGCCGATTGCGTTCTGCTGCGCCGCGCTCGCACAGGAGCGCCCCCATCTCGAGCATGAGCGGCACATCAACGCCGGCGAGCACCTTGACGTGAGCGGCGTGATGCCACGTTGCGAAGTCGTCGGCGAAGGCTTCGAAACGGAACGTCCAGGTGCCCTCCTCAAGGAGAGCAACGTTCGTCCACCAGCGATCGAACCCGTCGCCGGCGGGTTCCAGGCGGTGCAGCGACTCGTCGCCGGACGGCGAGGTCAGGCGAACGTGAACACCGATGCGGTCATGCCCCTCCCGGAATGCGGTCACGCCGAACGCGACGACCTCGCCGTGGAAGGCGCTCGGCCTGTAACGCTTGTCAGGGGTGTCGGGGCGCGGTCGCACCATTGGAATGCGTCCCATCGCGGCGTCCGCGGCTGGCGCGAGGGACGAGACGTCACGCACCGGGATGTCGGTGGCGCTTCGCCAGGGGCGAGGAGCTGGGGAGCGTCTGCTGGTAGCCACGGTTCGAACCTACCCCGACCACTGCCACGGGGCACAGGTGTGGACAGGCGCCGCGCTGTCGGCAACAATGCGCCCCGGGAAGCCCGCTCAGGCTGGGTCGGCGACGAACAGGCGCATTGAGGTCGGTCCGAGTTCGACGCTCGACCCGGGCTCGTGAGTGGTGACCTCCGGTGACGGATGCTCGTCCTCGCTCGACCAAACCGATCGGTAGCGTGCGACGCCGTCCACGGCGGGCAGGTGCACGGTGACGCCTCGTTCGTTTCCGTGAACGACCAGCAGCGTGCGGTTGGGCGCCTCCAGCTCCGGGGTCGACGTCGCGAGGTACTGCAGAGTCCGGTGCGTGGGGTCGGCCCAGCGCGCGCCCGACATCATCTCGCCGCGCTCGTCGTACCAGTCCATGACGGACGCGGAAGGCGTCTCCTGGTCATCGCGCGCGAATCGGCTCGGACGCAGGGCAGGGTTCTCAGCGCGCAGGCTCAGCAGACGCTGCACGTGCGCGAACAGGTCTTCCTGCCAGGGGGCGTGTTCCCAGGGCAACCACGTCAGCGCACTGTCATGGCAGTAGGCGTTGTTGTTGCCGTGCTGGGTCCGACCGAACTCGTCGCCGGCCGTGATCATGGGGACGCCAGCCGAGAGCAGGAGAGTGCCCAGGAGATTGCGCATCGCGCGGCGGCGCGTCGCGAGGATGAGCGGATCATCCGTCTCGCCCTCAGCGCCGTGGTTGAAGGACCGGTTCGTGTCGGCGCCGTCACGATTGTGCTCGCCGTTTGCCGCGTTGTGCTTGACGTCGTACGACACCAGGTCGTGGAGGGTGAACCCGTCGTGTGCCGTGACGAAGTTCACGCTGGCAAGCGGACCCCGCTCAGCGCTGAACGTGTTCGAGGATCCCGCGAGGCGTGTCGCGAACCCGCCGACTCCCACGGGCGCGGTCGCGGCGCGGCGTCCGTAGTCGACGTCGCTCAGCCAGAAGTTGCGCACACGGTCCCGATACCGATCGTTCCACTCCATCCAGCCCGGGCCGAAACTGCCGGTTTGCCAGCCTCCCATCCCGACATCCCAGGGCTCGGCGATCTTCTTGACCTGCGACAGGGCAGGGTCGTCGATGATCGCTCGGAGCAGCGGATGCTCGGGCGTGAAGACGTGATCGCCGTCACGGCCGAGCGTCGTGGCCAGGTCGAAGCGGAATCCGTCCACCTGCACATCGTTCGCCCAGTAGCGCAGCGAATCCAGCACGAGGCGGGACGCGGCATCCGTGGCGGTATCGACGCTGTTGCCGCACCCGGTGACGTCGATGTAGGCGCCGTTGGCATGCTGGCGGTAGTAGCTGCGGTTGTCGATCCCGCGGAAGCTCGAGCGCGGTCCGCCGAGTTCGGCCTCGGACGTGTGGTTGTAGACGACGTCGAGGATGACCTCCAGGCCGGCCTCGTGCAGGAGCTTGACCATGCCCTTGAACTCCCGGAGCACCGCTTCAGGACCCTGTCGGCGACTCGCCTCCGTCGCCCAAGCCGCGTGGGGGGCGAAGAACCCCACCGTGTTGTAGCCCCAGTAGTTCGTGAGCCCCAGCTCGAGCAGCCGCGGCTCCGTCGCGAACTGGTGAACCGGCAGCAGCTCGATGCTCGTGATCCCGAGCGCGGTGAAGTGCTCGATCATCGCGGGGTGTGCGAGTCCCGCATACGTGCCGTGCAGGGCCGGCGGGATCTCGGGATGGCGCTTGGTCATCCCCTTGACGTGCCCCTCGTAGAGGACCGTCCGATCGAGGGGGATGAGGGGCTTGGAAACCCCGCCCCAGTCGAAATCGCCGGCCACGACCACCGATCGCCATCCTCGGAAGCCGTTGGATGCCAGACCACGCGTGTAGGGGTCGATCAGCAGCGTCGACGGATTGAACGTGTTCCCGGGCCCCTGCGGTCCATCGACCTGGATCGCGTAGTGCGTTCCCGGGCGCAGCTCCGCTGAAAACGCTGACCAGATATCCCCGTCGGCGCGCGAGAGCGCAACGGTCTCGACGACCCAATCCAGATCGTCGCGATCGAAGATCACGAGATCGATGGAGGATGCGTGCGCCGACCAGACCCGCAGTGTGCCGCCACCATCGTGAAGCCGCACGCCGAGGTCATCGAACCGCGGCGACAGGAGGCCGGCGGGTGCTGTCTCGGCGCGCGAAAGCACCGCTGACTCGGGGATCGGCATGCGTAGAGCATAACGACGGCGCAGGGGCAGTAGACGCGCCCTCGGCCGCTCTCGGCGCCCCGGACGCGCGGGTCAGTGGCACAGTGGAGTCCGTGAGCATCTACCTCGACCACGCGGCGTCGACACCGCTGCGTCCCGAGGCGCGCGAGGCGTGGCTGGACGCGGCCTCGGTGGTCGGCAATGCGTCGTCGATACACGCCGACGGGCAGAGCGCGCGACGCGTGTTGGAGGATGCGCGAGAGCGGCTCGCGGCAGCGTTGCAGTGCGACCCGATCGAGATCGTGATCACCTCCGGCGGGACCGAGTCGGTCAACCTCGCCCTGAAGGGACTGTGGCGGACCCGCCGTGCGGGGACCTCTGAGATCGTGCTGCCAGAGGGCGAGCACCACGCATCGATCGATCCGATCGAGTGGCTTGCCACGCGCGACGGCGCTGTCATCCGAAGCGTGCCGCTGTCCCCAACGGGCGGCATCCGGGAGGCTGACTTCTCGGCGGCCCTTCCGGGGGCCGCTCTCGCGACGGCGCTGATCGCGAATAACGAGGTGGGCACGATCAATCCCGTCGCAGATCTCGCGCTCGCCGCGGCCTCGGCTGGCGTGCCGCTGCACCTGGACGCCATCTCCGCGTTCGGCCATGTGCCCGTGTCTTTTTCCGCTCTGCGGGGCGCTGCTCGACCGGGGACCGGACTGCTGGCAGTGAGTGTTTCTGCGCACAAGCTCGGTGGTCCGATCGGCGTCGGAGCGCTCGTGGTCGCGCGGTCGGCTCGATTGGATCCGCTGCTGCACGGCGGCGGGCAACAGCGGGGGCTGCGCTCGGGGACCCAGGACATCGCCGGAGCGGCGGCGTTCGCGGTTGCCGCGGAGCTGGCCGTCGCTGAACTCGCCGCGGAGTCGGTGCGTGTGTCGGCGCTGCGCGACCGACTGATCGCGGGGATTGTCGCCACGGTTCCGAACGCGGAGCTGCTGGGCGACCCCGTCGATCGACTCCCCGGCAACGCTCATGTGCTGTTTCCCGGCGCGTCGGGGGAGTCGTTGCTGTTCCTGCTCGATATGGCGGGAGTGTCGGTCTCGACGGGCTCCGCGTGTCAGGCCGGTATTCCGGAGCCGTCCCACGTCGTGACGGCCATGGGGCGAAGCGACCGCGAGGCGCGAGAGGTGCTCCGCTTCACGCTGGGCACGTCGACGACGGATGCCGACATCGACGCGGTGCTGCGGGTGCTGCCGGATGCCGTGGCCCGCGCGCGGGCGGCATCCGGGTCCCGTTCAGATGCCCGCTCGTAGACTGGAAGCATGCGTGTTCTGGCGGCGATGAGTGGCGGAGTCGACTCCGCGGTGGCCGCTGCGCGCGCCGTGGATGCCGGCCACGACGTTGTCGGGGTGCACCTCGCGCTCTCGCGTGCCGGGGGGACGCTGCGGACCGGCAGCCGCGGCTGCTGCACGATCGAGGACGCGATGGATGCTCGCCGCGCCGCCGATCGCCTCGGCATCCCGTTCTACGTGTGGGACTTCTCGGAGCGGTTCCGTGACGAGGTCATCGACGACTTCGTCGCCGAGTATCGTGCGGGACGCACACCCAATCCGTGCATGCGGTGCAACGAGAAGATCAAGTTCGCGGCTCTCCTGGAGCGGGCGATCGAACTCGGCTTCGATGCCGTGTGCACCGGACACTACGCGACGCTCGTCGACACACCGCACGGGCGTGAGCTGCACCGGGCGTCGGATGCCGCGAAAGACCAGTCGTACGTGCTGGGCGTGCTCAACGCCGAGCAGCTCGCGCATTGCCTCTTTCCCTTGGGCTCGACGCCGTCGAAGGCTGTCGTGCGAGCCGAGGCGGAGGAGCGTGGACTGACGGTGGCGCACAAGCCCGACAGCCACGACATCTGCTTCATCCCGGACGGTGACACGAAGGGCTGGCTCGCGGAGCGCGTCGGCGTCGCTGAGGGGCCCATCATCGATCGCTCCGGCGCCCAGGTGGGAACCCACGACGGAGCTCACGCCTACACCGTGGGTCAGCGCCGCGGGCTCGCGCTCGGCACCCCGGCACCCGACGGAAAGCCGCGGTTCGTCCTGGAGATCCGGCCCGTGACTAACACGGTCGTCGTGGGCCCCAAGGAGGCGCTGGCAACCGCAGAAATCGCCGGGTCGCGGGTGAGCTGGGCGGGCCGGGCGCCGGATGCGGCATCCTTTGCGTGCGATGTGCAGATCCGCGCCCACGCCGATCCCGTGCCCGCGGGGGCGGAGATCGTGGACGGCGAGGTCGTGGTGACTCCCGCGGAGCCGTTGGACGGCGTGGCCACCGGACAGACCGCCGTGCTCTACGACGGCACGCGGGTGATCGGTCAGTTCACGATCGATCGGACGCGATCGGCCGTTCCCGTCGAGGCGTGAGCTGCGGCCGGCATGTCGGGGCTGCTGCCTAGACTTCACTCGTGGCCACGAACGACGCTTCCTCTGCATCCGTGACGAGCGACGACGCGGAGCTGGCGCGGCTCGGCCTGGATGATGCCCGTGCTGAGGCTTCCCGCCTGACCGACCTCATCGTGGATGCCCGAGACGCGTACTACGGGCGCGATGAGGTCATCGTCGACGATGCCACCTACGACGGCTGGATGCACCGGCTCGAGGTGCTCGAGCGGCTGCACCCCGAGGTTCAGGGCCAGGATTCACCGACCCTGTCCGTCGGTGCGGCATCCGGCACCCTGTTCGCGCCCGTCGAGCACGCCGAACGGATGCTGAGCCTCGACAACGTCTTCAGCGAAGAGGAGTTCCGCGCCTGGGCGGCGCGCGTGCAGCGCGATGTCGGCGCACCCGTGCACTACTTGTGCGAGCTGAAGATCGACGGGCTGGCGCTTTCGTTGCGCTACGAGCGCGGGAGACTCGTGTCGGCAGCCACGCGCGGCGACGGCCGTGTCGGCGAGGATGTCACCGAGAATGTTCGCGATGTCGCCGGAATCCCGGTGGCGCTTGGCGGGGCGGGGCATCCGGAGCTCGTCGAGGTGCGCGGCGAGGTGTTCTTCACTGTCGCTGACTTCGAGTCTCTGAACGCGTATCAGGAGTCGGTGGGCGACCGGCTGTTCGCGAATCCACGGAATGCGGCATCCGGGTCGCTCCGGCAAAAGCGTGAGGGCAAGAACGAGCGACAGCTCGCTGCGATGCATGAGCGGCTCTCGCGCCTGCGCCTGACGGTGCACGGTATCGGTGCGTGGCCCAACCCGCCGGTGGCGGCGCAGAGCGCGGTGTATGACCTGCTCGCGTCCTGGGGGCTGCCGGTGAGCCGGTACTTCACGGTCGCTGAGTCTGTGGACGGCGCCGCCGACTACATCCGTCACTACGGCGAGCACCGCCATGACGTCGAGCACGAGATCGATGGCGTCGTCGTGAAGGTCGACGAGCTGGCACTTCACGATGAGCTGGGGGCCACGAGTCGCGCGCCACGGTGGGCGATCGCCTATAAGTACCCGCCCGAGCAGGTCAACACGAAGCTCCTTGACATCGTCGTATCGGTCGGGCGCACCGGTCGCGCGACGCCATTCGCGGTCATGGAACCAGCGCGCGTCGCCGGCAGCGTCGTGCGGCAGGCGACTCTGCACAATCAGGACGTCGTGAAAGCCAAGGGTGTCCTGATCGGTGACACGATCGTCATTCGCAAGGCCGGGGACGTGATTCCCGAGGTTCTCGGGCCCGTGGTCGAGCTGCGTGACGGAAGCGAGCGTGCTTTTGTCATGCCGACGCACTGCCCCGAGTGCGGGTCGCCGCTTGCCCCTGCGAAGGAAGGCGATATCGATCTTCGGTGCCCGAACACACGCTCCTGTCCGGCGCAGGTGCGGGGCCGTGTCGAGCACATCGGTTCGCGCGGCGCTCTCGATATCGAGGGGCTCGGGGAGGTGTCGGCCGCTGCGCTCACGCATCCGCTGCGGCCTGAGGTGCCGCCACTTGTCACCGAAGCGGGATTGTTCGATCTGCGCGCCGAAGACCTCTTTCCGATCGATGTCGAGGTGCGGGATGCCGAGACGGGGCTCGTTCGGCTAGACGCCAACGGAGCGCCGGATGCGCGCAGTCCGTTCCGGCGTCAGCGCAAGGCTCCGCTCGACGGTCGCGCACCGACCGCGTCGCGTCCGGATCCCGCCTTCGATCCCGACGGACCTTTCGATGGGGATGCTGATTTCATCCTTTCGGCAGCAGCCTACGAGCTGCTCGAGAACGTTGAGCGCGCGAAGACAAAGGAACTGTGGCGGTTCCTCGTCGCGCTCAGCATCCGTCACGTCGGACCGGTCGCCGCGCGGGCTCTGGCGCAGTGGTTCGGATCGATCGACGCCATCCGCTCGGCCTCCCGCGAGGAACTCGCCGCCGTCGAGGGCGTCGGCCCGATCATCGCGGATGCGATCATCGACTGGTTCGAGGTTGATTGGCACGTCGAGATCGTCGAGCGCTGGGTTGCGGCCGGCGCGCAGCTGGCGACTCCCGGTCATCCGGGACCTGGTGCTGCGGTCGTCGACGGCGGCGTGCTCGAGGGTGTGACTGTCGTGGCGACGGGAACCCTCGAGGGGTACACGCGCGAGGGTGCGCAGGAGGCGATCATCGCGGCCGGCGGCAAGGCGGCGTCAAGCGTGTCGAAGAAGACGGATTTTGTGGCGGCGGGACCGGGCGCCGGCTCGAAGCTCGCGAAGGCCGAGGAGCTTGGTGTCCGGGTCATCGATGCGGCCCAGTTCCGCATCCTCGTCGAGCAAGGCCCCGAGGCGTTGGGCGAGTAGTTCGCTCCCGGGCTAGAGGGCTAGAGGGCTAGAGGGCTAGAGGGCCAGAGGTAGCGGCCGCGCGGGAGAGCGCGGGGTGGGATCGCTCGCAAGTCGCGCATGCGTCTCGACGTCGTACCGGGTGTCGCCGTACCTGAGCTTCTCGCGCTCGATCCCTTCGCGCTGGTACCCGGCGGCGGTGGCGACCCGGCATGAGGCAGGGTTGTTGACACGGTGTCCGAGCTCGAGTCGATACAGACCGCTGTAGAAAGCCCAGTCGGAGACGGCGAGGAGGCCGCCCGTGGCGTATCTATCCCTTTCCGCGCGCCGCAGCGGCGAGCCAGTAGTACACCCAGGCGCTGTCGTGCCGAAACTCGATTGCGGATGCTCCGATATTCCCCACCGCGACACCATCGTCGACGACTGCCCAGTTCTTCACCGTCGCGTCGAATCGCAGTGACTCGTCGACGAAGGTTCTTGCCGCCTCGAGACCGTCCAACGCCACGCCGCCGAACTGGGCGGCGAGATCCGGCGTGCTGGTCGCAGCCGCAACGAGCGCGGGAGCATCCTCGCGGGTCCAGGGACGGAGAACGACGGTCATCGCTACCATCCTTGCCTAGCAAGACCCGTGAGGTCAGGGGCTCTCGTCACAGCGCGCCTGACCGGCCGGTCCCACTGGTGCCACCCTCGTCGTCTGTCAGAACGGCGCGGTCTCGTCTGGCACGAAGGTGACAACCGCGGGTGGCCTGTCTCTGTAGGTGCGACCCGAGGGGCCGGTCCACTCCAGGATGCCGCCGGGCAACTGCTTCACCCGCCATGCCGTTTCGTGCTTGAGAGTGTGATGTCGACGGCAGAGGTGAGCCAGATTGGTGTGCTCAGTGGGTCCGCCGCGTGCGGCATCCATGGTGTGGTCGACATCAGATCCGCGGGCGAGCCTGACACAACCGGGGCACCGACATCGTTCGTCTCGGGCCCTGAGGAATCGTTCGAGGTCTTTGTTCTTGCGGTAGCGGTCGACGCCGAGCACGGCACCGGTGTAGGGGTCGGTCATGACGCGATCCCAGCCGGGTGCGTCCGCGGTAAGGCGGCGGGCGGTTTCGGCGTCGATCGGCCCGTAGCCAGCGAGGAGCGCCGGCTGAGACCCGACCCCGGCGAGTGTGAGGACGGGTACGGTGATGGCCACTTCGCCGCGGATGGCGTCGAGGCCTGCACCGTGCGCCACGGGTGTCCCTGCCAGCAGCAGGTCGGCCAGAAGGTCGGCGCGTTTCTGATCCATCGTTCTGGTGTCGATGGGGTGCTCCGTTGTCGTGGTGGGGTGATGCTCGTCGCCACTGGCGTCTCCTGACGGGCCGGTGGTCAGGCGTACCACGTTCCCGTCGCGCGGCTCATCGCGGGGAGGCACTGCGTCCCGATTACATGCCCGTTTCGTGGGCTGCGCATCGAGGCTCGGATCGGTCTGAACATCCGGCTCCGACCCGTCGGCAAGGGAGGTGCCTGGCGAGGCGGCATTGGGAACACTCGGTAGGTCCGTGGCCATGCGGGTGAGGCGGTCGTAGATCGCGTAGGTCAGGGTTGCGGGGAGGTCGGCGATGAGTCGCGCCATGTCGTCGGGGAGGTCGATGACTCGGATGTGC
This sequence comes from Microbacterium schleiferi, assembly GCF_015565955.1. NCBI lineage: Bacteria > Bacillati > Actinomycetota > Actinomycetes > Micrococcales > Microbacteriaceae > Microbacterium > Microbacterium schleiferi. The sequence continues at coordinate 1,869,983 of NZ_CP064760.1, read as the reverse complement.
CGGTCTGCTGTGGCGGCGGCCTGGCGCCTCGCTGCGGCTTCAGGGTCAACACGGGTCGCGATGATCCGGGCGATGCTCTTCATGCGCCCGGCGGTTTCGGTCTCGGCGGCAGCCATGACGTGGGTCTCGTAGATAGGTCGCAGGTCGGGGTCGATGCCGGTGCCGCCGTCGAGGATCGCCGTGACGTGGGCGGCGTCGATTGATCCGCGTTCCCAGGAGGCGAGCACGTCGGGGTAGTCGGTGACGGTGGTGGATGCTTCGCCCATGCGCCGCTGCACGGTCCGGTCGCTGAGCCGGAGCGCGGCGGCGATCTCGGCTGCGACCTCCCGCAGGGGAGGTCAGCCTGACTGGGGCGTCGCAGTCCGGCGGCTTGCTGTTCGGCAGCACGTTCCAGCGCCAGATCCAGTGCCGCAGCAAACAGTCGCGCTTCGCGCGCCTGCGCCTCCGCTACCGCCCGGTGTGCGTCCACAAGTTCGGTGACGAGCTCGTCCAAAGCACGCCAACCGACGCCCGTAGCGTTCGCGTCGTGCCCCATGACTATCTCCGATCGGACCGCAGCCGCGGCATCCGTCTCGCACGAAGTGGGCACGTGTGCGATTTCCTGTTGGTACCAACTCTAGAAGGGGGCTCCGACATTGACGCCGTTGACGGATATCGCGGTGCAGGACCGCGCTGTCCGGCTTCCCCGCAATAAGACAGGCGACGCAGCCTCCGTCTCGAGGACGTCGCCGGTACACGAGTGGGACTGGCACGATGGGCTGATGCAGCTGGGAACTGAGCGTCCGGAAACTGGGATCCATGTGCGCGCAGCCGAGCGAGATGACGCTCGAGGCATAGCCATCGTGCATGTTCAGGCCTGGCGTGAAGCCTATGCGGGTCAGCTTCCGGCGGATGCCCTTGCCGCTCTGGCGGTGGAACCTCGCGTACCACGGTGGGCGGCGATTATCGAGGACAACGTCACGGACGTGTACGTTGCCGAAGCCGGGGAAGACATCGTTGGCTGGGCCACGTCAAGCGATGGCCGAGATCACGACCGACCGGCCACGCGCGAACTCGAGGGCATTTACCTTCTGCAGGCGGTACACGGCTCGGGCGCCGGGCAGAGGCTGCTCGACGCAGCGATTGGTGATCATCCGGCCTATCTGTGGATGCTCAAGGAGAATCCCCGAGCCGAAGCGTTCTATCGGCGAAACGGGTTCGAACGAGACGGCGCCACACGCGAACTGCGGATGGCGGGCGCTGCTGTGCCGACCGTGCGGATGGTGAGGCGCCGTAGTTAGCGTCGCGGCAGCGAGCGGTCGTTTGCGGTGGCGGTGAGGACGAAGCCCTTGACCGGCTGGGAGGTCGACGTACGCACGAGATCGGGTGCTAGCGAAACCCAGTGCCCAACCGATCGAAGCTCTGACCGTGCGGACCGACGAGAGCAAGGGGCTTCCCATCCCGAGCCACGATTGTGCGCCCTCGGATCTCTTCGTCGACCTGCTCAGTGATGAACGGGAGCACCTGAGCCCCTTCGTTGCTCAACCACGTGACGTCCGCGAGTGAGCGGATCATTTCGACGAACGCAGCTCGATGATCGTCGTCGAGATACGCAAGCACGGCGCTGTGGAAGACGACGATGTGGGAACCGGGCGGGGCTTCGGCGACCAGATCAGGAACCCTGTCGACAATGTCGCCGGCGACAAGGTGGGGAGGATCGGCGGCCACGATGTTCGCCGCGCGGTGCAGGCGCTCGCGACGCTCGGCATGCTCCGGCCAGACGAGCGTTTCGAGCCAGTCACGCTGATCGCTGTCGGAGAGATCGATCGGATTCAGGTCGACACCGGCACGCCATGCAATCTCGGGAATCCTCGTCGGCACGCTGGCTGCATCGATTGTGCAGGGGATCTGTACGCTACTTGGGCCCTCGGGCGGGTCGATGCGTACAGATCTCGCGCCGTTCACGGTGTAGCGGTAGCTGTAGCGATCGGGGTAAAGAACGAGGCCCGCCGCCGCGCCGGCCTCGATCAATGTGAGAGGCCCAGGCAGCTGCTCCAGAACCGGAAGGAGCACAGCGCACCGGGCGGCTTCATTTGTTTGTGTCGAGCGGCTCATGATGACGGGCACGACCTCCGCCCACTGCTCGACAAGCCAGTCTCGGAACATGTCGTACGTCGTGTTCGGCGCGCCGCAGAACCGCGCCGCTGCGAACACGAGATTCGGCTGGCGCTTCCCCCGCGGCAGCGCGGCGATCAGCGCTAGCAGGTCGCGGTCTTCGGCGGCTCCCAGAGCCCACTGGGTATAGGTCTCCGAAACGCCGGCAGCTTCCACCTCGGCGAACCGTCGGTATCCGTCAGCAAGCGACTGAGTCATCCCGCGACGATAGCGCGGACATCCTGACGGCCCGTACGGGGCAGAAGTGCCGGATGGCGCAACGATCGCTCCAGGTCGAGGGGCTCGCGAATGCCCGGGATCTGGGTGGGTTACCCCGACGCGACGGTTCGCTGACTCCGACCGGGGTCTTCTTCCGATCGGAGAACCTCGACAGCGTCGCACCAGCGGGTTGGGATCGGTTGCGGGAGCACGGCGTTGCGACCGTCGTCGACCTCCGTCGGCCGGACGAGGCATCCAGTGCTGTGCCGCCCGACATCGCGCACGTGCGCGTGGATCTCGACGGCGATGAGCGAGAGTTCTGGGAGCCGGTCGAGGCGGATGGGCGGTGGGCGACGCCGCTGTACTACCTCAGCCACCTTGAGTCGCTCCCGCACCGGATGGCCGGCGTCTTGAGCGCAATCGCTGACGCTGAACCCGGGGAGTGCTGTTTCATTGCGCTGCTGGATGGGACCGTACCGGGCTCGTGAGCGCATTTCTCCTGCGAGCTGCGGACGTGCCCGCGCCTGACGCGACAGCGGATTACTTGCAATCCTTCGTGAACGTCGCCGACCTCGAGTCGCTGCACGGTCGCAGCTTTCACGCCGAGCTGCGGCGGGAGGTAACACGACGGTGGGGGCATACGCCGGAGACCGCGTTTGCCGAGATGTTCGAGAACCTCGATGTTCATCGGTGGTTCGATGTGGCTGGCACTAACGAGGCCACACGACGGTCGATCACGACGTGGCGGGGCTCCATCGAGTTCACGGAGGATGCACATGTGCCGCCGGAGGGCTTGCACTCGTGAACCGGCCGTCGCCTATCCTCTTGTCGTAATTCATCTGGTTGCTCGCCGTGTACGGCCTGATCATCGCGACCGAGTCGTCGAGTGGTTGCAGAGCGTCGACGGTCCGCGGCGTTCGGAAGCGCTGGAGTCGCTCGCTACCGAAGGTGTCGACCACGAGACCGCGATGTTGATCGACACGGCCGACGGCCCCGTGCTCATCTATGCGATGCAGACCGACAACAGGAATCGTTCGCTGTCCGTTGCCGATGCATCCGACCGCCCGACTGATGCGGAGCATCGTGCCGTGATACGGGCCGCCGATGATGGCCCGGCGGACGCGCGCATACTGTTGGACCTGTACGTGAATGCCCCTTAGCAGAAGGGCTCCTGCGGGACTGCTGCGCACGGATCCGCGGTCTGAGGATAGGCGAGCCACTCTGGATCGGTCCGGACAGTACCGCGGGGCAAGAGCTCACGTGCTGGGGTCCGCACCGTCGGCCTCCAGGTACCGACTGGTACCATGGCGTCAGAGATTCCGGATTGGAGCACCCATGGCGATGAACCTGAGGTTGGATGCGGCCCACGAGGAGTTGCTTGAAGCGATGGCTGCGCAAGAGAGGCGCACCAAGACGGAGATCGTCAAGCTCGCCATTGAGGAGAGGGCGGCGCGAGCCGAGAAGAGCACGAGGACGAAAGCGATCTTCGACCGGATTGTGGACGAGGACGCTGCGCTCCTCGACGCGCTCTCGCGGTGACGGACTATCTCGAACCGGTCGATGTAGAGGAACTCGTCGCATCGATGGGATTCCATCTGCGTGACAGGAATCTCCTGCTGTCCGCGCTGGCCGCACCGCTGCCAGTCTTCGGGGAGGAGGTCTACGAGAGTCCCCACAGCAAGGCGGCGGCTCTCATGATCGCCATCAACCGTGATCATCCGTTGTCTGATGGAAACAAGCGGCTCTCGTGGATCGTCGCCAAGGCTTTTCTCGCGCTCAACGGGGAACATCTCACAGCTGCGACGGTGCCCGATGGCGATGTGTTCGTTCGCGCCGTCGCGAGCAATCAACTCCCCTTCGATGATGTCGTGCGGTGGATTGAGGAGCGTTCGACACGACTCTCGCTCGACGGGCAGGATCGCTAATCAGTCCTCGCCCGACAGCTCCAGCAGCTTCGTGCGGACCTGCCGGCGCAGCACCTTGCCGATCAGCGACTTCGGGAGCTCGTCGACGACGAAGATGCGCCGCGGCACCTTGTAGGGCGTCAGGATGCTGCGTGCGAAGTCTCGGATTGCTGTCTCGTCGATGTCCTCCACGCTGGGATCGAGAACGATCGCGGCGACGACTTCCTCGCCCGAGTGCTCGGACGGGAGTCCGACGACGGCGACGTCGGCAATGGCCGGATGCTGGCGCAGCACGGCCTCCACTTCCGTGGGCGCGACGTTGAACCCACCCGTGATGATGAGTTCCTTGATGCGATCGACGATGCGCACGAACCCGGTGTCGTCGATCGTGACGATGTCACCGGTACGGAACCAGCCGTCAACGAAGACCTCCTCGGTCTCCTCGGGCCGGCCGTAGTAGCCCGAGAAGACCTGGGGGCCGCGGACGATGAGCTCCCCGCGCTCGCCGGGGGAGACATCCACGCTGGGGTTGTCAGGATCGACGACGCGGCACTCGGTGCCCGGTAGCGGCAACCCGACGGTTCCGGGAACGCGGTTCTCGGCAACCGGATTGGCCATCAGCACGGGGGAGCACTCGCTGAGTCCATAGCCTTCGACGAGGTATCCGCCGGTCTCGGCTTCGAACGGCACAACGAGCTCGTGGGGCAGTGCCATCGCACCGGAGATCGCGATGCCGGTTCCCTCCAGAGATATCCCGGTGCGCCGCGACTCCGTCAGGAGGCGGTCGGCGATCGGCGGCACCAGCGGCAGGAAGGTCGCCGGGTGCTTCTTCGTCACCTCCAGCACCATGTCGGGGTCGAACCGCGGGAACAGCACGAGGCGTGCGCCCATCGACATCGCGAACGTGAGGCACAGCGTCAGTCCGTAGGCGTGGAACATCGGAAGCACCGCGTACACGACGCATCCTTCGCCGCGGTGAATCGTTGGGACCCACGCCTGCGCCTGTGCGGCATTCGCGAGCAGGTTCCGGTGGGTCAGCGACGCGCCCTTGGGTGAGCCTGTCGTGCCGCTCGTGTACTGAATGAGGGCGAGATCATCGGTGCCGGGCGTCGGATGCGTGGCGGGTAGCGGCTCGTGGCGTACGACCTGATCCCAGCTGATCGCCCCGGTGACGCGCTCGGTCAAAGCCGCACGGGACTCCCGTGCCTTCGCGATCGGCAACTTGAGCGCGAGCTGCATCGTCCAAGGCATCGCCGTGATGAGATCGACCGAAATCAGGGTCTTCACGCGCAGGTCGCGCGGGAACTCCTGCACGGTGCGCACGACCTTGCTCCAGACAATCGCGTGCTTGGCTCCGTGGTCTTCGAACTGCTTGCGCAGTTCTCGGGGCGTGTAGAGCGGGTTGTGTTCGACCACCACGGCGCCCAGGCGCAGAATCGCGTAGAACGCGACGATGTGCTGTGGGCAGTTCGGCAGCACGATGGCAACCGGGTCCCCGGGGCGCACACCGTGAGCGTGCAGGGCGGCAGCGGCGCGCTGAATCTGTTCGTCGAGGGAGCGGTAGCTCGTGGTGCGCCCGAAGAACTGCAGCGCGGGTGCATCGGGATAGTCACGAGCGGATGTCGCCACGATGTCGACGAGAGAGCCGCTGACAGGCTCAAGATCCTCCGGCACCCCCTCGGCATAGCTGGCGATCCAGGGGCGAGGCGGGTCGTACGGCATCACGGCCCCAGCCTAGAGGTGCGATCGGGCGCCGTTGGAGGCCCACGCGTGTCAGCGGTGCCCGAACGTCAGGTGACCCACGATCTCTCGGGCCCGTGCGTCGACATCCGGCGGCACGGGTGTCGCTCCGCTGAGCCAGATTCCGGCCAGTCCGTGCACGATCGCGAAGGCCGCATACGCCGACTCGCGTGCGGTGCTCTCGTCGGCCTCGTCCGCGTTTCCGCCACGGGCGCGAGAAACCGATTCTTCGAGGATCCGCCAGGTAGCAACCCGGGCTGCGGCAAGACCGGGGTGCTGCTCATCGGTGAGTCGGGGCGTCCACATCACCGCGTAATGACCGGGGTGCTCCAGCGCCCAGGTGACGTACGTCACACCGTGCTCGTAGATATCGCCCCCGGTGCTCGAGAGTGTCTCACTCAAGGATGTGAATCCCTCTTCGGCCAGCGCGGTCATGAGGTCGCGTCGGGTGGGGAAGTGGTGCACGGGGGCGGCATGACTCACTCCGGCGCGGCGGGCAAGCTCCCGCAAGGTCAAGGCATCGGGGCCCGACTCGGCCGCGATGCGCGCAGCCTCCGCCAGGAGCTCGCGTCGGAGATCGCCGTGGTGATAGTTCGCCATGCCTGAAGTCTAACTAGACATTGACAAGATAGCGACTGTCGTTCAATCTAGTCAGCAACAAGATTGTCTCGCGAAAGGCTCACACCATGACACTTCTCATCCCTCTCGTTCTCGTGACGCTGCTCGTCCGCGTTGGCGCGTGGTTTCTCACCACACGCGGCGTCGACCGCGCCCGCCCCTGGTCGTCGTGGCCTGCTGCGGCGGGAGCCGGCGTCGCTGCGGTCCTCCTCTTCGCGAGCGTCACGCACTTCGTCGAGCCGCAGCGGTCGGGGCTCATCGCGATCGTTCCCGACTTTGTTCCGGCCCCTGATCTGGTGGTGACGGCCACGGGGGTCATCGAGATCGTCATCGCCGGGGGATTGCTCGTCCCGAGGACCCGGCGGTGGGCCGCGCTTGCAGCCATCGTGCTTCTGATTGCGATGTTCCCTGCCAACATCGTGGCGGCGGCGGGCGTCGACAACCCCGCCGCGCCATCGACGCCGCTGGTGCCACGGACGATCGCGCAGCTCGTCTTCGTCGCCGGGGCGGTGGTGGCAACCGTGCCCGTTCGGAGCTCAGCCGCGCGGCGTGTGGCGACCACCGCTGCGTGAGGCAGGCCTCGGGATTGCGCTGTCTCGCCGATCGGGGGCGCGAGGGTGGCATCAGACAGCGCACCTAGAATGGTGCGGTGTCTGAAATCACCCCCGATCTCGTGCGCCATCTCGGTGTGCTCGCCCGAATCCGCCTGAGTGACGAGGAGGTGGGCCGCCTCACCGGACAGCTCGACGCGATCGTCGACAACATCGCCAAGGTGTCTCAGGTCGCGACGCCCGAGGTGCCAGCGACGAGTCATCCGATCGCCCTGCACAACGTGTTCCGCGCTGACCTTCCCGGCGACATGCTCACGCCCGAGCAGGTGCTGCAGAACGCCCGGATGCCGCAGACGGCCGTTTCCGCGTGACCGCGATCCTGGGAGAAGAGCAGTGACAGATCTGACCCGCTTGACCGCCGCCGAGCTGGCATCCTCCCTCGCGTCACGGGAGATCTCGAGCGTTGAAGCCACCCGCGCCCATCTCGACCGGATCGCGGCGGTGGATGCCGACATCCACGCTTTCCTCCACGTCAGCGACCACGCCCTCGAGGTCGCGGCCGACATCGACGCCCGGCGTGCAGCGGGCGACGATCTTCACGAACTCGCGGGGGTGCCGCTCGCCATCAAGGACGTGCTGGTCACCACCGATATGCCCTCGACGAGCGGATCCCGCATTCTCGACGGGTACCTGTCGCCCTACGACGCGACGGTCGTTGCGCGTTCGCGAGCTGCCGGACTCGTTCCGCTCGGCAAGACGAACATGGATGAGTTCGCGATGGGCTCGTCCACCGAGCACTCCGCGTACGGGCCGACGCACAACCCGTGGGATCTCGACCGGATCCCCGGGGGCTCGGGTGGCGGCTCCGCGGCCGCCGTGGCAGCGTTCGAGGCGCCGCTCGCGCTCGGCTCCGACACCGGCGGGTCGATTCGTCAGCCTGCCCACGTCACCGGAACTGTCGGCCTCAAACCGACGTACGGCGGAGTGAGCCGCTTCGGGGCGATTGCCCTGGCATCGAGCCTCGACCAGGTCGGTCCGGTCACCCGTACGGTCCTCGATGCGGGTCTGCTGCACGACGTCATCGGCGGGCACGACCCGCACGATTCCACCTCTCTCGCCGACGATTGGCCGTCGTTCGCGGATGCCGCACGCGAGGGTGCCCGCGGTGATGTGCTGAAGGGTCTGCGTGTCGGTGTCATCCGGGAACTTCCCGACAGCGGCTTCCAGAGCGGCGTGTCGGAGTCGTTCCGCGCGGCGCTTGCCCGGATGGAAGCGCAGGGGGCCGAGATCGTCGAGATCAGCGCTCCCCACTTCGAGTACGGCGTCGCCGCGTACTACCTGATCCTCCCTGCCGAAGCCTCCAGCAACCTCGCGAAGTTCGACTCGGTGCGCTTCGGCCTGCGCGTCGACGTGCCCGGCGGAACCGTCGAGGATGTCATGGCAGCCACGCGCGAGGCCGGATTCGGCGACGAGGTCAAGCGTCGCATCATCCTCGGTACCTACGCCCTGAGTGCGGGCTACTACGACGCGTACTACGGGTCGGCCCAGAAGGTGCGCACGCTCATTCAGCAGGACTTCGATCAGGCGTTCGCGCAGGTCGACGTCATCGCCACCCCCACAGCACCCACCACGGCGTTCCGCCTCGGCGAGAAGATCGACGACCCGATGCAGATGTACCTCAACGATGTCGCGACGATCCCCGCGAACCTCGCCGGCGTGCCGGGAATCTCGCTGCCCTCGGGTCTTTCTGTCGACGACGGGCTGCCGGTCGGCATCCAGTTCCTTGCTCCAGCGCGACAGGATGCGCGTCTCTACCGCGTCGGGGCGGCCCTCGAGGCGCTGCTGCTCGAGGAATGGGGTGGTCCGTTGCTTGATCGGGCCCCCGTGCTGGGTGCGGCGACGGGAGGGCGTGCCTGATGGCTACCGCGAAGCTCATGGACTTTGACAAGGCTCTCGAGATGTTCGAGCCGGTGCTCGGGTTCGAGGTGCACGTCGAGCTGAACACCGAAACCAAGATGTTCTCGCCGGCGGGCAACCCCGCCCACGCGTCCAACCACGCTGCGGAGCCGAACACGCTTGTCGCTCCCGTCGACATGGGTCTTCCGGGCGCGCTTCCGGTCGTCAACGAGACCGCGGTGCGCTTTTCTATCAGTCTGGGCCTGGCTCTCGGCTGCTCGATCGCGCCCTCGAGCCGGTTCGCCCGCAAGAACTACTTCTACCCCGACCTCGGCAAGAACTATCAGATCTCGCAGTACGACGAACCGATCGCCTTCGAGGGCGCCGTCGATGTCGAGCTGGCCGATGGCACGATCGTCGAGGTTCCGATCGAGCGCGCGCACATGGAGGAGGATGCCGGAAAGCTGACCCACATGGGAGGCTCGACCGGCCGCATCCAGGGCGCCGAGTACTCGCTCGTCGACTACAACCGCGCGGGTGTGCCCCTCGTCGAGATCGTCACGAAGCCGATCTACGGAGCCGAGCACCGCGCGCCCGAGATCGCCAAGGCGTACGTGCAGACGATCCGCGACATCGTGCTGGCGCTGGGGATCTCCGAAGCTCGTCTGGAACGCGGCAACCTCCGGTGTGACGCGAACGTGTCGCTGCGGCCCCGCGCGGCGGCCGGTGAGCCGCCGGCACCGCTGGGCACCCGCACCGAGACCAAGAACGTGAACTCCATGCGTTCGGTCGAGCGCGCCGTGCGCCACGAGATCCAGCGCCAGGCCGCGATCCTGGCGGCGGGTGGCACGATCACGCAAGAGACCCGTCACTGGCACGAAGACACCGGCACGACCTCTCCCGGCCGTCCGAAGTCGGATGCCGACGACTACCGGTACTTCCCCGAGCCGGACCTGCTGCCTGTGGAGCCCTCGAGCGACCTGATCGAATCGTTGCGCGCGGCTCTCCCCGAGCCCCCCGCAGCCCGACGTCGGCGCCTGAAGACCGAGTGGGGTTTCACCGATCTCGAGTTCCAGGATGTCGCCAATGGCGGCATCCTCGCCGAGGTCGAAGCGACGATTGCGGCGGGCGCGTCCCCCGCCGCTGCCCGCAAGTGGTGGACCGGTGAGATCGCCCGCATCGCGAACGCACAGGACCGCGAGGCGAGCGAACTCGTCTCACCGGCCCACGTGGCAGCGCTGCAGGGGCTGGTGGATGCCGGAACCCTGACCGACAAGCTCGCCCGGCAGGTACTGGAGGGTGTCATCGCCGGCGAGGGCACGCCTCAAGAGGTTGTCGACGCTCGCGGCCTCGCTGTCGTCTCAGACGACGGGGCGCTCATCGCCGCGATCGATGAGGCCCTCGCCTCCCAGCCCGACGTCATGGAGAAGATTCGCGACGGCAAGGTGCAGGCGGCGGGCGCCATCATCGGCGCGGTCATGAAGGCGATGAAGGGGCAGGCTGACGCTGTGCGCGTCCGCGAGCTGATCCTCGAGCGCGCTTCGCAGTCGTGACCTGAGCCTCACACCCTCGGCGCGGGGGTCAGGCTTGTCGAGTGAACGCCGCGAGGTGGTTCTGTGAGCCGGCGAGCAGGCGTTCCAGGACGCTGGCGACATCCTCTGGCGCGTCGGAGAGTGCTTCGGTGAGGTCAGCGATGTCGGTCTGCTCGATGACGACACCGACGTCGATGGCGGCGTCGCGGGATGCCGATCCGTCGGCGACGAGCTGATCAAAGAGGGCCTGCAGCTGGGGGTCGGTGAAGACGCCGATGTCATCAGAGCGCGGGTCGGTGATCGCGTGGTCGACGAGCAGGCCTGCGACAGCGTCCTGGTGCGAGAGTTCGGAGGCGGCGATGTTTGCGAAGATGTTGCCGCCCCACAGGTCGCCGAGCACGCTGTAGACGTCGTGCGCGAGCTTCTCTTCTTCGATCAGATACAGCAGTTGCGCCTCGAGGTCTGTCGGAGTGGCTTCGTCGGGCGTCGGCGGTTCGCTCGGTTCGAGCGTGATGGTATCTGCCAGACCCGCGGACGTCTCGACATTCACTATCGGCGAGGATGCCGCGGCGCATCCCGTCAGGCCTGTGGCGAGCAGGCCGGCCGTCGCCACGGCGAGGGGCAGGACGCGGGTTGAGGTGATCACAGCGCTCTCCTTCGGATTCGAGCTTCTCTATACCCCCGAGGGTATTGCGTGATTCTTCGGGCCGTCTGTCTCGTTCCGATGGAAACGCCGTGAGAGCGCTGTCGGTGGTGGGGGCGAGAATGGATTCATGGGACGAGGGGACGGCAGGAATCGCCTCGTGTCGCTCGATGATGCGGATGACACCGGCGCCGACATCCTGCACGTCGACATGGACGCGTTCTACGCGGCCGTCGAGGTGCTCGATGACCCGACGCTCGCGGGCAAGCCCATCATCATCGGCGCTCCCGAGAGTCGCTCTGTTGTCTCGAGCGCGTCGTACGAGGCGCGTGCGTTCGGTGTCCGGGCCGCCATGCCGGTGGGGCAGGCGCTGCGACTGTGCCCCCAGGCGATCGTCGTGCCGCCCCACTTCGATCGCTACCTCGCGCTCTCGCGTGAGGTGATGCGCGTCTTCCACGACATCACGCCGCTGGTCGAGCCGCTGTCGATCGACGAAGCGTTCCTCGACGTGCGCGGGGCGCGACGCCTCTGGGGATCGCCCGGAACGATCGCACGGATGCTGCGGGTTCGCGTGCGGGACGAGACCGGCCTGACCTGCAGCATCGGAGCGGCAGCGACGAAGCATGTCGCAAAGATGGCCTCCACGCTGAGCAAGCCCGATGGACTCCTCATCGTCGCCGAGGCGGACACCGCGGCGTTTCTTGCGCCGAGGTCGGTGCGCGCGCTGTGGGGCGTGGGACCGAAAGCCGCCGAAGCTCTGGAGTCTCGCGGTATCCACACGGTTTCCGATGTGCTGGATGCTCCGCAGGCGGTGCTCGAGCGTGCACTGGGCGCAGCGATGGGCGAGCGCGTGTGGAATCTGGCGCGCGGGCGCGACGCGCGGGAGGTGACCACGACGCGCGTCGAGAAGAGCGTCGGGCACGAAGAGACCTTTCACACCGACATCAGCGACCCGGCCGTGCTCCGCTCCGAGCTGCGCCGCCTGGCCGATCGCGTGGCGGCGCGGCTGCGCGCGGCATCCTGGGAGGCCGGCGCGGTGGCGATCAAGATCCGGTTCGCCGACTTCAGCACCGTGTCGCGCTCGCGCAGCCTTGCCGACCCGAGTTCGGTGGGGCAGCGCATCGGAGACGTCGCCCTCGAGCTCTTCGATGCCATCGACCGGCGGCTTCCCGTGCGACTCGTGGGGGTGCGCGCAGAGAAGCTGCGCACACTCACCGAGTCCGCGCCCGCCCTCTGGGACGACGACGGGGAATGGCGCCGCGTCGAGTCTGCGCTGGATACCGCGGTGGCGCGGTTCGGTCGGGGCGCCGTCACTCGCGCGACGCTCATCAGCGAGCGTGGCGGCGGAACGCTTCCGTCCAACCCTCGACCGCCGCGCGAATCACCCAGCTGACACGGATCGGATCCCCGTCGCCCTGTCATCGAGCGCCCCGGGCCGGTAGCGTGGGGCTATGCCCAACATCGCGCTCGAACTCGGCAAGCAGGCAGCATCCTTCGGTGTCTCCGGCATCTACGGAGAACAGCAGGATGTCGACGGCATCAAGATCATCCCCGTCGCCCTCGCATCCTCCGGCTTCGGCGGGGGATCGGATGAGGGCGGCAACGGCGGCGGTGGTGCCGGTGGTACCGCGATTCCGATCGGCGCATACATCCGCCGCGGCGATGACCTGCGCTTCGAGCCGAACCTGATCTCCCTGCTTGCCGTCGGCATCCCCTTCGTCTGGGTTGCCGGGCACGTGCTTATTCGTGTCATCCGCGCCCTCAAGAAGTGACGACCCGGTCAGTGCGGCCCTGAACGGCGCGACGCAGCTGCTGCGGGCCGACATCCTGGCCCTGGGGGCGCCGGCACCCGTCGTTCTCATCGACGGGCGTAGCGGCGCCGGGAAGACCAGTCTGACGCGCCTTCTGCTCGAGCGGTGGCCGCTGGAAGCGTCGCCCCAGCTCCTGGCCTTGGATTCGACCTACCCCGGCTGGGATGGCCTCGACGCCGCGGTCGACGATGTCACGCAGCACGTTCTCCTCCCGCATGCAGGCGGGCAGCCAGGCCAGTGGCGCCGCTGGGATTGGACTGTCGGCGAGTATGCCGAAGCGCACGGGGTGGACCCCGACCTGCCACTCGTGGTCGAAGGCTCGGGCATCCTGACCCCGGTGACCGCCGGTCTCGCGGACGTTCGCGTCTGGGTCGACTCGCCGGCCGCGTCGCGTCGAGAGCGGGCGCTCGAACGAGACGGAGACACGTACCGGCCGCACTGGGAGCGCTGGGCTCGTCAAGAGGATCGCCACCTCGAGCGGGACGATCCTGCGGCCCACGCCACGCGGGTGGTCGCCGTTCCCTGAGCCCGATCCGTCTCGGTGCTCCGTCAGGAGTCGTGAGAGTCCGGGTCCGCGTCGATGGCGGTGATGAGGCTGTCGAGTCGGTAGCCGAGCCAGTCGTAGATCCCGAATCGGGGGTCGGTGGAGTCGTGGTCGTCGTCGGCCTGAATCCCGAGTCGCGTTGCCAGCACAAGCCGAATCGCCGACAGGGTGCGCAGCAGAGCGCTCACGTCCTCGGCGCTCGCGTGCACGACGACCTCTTCCGTGAGTGCCGGGTCGTCGGGCGTCACAGGCATCGCGGGCAGCGTCGGACCCAGGATGCCGAGAACGGTCTCGGCATCCGTGTGACGGCGGTCGAGGAGCTCCCGTTCGGTGAGCCGCCGAAACTCGCGCGCGGCATCATCGTCGTCACGGTATCCCTCGGGAACCAGTCGAGCCACGGCATCATCGCTGGAGGCATCCGTCGTTGCCTCGAGGAGGTCTCGGAACTGCTCCGTCATCTGCGACAGATGCAGAGCCTCGATCCGGGTGATCGCCATCACGAGCTCACGAGTCATTCCGGGGCCTTTCGGACGGTGGCGGAGAGGCCGTAGTCGTGCATGGCGTGAACGTGGAGCTCCATCTGCTCCCGGGCGCCCTCGGCGACCACCGCGTGGCCCTCGTGATGCACCGCGAGCATGAGAGATTCCGCGCGCTGCGCGCTGAAGCCGAAGTAGGTGCGGAAGACGTGGGTGACATAGCTCATGAGATTGACGGGGTCATTCCACACGACCGTCTGCCATGGCGTTTCGGGAGCGCGGCGCGTGTCGACATCCTCATCGGCCCGGGGGAGTGTCGCGCTGTTCATCAAGCCCATCCCAACTCGTGGAGCCGGTCGTCGTCAATCCCGTAGAAGTGGGCGATCTCGTGGACAAGAGTCGTATGGATCTCAGCACGAAGCTCGTCGAGATCGTCGCACGCTGCCAGGTGCGCTTCACGATAGACGATGATCCGATCGGGAAGCTCACCCACGCCATATCGATCGCGTTCCGTCAACGCCCAGCCGTCGTAGAGGCCGAGAAGGTCCAGCGAACCATCCTCGCCACGGTCTTCGACCACGAAGACGACGTTGTCGAGCCCGTCGACCATGTCGTCGGGAAGCCGGTCGAGCTCCTCGACGACGAGTTGCTCGAACGCATCGGCATCCATCTCGATCATCGTGCCCCCGACTGGACTCGAACCAGTAACCGTCGGATTAGAAGGCCGATGCTCTATCCATTGAGCTACGGAGGCGCATCACCCAGATTACCGGGAGCCGCCGCGATCGCTGCGAGCGCCCGCTCTAGGATGGGCGGCATGGCTTCGAGCGAGAACGACCGTCTGGTGTGGATCGACTGCGAGATGACCGGACTGGATCTCGCCGTCGATGAACTCGTCGAGATCGCCGTCATCGTCACCGACTTCGAGTTGCGTCCCCTGGACCCCGGGTTCCAGATCGTGATCAAGCCGGATGCCTCGGCCCTCGCGAACATGAACGATTTCGTCACCGCCATGCATGAAAAATCGGGCTTGCTCACCGAGATCCCCAACGGTGTCAGCGTTGCCGAAGCGGAGTTTGAGGTCCTCGAGTACATTCAGCGCTTCGTACCCCAGGAGGGGAAGGCGCCGCTCGCGGGTAACACCATCGGCACCGACCGTATGTTCCTTGCGAAGTACATGCCCCGTGTCGACCGGTGGCTTCACTACCGCAACGTCGACGTGTCGAGCATCAAGGAGCTCTCGCGGCGCTGGTACCCCCGCGCCTACATCCACGCCCCGGCGAAGGATGGCGGACACCGCGCCCTCGCCGACATCAGCGAATCGCTGCGTGAACTGGCCTACTACCGCAGCGCGGTGTTCGTCCCCGAGCCGGGACCGAGCAGCGACGAGGCCAAGCAGGCTGCGGCTGCAGCCGTGTCGGCGTTCGCGCCCGGCGTGTGAGAGAATCTTTTGGTTGCCCGCTCCGGTGGGCGCATGGTGGCTATAGCTCAGTTGGTAGAGCACCGCGTTGTGGTCGCGGGGGTCGCGGGTTCAAGTCCCGTTAGCCACCCCATGTAGTCCGCCTCTGAGGCGGCTTTCGGTTGTGGATGCGGCTGTCTGAGGCATCCACAGCACCTCCGCAGCGTAGGAAGAATCGCCGCCGCAGGATGATTGCACCGCAGACTGTCCTCCCTGGGTGATTTCTCCTACCTCGGTGAGGTCGCCGACGCCACGCCGGAGGCTGCCTGTCGCAGCCGCGCCCGACCGCTTGCCAGAGCGGTGTCGAACAGCGGCAGTGTCACGTGGACGAGAGGGCCGATGGTCGCTGCGAACAGCACGGTGCCCAGTCCGACGGTGCCACCCAGAAGCCACCCGAGAACCAGAACCGTCAGTTCGACACTGGCTCGCGCGGCCCAGATCGGCATCCCGAACCGGCTGCGGAGACCGGTCATGAGCCCATCGCGCGGTCCGGGCCCGAAACGGGCGCCGATGTACAGGCCCGAGGCGATGGCGACGAGCAGGATGCCGCCCACGAGCATCGCGAACTGAGCCAGGAACCCGGAGATCGGCGGCAGGACCCACAGGGCGAGTTGCATCGCGGTGCCCACGATCAGGATGTTGGCGACGGTGCCGATCCCGGGGCGCTGCCGAAGGGGAATCCAGACGAGCAGGATCAGCAAGCCGAGGATGTTGGTCATCCACCCGACGCCGATTCCCGTGCGCAGAGAGAGCCCCTCGGCCAGCACGGTCCACGGGTCGACACCGAGCCCTGCATCCACCGTCAGCGCAGCACCGACCCCGTAGAGGGGGAGTCCGATGAGAAGTTGCAGGATGCGGCGAGGCATGGCACCATCCAAGTCGAGAAGTGGACTGACATGACCAGTCCAATCGAGAAGGAGTGGCCATGGAGTCTCGAATGTCAGCCCGTGCCCTGACCATCGCGCTCGGCGGCTGGCGCACGAGGGAGCCGGCGTATGAGGCGCTGGCCGACGGCATTCGCCTCCTGTGCCTGGACAACCGCATTGCGCCGCGAACGGCGCTTCCCGCCGAGCGAGAGCTGGCCCTCGCCCTCCGGATCAGCCGCAGCACCGTGTCGATGGCGTATCAGAGCTTGCGGGACTCCGGCCACATCAGCAGCCTGCGCGGCTCGGGCAGCGTCACTCTGCCGCTGGGGCGTCGCGAGGTGGGGCGGATCCTCGAAACCGAGGGAACGATCGACCTGCAGCAGGCGAGCCCACCCGCCTGGCCGGGCCTGGCCGGCCACATGGCGGATGTCGCCGCCGATGCAGCGACCCTCGCCTCACGCTCCGGCTACGACGTCCTCGGGCGCGCCGAGTTGCGCGAGGCCATCGCCGAGCACTTCCGTGCCCGAGGCCTGCCCACGGAGCCGCGCCAGATCATGATCACCGCGGGCGCCCAGAGCGCGATCCACCTGCTGGCCAGCGTGCTCATCGGACGAGGTGACCGTGTGGCGATCGAGACGCCGACGTACCCGCACGCCGCAGACGCGCTGCGGCGCGCGGGCGGACGGCTCGTCGGCATCCCGGTATCGCCGGAGAGCGGTTGGGACCTGGAGCGCGTCGCCGAGTCGTTCGCCCGAACGCGGCCCGTGCTTGCGTACCTCATGCCCGACTTCCAGAACCCCACCGGGCGCAGCATGTCGGTGCACGAGCGCGAGGCCGTCGAACTGGCAGCGGGCCGGTCGGGAACCCGCCTCATCCTGGATGAGACCACGGCCGATCTTGACATCGCTCGCGGGTTCCAGGATCGCGGATTCCGCACGACCGACGAAAGCCTCGTCGTGCGCGTCGGTTCGCTGGGCAAGACCGTGTGGGGTGGCCTTCGTGTCGGATGGATCCGAACCGATCACGACCTCATCGACCGGCTCGTGCAGGAGCGGCCCGCCTACGATCTGGGAACTCCGGAGTTTGAACAGGCGGTCGCAGCCGGGCTGATCCCACGATTGCCCGAGATCGCTCGCCATCGCGGTGAGTATCTGGGCGAGGGGCGAGATGCCCTGGTTTCGGCGCTGGCTGAGCGGCTGCCGGAGTGGCGTGTTCCCTCCGTTGATGGGGGAGTCGCGCTGTGGGTCGAGCTGAACGCGCCGTTGAGTTCGGCGCTGGTGCTCCAGGCGCGAGAAGCGGGGCTCCTGCTGGCAGCTGGCCCGAGGTTCGCGTTGGAAGGCGGAAACGAACGACATCTGCGCATCCCCTTCACCGCGCCCCCCAGTGATCTGCGGCGCGCGGTGGAGATTCTGGCTGAGGTCTGGCCGGGGGTTCTCCGGGATGCACCGCATGGCGTCCGCGACCTGTGGAGTTCCCCGTCTGAGCTGGAGAGCCACCGGGGCTCACATCACGTCGACAACACGAGGGCGTCGACGGCGTCCTCCCGGCTCCAGAACTGCCCGAGCGCGTGGAACCTCCGGTCGCGCGGGTGGAAGCGCTTCGCGGCGAAGTGCTCGCCCTGCTCGTCTCGACCGACGCGCACCTGTCCGATCGGTCCGCGGCCCGGGTCGACGACCCGCCAGGCGTCGATCCCGATGGGGATGAGCTGTATCCGTGGTCTCTGCATCTGCGTGTCCCTCCGCAATCGAACATAGATCCGACCACGGACATGGATGCGGGGAACAAGGGTCCCCGCGAGACTGTTGTGATCAGTGGTGCCAGAATCCGGCACCACAACAAGGAGAAATCATGCACACGTTCGTTCTCGCAGGCGGTTGCTTCTGGTGTCTCGACGCGGCCTACCGCGCTCTTCGTGGAGTGTCGTCAGTCGTCTCGGGGTACGTCGGCGGCGCCGTCGAGAACCCCTCCTACGAGCAGGTCTGCACGGGGCGCACCGGCCACGCCGAGGCCGTCGCCGTGACCTTCGATCCCGACGTCATCTCCGACGAGGTGATCCTGGACGCCTTCTTCACGATGCACGATCCGCGACAGCTGAACCGACAGGGAAACGACGTCGGCACCCAGTACCGCAGCGCGATGTTCCCCGCCGACGATCAGCAGCGGGAGCTCTTCGAGGCCGCGCGCGACCGTGCGGCCGAGTGGTGGGATGGCGGCATCGTCACCACGATTGAGCCCCTCGGCGCGTTCTATCCGGCCGAGGAGTATCACCAGGACTTCTTCGCGAAGAACCCGACCCAGGGGTACTGCCTTGCCGTCGCGGTGCCCAAGGTCAACAAGGTGCGCGCCCGGTTCTCGGAGTATGTGACGGCCTGAGGTCTCCTCCCCATCCTCGCGGGACGCGGCCCCTCCACGGCTCAGCGCGAGGACGCACGGCAGTTCCCGGTGATCGGCCAGCCTGATCTCGGCGCTGGTACCCGACGGGCACTCGGGTACCAGCGCAGCCCGGAACGGATCCGGGCGGGGAAGGGAGAAATGTCCGACATCATCACGGTCACCGGAAACGTCGCGGGGCCTCCGGAGTTCAAGATCACCGCGGGCGGCCTCGCCGTCGCGAACTTCCGTCTCGGCAGCGCGCAGCGTCGCCTCGATCGGTCGACCGGCACCTGGGTCGACGACGGGACGAACTGGTACAACGTGTCGGCCTTCCGCGGCCTCGCGGAGCACATCGCGGCCTCGGTCACCAAGGGTGAGCCGCTCGTCGTCACCGGCCGGCTGCGTCTTCGGGCGTGGGAGTCCGGTGGCAAGAAGGGGGTGAGTATCGATATCGACGCCGACACGGTCGGCCACGACCTGCGGTGGGGAACCTCGACCTACACCAAGCAGTCGACAGCCCAGGGGGCAGCATCGGCCTCGGAGACCACCCCCGCCGTGGCACAGGACGCCTGGGCTGCGCCCGGGGCCGAGGATGCCGCCACGCCCACACTGCCGAGCGAGACGCCCTTCTAGCCTCCCAGGGAGAGGTCGGCAGGAGGGCTCTAGACTCCTGTGCGTGTGTGCCGCTCGAATGACCGTTCCGCTGACCCCGACGGGGCATCGCCGCGCTGGGCGAGCGGTCGGGGTTCTCAGCGTGGCTCTGGTCGCCGGGCTGCTCGCGGGATGTACTGCTGAGCCCGCACCGTCGCCGACGCCCACTCCTGTGGCCACGACGACGCCGACCCCCACGGAGACTGCCGATCCGGCCCCCGAGCAGGTGAGTGAGGCGACGACCGCCGATGAGGCTCTGCCGTTCTTCGCGGACGTCGTGGCAGCCGTGTGGGGGACCGACCAGCGCTTCCAGGGCCGCGCATATATCGACGGGCTGACCCAGGCCGGCTTCGACAAGTCGGCGATGGAGGTCACGTTCGATGAGTCGACCGTCGGAAACCCTGCCGAGAGCATCCAGTTCTCGGTGCGGTGGGGTGAGGAGTGCCTTGTCGGCCAGGTCGGTCCGTCAACGGGAGACCCCGTAGTGGCCGTGATGCCGGGCCTCGCGACGGGCCGGTGCCTGATCGGGGACACCCGTCCCATTGACTGGTGAGGCGCGGGCGACGGGCAGGCGGCCCGTAGACTGGTCGAGCTATGGCTGAGTACATCTATCAGATGGTCCGCGCCCGTAAATCTGTGGGCGAGAAGCTGATCCTCGACGACGTGACGATGGCGTTCCTTCCGGGAGCGAAGATCGGAATGGTCGGCCCCAACGGTGCCGGAAAGTCGACGATCCTGAAGATCATGGCGGGCCTGGACACCCCGTCCAACGGAGAGGCGACGCTCACCCCGGGGTTCAGCGTCGGCATCCTGATGCAGGAGCCCGAGCTCGACGAGTCCAAGACAGTCCTCGAAAACATTCAGGACGGCATCGCCGTCAAGGCCAAGCTGGATCGCTTCAACGAGATCTCG
Source organism: Microbacterium schleiferi (assembly GCF_015565955.1). NCBI lineage: Bacteria > Bacillati > Actinomycetota > Actinomycetes > Micrococcales > Microbacteriaceae > Microbacterium > Microbacterium schleiferi. Next base: position 1,849,655 of record NZ_CP064760.1, on the reverse strand, counting down.
GGTCTCATGAGTGACCCTGATGCCGACTTCGACAGCCTGCTGGCAGAGATGGGCACCCTGCAGGAAGAGATCGACGCGGCTGACGCGTGGGACCTCGACTCGCAGCTGGACCAGGCCATGAACGCGCTGCGCACGCCCCCCGCAGATGCTCAGATCCCGCAGCTCTCGGGCGGCGAGAAGCGCCGTGTCGCGCTGACGAAGCTCCTGCTGCAGAAGCCGGATCTGCTCCTGCTGGACGAGCCCACGAACCACCTCGACGCCGAGAGCGTGCTCTGGCTTGAGCAGCACCTCCAGAAGTATGCCGGTGCTGTGATCGCCATCACCCACGATCGGTACTTCCTCGACAACGTCGCCGAGTGGATTGCCGAGGTCGATCGCGGCCGGCTCATCGGCTACGAAGGCAACTACTCGACCTACCTCGAGAAGAAGGCCGAGCGACTCGATGTCCAGGGCAAGAAGGATGCCAAGCTCGCCAAGCGTCTGAAGGAGGAGCTCGACTGGGTTCGCTCCAACGCGAAGGGCCGTCAGGCGAAGTCGAAGGCGCGTCTGGCCCGCTATGAGGAGATGGCGGCAGAAGCGGATCGCACGCGGAAGCTGGACTTCGAGGAGATTCAGATCCCGCCCGGGCCGCGCCTGGGGAGCGTCGTGATCGAGGCGAAGAAGCTCAAGAAGGGCTTCGATGGCCGCTCACTCATCGATGGACTGAGCTTCAGTCTGCCGCCCAACGGCATCGTCGGCGTCATCGGTCCCAACGGCGTCGGTAAGACGACGCTGTTCAAGACCATCGTCGGGCTCGAGCCCGTCGACGGCGGCGATCTGAAGATCGGCGAGACGGTCAAGATCAGCTACGTCGACCAGACGCGCTCGAACATCGACCCCAACAAGTCGCTGTGGGAGGTCGTCTCCGACGGCCTGGACATCATCACGGTCGGTAAGACCGAGATCCCTTCCCGCGCCTACGTGTCGAAGTTCGGCTTCAAGGGACCCGATCAGCAGAAGAAGGCTGGCGTGCTCTCGGGCGGTGAGCGCAACCGCCTCAATCTGGCGCTCACCCTCAAGGAGGGCGGAAACCTCCTGCTGCTTGACGAGCCGACGAACGACCTTGACGTCGAAACTCTTCAGTCGCTGGAGAACGCACTGCTCGAGTTCCCGGGCTGCGCCGTGGTGATCACCCACGATCGGTGGTTCCTCGACCGCATCGCGACCCACATCCTCGCGTACGAAGGCACTGACGAGAACCCGGATGCCTGGTACTGGTTCGAGGGCAACTTCGAGGCGTACGAGCGCAACAAGCTGGAGCGTCTCGGACCCGACGCCCTGAACCGGGCCAGCTCCACCTACCGCAAACTCACGCGCGACTGAGTCGGGATGACCGACACCGACGCCGGGACCTCCGGAACAGCCCGGGTTCACTTGCCGATCCACCTGCGCTGGGGCGACCTCGACGCGTTCAATCACGTCAACAACACGTCGATGCTGAAGTTGCTTGAGGAGGCGCGCGTGCGCGCGTTCTGGCAACCCGGCGTCGGCGAGACCGCGCCCCCGACAGCAGTCATGAACTCGAGTTTGCACGCGGGTGTGCTGACGCTCATCGCGCGCCAAGAGATCGAGTATCTGCGTCCGGTTCCCTACCAGCGGCATCCGCTCGACGTTCAGCTGTGGTTCGGCAGGCTCGGCGGCTCCAGCATCGACGTGTGCTACGAAGTGTGCAGTCCGCGCGAGACGGCCGGTGAGAGCGGCCAGGAGATCTATGCGCGCGCAACGACGGTCGTCGTGAAGGTGGATGCCGAAACGGGGAAGCCGCTGCGGTTGAGCGAGATCGAACGGGATGCCTGGGCGCCGTACGTCGGAGAACCGTTGCGGTACGGCCACCGCCGCTGAGTCGGTCAGTCTCCGCCGCTCGGCACGCGGATCGTGATCTCCTGAGCGACGCTTGCCACGAGTATTCCTTCGGAAGAATAGATCCGGCCGGTGGCGAGTCCGCGTCCGCCGCGGGCGTTCGGGGATTCCTGCACGTAGAGCAACCAGTCGTCGACGCGCGCGAATCGATGCCACCACATGGCGTGATCGAGACTTGCCACTTTCAGCCCCGGCGTCGACCACGCAACGCCGTGAGCACGAAGCACCGATTCCTGAATGGTCATGTCGCTCAGATAGGCGAGCGCGGCGCGGTGCAGGTCGGGGTCATCGGGCAGGGGGCGCCGGGTTTTGAGCCACACCGCTTGGCGGGGGACATGCTCGCCCGCGACGTTCAGGTATATCGGACCCGGCACATGGCGCACATCGAGAGGCCGATCGGTGAACATGCGCTTGCTCATCGGATGGAGTCCGACAAGGTGATCCTCGAGGTTGGGGAGGTCCTCGGGGCGCGGAATGCCGGCGGGCATCGGCTCGGCATGCTCCAGGCCGGGGTCTTCGTCTTGGAAGGACGCGATCATCGAGAAGATCGGGACGCCATCCTGGTAGGCCTGCGTCCGACGCGTCGAGAAGGATCTGCCGTCGTGAATCCGGTCGACGGAAAACGTGATTCCCGCCGAGGAGTCACCCGGGCGAAGAAAATACCCGTGCATCGAGTGGACGGTTCGTCCGGGCGGCAGCGTGCGCGATGCCGCCACGATGGACTGCGAGAGTACCTGGCCGCCGTACACGCGCCCGAGCGGCATCGACTGCGACACCCCGTGAAGATGTCCTCCGTCGTCCTGGCGCCGCTCGATGACAGGTTGAGCACGGCGAGCAACGACGCGACCGGATCAGCTTCGACGACCTCGCCGGGAGCGTTCGTACCGCCGTCGGTCATCGGATCTCCCGGAGCTTGCTGGTCTCGCCGCGGGCGCGGCGCCTCTTCCGCTTGGTAGTTTAGGTCGGATGTCGACGCCACTGATTCTCGCCGATGCCGAGACGGCGGTGGACGCGCAGACCTTCGCCTCTCGAGCGGCTCGCGTCGGAGACGGCGCCGTGCGGCTCCGGGCAGCCGACGGCGTCCTCGTCATGACGTGCGCCCCCATTGCGCCGCGCGGGATCCTCGACTCGGCGCCCACCATCCTCGGGGTGCGCGTGCTTGCCGTCGACCCGGAGCTCGCGTGCGATGTCGTCGTCGATGGGACATCTCTCCGGGCGCACGGCGTGACGCTCGAGTTGCCCGATGCCGGGATGCGGGCAGCCTGGGCCGGCATATCTCCTCCGGTCTCGGGCTGGGTGGCCACGGGGGAGATCTCCTCGACCGAGCTCGCATCGGCAGCCCAGCGCGGCATGGAGGAGGTCGCGACGACCGTTCCCACTGACGCGGGTGAGGATGTGGTTCGGCAGATCCGTGGGGCGGTGTGGGGGCGCCCGACCCGGTTCTCGGTGGCATCCCCCGGGGCGTGGGGTTCGTCGCCCAGGTACTCGGTTTTCTCGGGCCGGAGGCCGAGAGTGTCCCGCTGCGGGAGTCCGGCCCATGGCTGCGGCTCTCACTGCGGCGCGGGCATGTTCTGGTGCGCAGGTCCGGCGGATCCGTCCGGGAGAGTGCCGCGGCGCGCATGCTCGGCTGAGGGCCGGCCACAACGAATGCTTGACCGCGAATTCGCGGTAGCCCTACGGTGACGGAATGGCGACTGCACCGATTACCTTCACCGCACCCGAGGGCAAGGGGCTGGCCGCCGGCACCCTCGGCCTGTGGGGGTCTACCGTCATCGGGCTCGCCTCCACGGCGCCGGTGTATTCCCTGGTCGCCACGCTCGGCTTCATTGTCATCGCCGTGGGTGCGCAGGCGCCGATCATCTTCGTGCTCGCGTTTGTGCCGATGCTCTTCATCGCCTACGCGTACCGGGAGCTGAACCGGGAGATCCCTGACTGCGGCACGACCTTCACATGGGGTACGAAAGCCTTCGGACCGTGGGTCGGGTGGATGGGCGGCTGGGGCGTCGCTGTGGCCGGGATGGTGGTGCTGGCCAACCTCGCCCAGATCAGCGGCATCTACTTGTGGGCGCTCATCGACGGGATCGTCGGAAGCCCCCAGGATGCCCTCCTGGCCGACAACGCTCCTTTGGTCACAGCGACCGGAGTGGTGTTCATCGCCGCGATGACGTGGGTGAGCTGGCGCGGCGTCGAGATCGGCGAGAGGGTGCAGAACATCCTCCTCGCGGTGCAGTACCTGGCTCTCGCGATCTTCATCGCGGCGGCGCTGTGGCACTTCTTCGCCGGAAGCGCGCCGGACCCGACGCCGTTCGACTGGTCCTGGCTCAACCCGTTCGCGATCGGTGACTGGAGCGGCTTCGTGCAGGCCATCCTCCTGGCGCTGTTCATTTACTGGGGGTGGGACACGACCCTGGCCCTCAACGAAGAGACCAAGGATCCGCGGCGCATCCCCGGGCGGGCGGCTCTGCTCACCACCGTCATCCTGCTGGTCACGTACGTGGCAGTGACGATCGCGGCGATGATGTACGCCGGACTGGGTGACGGCCCGACGGGCCTGGGCAACGAAACCAACGCCGACGACTTCTTCATCGCCATCAAGGATGGGCTGCTCGGCCCGCTCGGCTGGGTGCTGGTTGTCGCCGTCATGGTGTCGGCGATCTCCTCCACCCAGACGACCATCCTCCCGACCGCGCGCGGCACCCTCGCGATGGCGGCCTACCGAGCACTTCCCAAGAGGTTTGCGACGGTGCATCCGCGCTTTAAGACACCGTCATTCTCGACGCTCGTCATGGGGATCGTCGCCGTCGTCTACTACGTCGGGATGACGCTCATCAGCGACAACATCCTGCAGGACTCGATTCTGTCGCTCGGACTTGCCATCGCGTTCTATTACGGCATCACGGGATACGCCTGTGTCTGGTACTTCCGCCGAGAGCTGTTCACCTCACGCAGGAACTTCTTCTACAAGTTCCTGTTCCCGCTGCTCGGGGCGCTCATGTTGACCTACGCCTTCGTGCAGTCGGCGATCGACATGTACGACGTCGACTACGGCTACACGGTGCTCTTCGGCGTCGGGGGCACGTTCGTGCTCGGTGTCGGCGCGCTTGCGTTCGGCGTCCTCTTGATGTTCCTGTGGTTCTTCTTCCCGCGCGCGAAGTCCTTCTTCCGTGGCGAAAGCCTGAACCGCGACACACCTGTCATGGTGCGCGACGAGCCGTCAGCGTACGGCCGTTCGGTCGATGGCGGACTGACCTAAGACGCGTCGCGTCAACGTCCGATCACACTGTCGCGGCTGCGGCGCGTCCCGCCGCCCGGCCGGAGAACAGGCAGCCCCCCACGAACGTGCCTTCGAGTGCGCGATAGCCGTGCACGCCGCCGCCGCCGAATCCGCTGGCCTCGCCCGCCGCGAACAGCCCCTCGATCGGCTCGCCGCCGGGCTGCAGCGCCTGCCCGTTCAGGTCTGTCTCAATACCACCGAGCGATTTGCGTGTGAGCACGTGCAGCCTGACGGCGATCAGCGGGCCCGCGTCGGGGTCGGTGATGCGGTGCGGGGCGGCTGTGCGAACGAGCCGGTCGCCACGGTACGCGCGGGCCGAGCGCAGCATCGCCACTTGCGCGTCTTTCGTGAAGTCGTTGTCCATCTCGCGATCGCGTGCCTCGACTTCGAACCGGACGCGGTCGGCATCGAGCGCCGCGCCACCGGGCACGGCGCGCATGCCGTCGATGAGACTGTCCAGGTCGTCCCGGATGACGAAATCGGCACCGTGGTCGAGGAACGCCTGTACGGGGCCGGCGGCGCCCTTCCCGAGCCGCGAGCGCAGCAGCAGCCGGACGTCCTTGCCGGTGAGGTCGGGGTTCTGCTCGCTGCCTGAGAGGGTGAACTCCTTCTCGACGATCCGCTGCGAGAGCACGAACCACGAGTGGTCGTAGCCCGTAGCGCGAAGATGCGCGAGGGTTCCGAGCGTGTCGAACCCGGGAAAGAGCGGCACGGGAAGCCGCGCTCCCGTCGCGTCCAGCCAGATCGAGGACGGTCCAGGCAGGATCCGGATGCCGTGCTGCGGCCACACCGGATCCCAGTTCTGGATGCCCTCGACGTAGTGCCACATCCGGTCGCGGTTGATGAGATTGGCGCCGGCCGCTTCGGTGACCTCGAGCATGGAGCCGTCGACGTACGCGGGCACGCCGCTGACCATCTCGCTGGGGGCCTCACCGAGTCTCTTCGGCCACCATTCGCGCACGAGGTCGTGGTTGGCGCCGATTCCACCGGATGCCACAACCGTCGCGCCCGCCTCGATCGTGAACGCGCCGACGACGTCCCGGGACGTTGCGACCCCCCGCGCGGCACTGGAGGGCGCCAGGACATCGCCGGTAGCTCCGGTCACGGCGCCGTCTCGGGCGGTGAGCGAGGTCACCCGATGACGGGGGAGGACCGTGAGGGTCCCGGCACGCTCAGCATCCTCGACCGCCGCCTGGAAGGGGGCGACGAGACCTGGCCCGGTTCCCCACGTGATGTGGAATCGAGGAACGGAGTTGCCCGGTCCACCCGCGGTGTAGCCGCCACGTTCTGCCCACCCCACGACGGGGAAGAAGCCGACGCCCCGCTCGCGCAGCCAGCTGCGCTTCTCGCCCGCGGCGAACTCGAGGTAGGCCTCGGCCCACCGGCGCGGCCAGGCATCCTCGGCGCGATCGAAGCCCGCCGTGCCGAACCAGTCCTGCCGGGCCAGGTCGAGGCTGTCGCGAATCCCCATCCGCCGCTGTTCGGGGGAATCGACGAAGAACAGCCCGCCGAATGACCACCACGCCTGGCCGCCGAGGTTGGTGCGCGGCTCCTGATCGATGATCGTGACGCGCTTTCCCGCGGCGGTCGCCTCTGCCGCAGCGACCAGTCCCGCCAGCCCCAGCCGATCACGAGGACGTCGGTTCGGTGAACGGATGCTGCGGTCATGCGACTCCCTTGTCGTCGTGTGCGTCTGTGGTCGTGTGCGTCAGTTCTCGGAGGTCAGCGGGAGGTCTGCGCGAGTGCCCGCGGCCGGTCCGATCTCGGTTCTTTCGAACGTGTTCACCATCGCATGCGCTGCCCGACTCAGGTAGTCCCAGAGGGTTTCTTCGTGCAGCGGCGACAAGCCGACCTCGTCGAGCGCGGCGCGCATATGTGCGAGCCACCGGTCCCGCGCATCGGGATTGACATGGAACGGAGCGTGTCGCATGCGAAGGCGAGGATGACCGCGCTGCGCACTGTAGGTCGTCGGTCCACCCCAGTACTGCTCGAGGAACATCAGCAGACGCTCCTTCGCGGGTTCCAGGTCTTCTTCGGGATACATGGGGCGAAGAACGGGGTCGTCGGCCACACCGCGGTAGAAGCCGTCGACGATCCGCACAAAGGTCTCGTGTCCGCCGACCGCCTCGTAGAAAGACTGCTGCTCGGGGGTCTCCGGCAGACTCACTTCTCTGCCTCCTCGGATGCCTCGGTGTCGGCATCCGTCTTCTTGCCGGTTCGCTTCGCGCGCCATACGGGCCGATCCGGTGCGGCGGGGTGGGCGATCGGGGTCGGTTTGGTGCGGGGCGGGTTCGCGCCGCGCACGCGGCCGGCGGTCTCGAGGCCCGACAGCATGATCGAATTCATCTGCGGCAGCGTCAGCCCGAGGCCGTCGATGGCGCGCTTCAGACGCATACGAAGCTCACGGGCGACGTCATCCTTGGCCCCGGCGCGCGTCTTGATGACGATGCGGATGACGAGCGCGTCGCCCGAGACGGATTCGAGCCCCCACACCTCGGGTTCCTCGATGATGCGGCTGCGCCACTTCGGTTCCTGTGCGAGCGTGCGCGCGGCATCCAGCATCGCTTGTTCGACCTCGTCGACCTCAGCGTTCGCCGGCACCGCAAGGTCGATGATGGCGCGCGACCAGCCCTGAGACATGTTCCCGATGCGGGTGATCTCACCGTTGCGAACGAACCACAGCGTGCCGTTGACGTCGCGCACCTGCGTGATGCGCACGCTGACGTATTCGACGACACCCGTGGCAAGTCCGAGATCAGCGACGTCGCCGATGCCGATCTGGTCTTCGGCGACGATGAAGATTCCGTTGAGGACGTCCTTGATGATGTTCTGGGCGCCAAAGCCGAGGCCCGCGCCGATGGCTGCGCTCAGCAGCGTGAACGAGCCCATCACTTGCGGTCCCGCGAGGATGAGGATGATCAGCAGAATCGCGACGATCACGACAGTGACGTTGACGATGTTCTGGAGGATCGACCCGAGGGTGCGTGTGCGCTGGACGAGCCGCACGGATGCCAGCGGCGACCGCTCGAGCGCCTGCGTGTCGTCGACGCGGGCACGGGACTTGGCACCTTCGACGACACGACGAACGACGCGGCGAATGATCAGGCGCAGTACCCAGACGACGATCACGGCGCCCACGAGGACTGCGGCAACCTGAAGAAGGGTGCCGCCGATGTCCCCGAGCACCCGGAGAAAGCCATCCCACAGGGTGTCTGGGGCGGTGGCCGTATCGAATCTGTGCATCAGACGAATCCTAGAACCCGCGCCCCGAGCGATGCAGGATCACTCGGGGCGCGGGCTGTGGCGGTGCGGCTCAGTGCGCGTCGCGCTCCTGCACGGCCAGGGCACGCTCGACGCCCGCAAGGTTCTCTGCCACCAGGCGGCGCAGCGCCGACGGTGCATCCGTGTGGGATGTGAGCCACGTGCGTGTCGCGTCTCGGAGAGCCGCGTTCGCCAGCGGCGCGGGGTACAGACCGAGCACGAGGTATTCGGCGATCTTGTACGTGCGCGACTCCCACACCGGAAGAAGCATGGCGAAGTACTGGTCCACGAACTCGTCGAGCAGCAGCACACCGGCCGGGTGCGTGAATCCGAGACCGGCGGCGCGCACGAGAGTGTTCGGCAGGCGATCGGAGTCGACCAACGACGACCACGCGGCACTCTTGGCCTCGGGTGTGGGAAGCGCCGCCTTCGCCTGCGCCGCGAACTCGGCACCCTTGGCCGTGTTGTCGGCAGCGAGCGCTTCGTCGATCACGCCCTCGGCGATGACGCCTCCTGCCGCGAGCGAGACCAGAAGCTGCCACGACAGGTCGGTGTCGATCGTGAGCCCGTCCAGGCTGGTCTCCCCGGCCCGCAGGGCCCGGACGATCTCCCAGTGCTCGGCGGTTGCCGCGGCGCTGGCGAACGCCGTGACGAACTGCAGCTGGCTGTCGCTGCCCGCATCCGCAGCCTGCGCCAGCGCCCAGAGCCCCTTCGCGACCTTCTCTCGCGACGCGTCTCGCTTGGCGGGCGTCACGTAGGAGTTCGCAGCGAGCTGCAGCTGCGCGAGGGTTGTCCGTACGGTCGTGGACTCGGTCTCGGCGCCGATGTTGCCGAGGACCAGATCGATGTAGTCGGATGCCGAGGCCTCCGCGTCGCGCGTCTGATCCCAGGCTGCGCCCCAGACGAGCGAGCGGGCGAGCGGGTCCGAGATCTTCGAGAGGTGGTCGATAGCTGTCTGCAGCGAGCGCTCGTCGAGACGGATCTTCGCGTACGCGAGATCGTGGTCGTTGAGCAGCACCAGGTCGGGTCGGGCCAGGCCAACCAGCTCGGGCACATCGGTGAGATCGCCGTCGACGTCCAGTTCGGTGAAGTGGGTGCGGATCAGCGCACCGTTCTGCAGGTCGTAGAATCCAACGCCGAGCCGGTGCGGGCGGATCGTCGGGTAGTCGGCCGGGGCCGTCTGCACGATCTTGAAGGCCGAGATCGAGCCGTCTGCAGCCTCGACGATGGCGGGCGAGAGGGTGTTGACACCCGCGGTCTCGAGCCACTTCTTCGACCACTCGGTCAGCTCGCGGCCACTGGTTGTCTCAAGCTCGGTCAGCAGGTCGCGAAGTTCCGTGTTGCCGTACTCGTGCTTGCGGAAGTACGCTCCGACGCCGGCGAAGAACTCGTCGATACCCACCCACGCCGCCAACTGCTTGAGGACGGAACCGCCCTTCGCGTAGGTGATGCCGTCGAAGTTGACCTGCACGTCTTCCAGGTCGCGGATCTCGGCGACGACCGGGTGGGTCGAGGGGAGTTGATCCTGGCGGTAGGCCCAGGTCTTTTCCATCGCGTTGAAGGTGGTCCACGCCTCGGTCCACTCGGTGGCCTCGGCCGTGGCGATGGTCGAGGCCCATTCGGCGAACGACTCATTGAGCCAGAGGTCGTTCCACCACTTCATGGTGACCAGGTCGCCGAACCACATGTGTGCGAGCTCATGCAGGATCGTGACGACGCGACGTTCCTTGACGGCGTCGGTCACCTTGCTGCGGAACACGTACACCTCGGTGAAGGTGACCGCTCCGGCGTTCTCCATCGCACCGGCGTTGAACTCCGGGACGAACAGCTGGTCGTACTTGGCAAAGGGGTACGGGTAGTCGAACTTGTCTTCGTAGTACGCGAAGCCCTGGCGGGTCTTCTCGAAGATGTAGTCGGCATCCAGGTACTGCCACAGGCTCTTGCGGGCGAAGATCCCGAGGGGGATCACGCGGCCCGAGGCGCTGGTCAACTCCGAGAACGTCGACTCGTAGGGGCCGGCGATGAGCGCGGTGATGTAGGAGGACATGCGGGGCGTGGGCTCGAACTCCCACGTCGCGATGCCCTCGCCGCTGGGGACGGGCTCGGGGGTGGGGGAGTTGGAGATGACCTTCCACGCCGCCGGCGCGGTGACGGTGAACTGGAACGTCGCCTTCAGATCGGGCTGCTCGAACACCGCGAAGACGCGGCGAGAGTCGGGCACCTCGAACTGTGTGTAGAGGTAGACCTCGCCGTCGACGGGGTCGACGAAGCGGTGCAGTCCCTCGCCGGTGTTGGTGTACTCGCAGTCGGCGATGACGACGAGTTCGTTCTCGGGCGCCAACTCATCCAGGGCGATCCGGGAGTCGTTGAACGCGGATGCCGGGATGCTGCGCCCATTGAGAGTGATCGAGTGGACGCTCCGGGCGATCAGATCGATGAAGCTCGACGCACCCTCGGTGGCGGTGAATCGCACCGTGGAGGTGGACCGGAACACCTCCGGGCCGGTGGTCAGATCCAGCTCGACCTCGTAGGACTGCGTGTCAAGGACGCCGCGACGTTCCTGCGCTTCGATGCGGGTGAGGTTTTCTCCAGGCACTTTCGGATGCTCCCAAGTGTGTGAGGGGTTCAGGGATGCCGCGATACGGCCTCGCGCGTTGTGGGCGCGACAACCCCCAAGCCTACGCCGCGAGTTCTCGCGCGACGTGACTGCGGGCGTGGGCGATGGCTGTGGGCAGATCGGTGAACAGATGATTGTGATGACGGAGTGAGTCCAGCACGCCGACCCGCCGGAACAGCCCGTCGTGGAGCGGCTGCACGCCCTTGATCAAGACCGTGACACCCCGTCGCTCCAGGGCCTGGACGATGTCGGCCAGCATCCGTGCTCCCGTCGCATCGACCAGTTCGAGCTGCGACATCCGCAGCACGACGACGGACACGCCCGTCAGAGCCGCCACCTGCTCGAAGACGCGGTCGGCGGAGGCGAAGAAGAGCGGACCGTCAATGGCGATGATCGCGATTCGTTCGTCGCCGTCGATGGCGTCGCCGATGATCGGCTGGCGGCGCACGCCGGTCTGCCGGGAGAGGCTGCGCACGGCGATGATCCCCGCGAACAGAACGCCGATGATGACCGCCACGATGAGGTCGAACGACACCGTGACAACCGCGGTGACGATGAAGGCGATCGCATCGCCCCGGGTCGAGGTGAGGATCGCTCGAACCGTCGACGCGTGCACCATCCGTACCGCGGTCACCATGAGAACCCCCGCCAGCGCCGCGAGCGGGATAGCCCCGACCGGCTGCGAGATCACGAGGACCACGAGCAAGAGCACGAGTGCGTGGGTGATCGCCGCGAGACGGCTGCGTCCGCCGGAACGCACGTTCACGGCCGTGCGGGCAATGGCGCCGGTGGCGGGCATCCCGCCGAACATCGCGGAACCGATCGACGCGATGCCTTGGCCGACCAGCTCGCGGTCGGGGTCGTAGGCGCCGCTGTCGGCCAGGGAGGCTGCCACGCGGGCCGACAGGAGCGACTCGATCGCTGCAAGCGCGGCGACCGTGAGGGCGGGCAGGAGCAGCTGGCCGATCAGTGCCGGATCGAGCGGAGGGAAGGAGGGGGCGGGCAGGCTTGCCGGAAGCGCACCGATTGTCGCCAGCGGCGTCGAGATCGCCAGGGCAAGCGCGGTGACGACGGCGATACCGATCAACGATCCGGGAATGGCGCGGTGGATCCGAGGCGCGATCAGCATGATGGCGGCGACGACGGCCGCCGCTCCCAGCGCCCAGGGGGTGTACGACCAGTCTGCCGCCGCAACGGATTGCACCGCGGCGATGATCGCGTTGGAGGAGTGCTCGCCGGCGTGAGCGGTGTGCGCAGACGTCAGTAGCGGCACCTGTTGCAGAAAGATGATGACCGCGATCCCGAGGGTGAAGCCTTCGATGACCGGCCAGGGGATGAACGAGACGGCGCGCCCGAGCCGGAGCGCGCCGGCAGCCACCACGATGATGCCGGCGATCGCGGTCACGGCGACGACGGCACCGGCGCCGTGGGTCGCGACGATCGGCACGAGAACCACCACCATCGCCCCGGTCGGCCCCGAGACCTGCACGTTGGACCCGCCGAAGACTGCCGCGAGGATGCCGGCGACGATGGCGGTGACGATGCCCGCTTCCGCCGACAGTCCCGAGCTCACTCCGAATCCCAGGGCCAGCGGCAGGGCCACGATGCCTACCGTGATCCCTGCGATCAGGTCGCCACGCCAGGTGCGACCGAGCATCCGATAGTCGCGCCGGCCCGGCAGCAGGGCCCGCGTGGATGCCCATGCGCGGGCGCCGAATCTTCTCGCGGGGCTCATGTCGCGAGAGTTCCGAAGGGCGGAAGTGACCGTGCGTGCTGCAGGCGCGCCTCGTCGGACTCCAGGACGCCGATCAGCAGAGCGCGCGCTACCGCGAGGAGATCACCGACGCGGGGATCGGCGAGGCGGTAGAAGACGTGGCTGCCTCGTCGCTCCGATTCGACGAGACGATGGCGTCGAAGCACCGCGAGGTGCTGGGAGAGGTGAGAGGCCTCGAGCTCGGTCTCGGACTGCAGCGCAGCGACCGTGACCTCGGGGCTCGAGGAGAGCAGCTCGAGGATGCGGATGCGGAACGGGTGCGCGAGCCCCTTGAAAAGGTTGGCCTTGACCTCGTACAGGGGACGCTGCTCGTGGGTAAACGGCATGATGAATCAATCATATCGTCAGGCGTCGGAGGGGTGACAACGCCCCCACGACACCAACGCCCGGCGCGCGACCCGGTATAGCGTGGGGGAGTCTCAGACTGCACGTAACGAGTGAACGCATACGGAATCAGGGAGCGAACGATGGCGTCGACCGATAAGTCCCCGAGTGCGAAAGGGCCCGTCGGACGGGTGCTGCGGGAGGTTAACGCCCCCGAACTGGCCGCGGGAATCCACCCCGCTCTGATCCCCGGTATCGGCGTCGAGCAAACCGGGCGCCGCTTCTCGACCAACGTCACGGTCTTCGCTACCGCTGGGGTCTTCGTCGCGGCGGTGATCATCTGGGCGATCGTGTCGCCGGCAAGCCTGCAATTCGTGGGCAGCACAGCGCTCGGGTGGGTGACGACGAATTTCGGCTGGCTGTTCTCGTCGCTCGCCGTTCTCGTGCTGGGGTTCATGCTCGTCGTCGGCTACGGCCGCACCGGGGGAGTCCGGCTGGGCGCTGACGACGAGAAGCCCGAGTTCTCAACCGTCTCGTGGATCGCGATGCTGTTTTCCGCCGGAATGGGAATCGGACTGCTCTTTTACGGTCCCCTGGAACCGCTGTCGTTCTTCGTCGACCCGCCCCACGGATTCGCCGTGGAGCCCGGCACGACCGACGCGATGGAGACTGCCCTCGCGCAGACGCTCTTCCACTGGGGTCCGCTGGCGTGGGGTTTCTACGCTCTCGTTGGCGCGGCGATCGCCTACGGTGCCTATCGTCGTGGTCGCGCCCCGCTGATCTCGGGGATCTTCGAGCCGCTGTTCGGCCGCCGCGTTGACGGCTGGGCGGGCGGCGTGATCGACATCTTCGCGATCATCGTCACGCTCTTCGGAACAGCGGTCTCACTCGGTATCGGCATCCTGCAGATCGGTCGCGGCATCGAGGTCGTCAGCGGCATCGACGATGTCGGGCAGGGCGTCCTGATGATCTTGTTCGCCGTACTGACGGGACTGTTCGTTCTCTCTGCGGTATCCGGTGTGAAGCGCGGGATCCGGGCACTGTCGAACATCAACATGGCGCTGGCTGGTGGGCTCGCGCTCTTCGTGTTCGTCGTGGGGCCGACGCTGCTCATCGTGACGCTGCTCCCGTCGGGCCTCGTGACGTTCTTCAGCGACCTGGGCATCATGATGTCGCGCAACTCCTTCGAGGGGGAGGGCGCCGCATCCTTCATGGCGTCGTGGACGACCTACTACTGGGCGTGGTGGATCTCGTGGTCGCCGTTCGTCGGGATCTTCATCGCAAAGATCTCGCGAGGAAGGACGCTTCGCGAGTTCGTCACTGTTGTCATCCTCATTCCCTCCGCCGTGTGTTTCGTCTGGTTCACAACCCTCGGTGGAACCGCGATGTGGATGGAGCAGGAGGGGGTCGGACTGAGCGAACTGGCGCAGCCCGAGGATGTGCTCTTCGGGGTCCTCGGTGAACTGCCGCTCGGGGCTCTGACCTCGGTGGTCGCGATCATCTCGATCGTCGTCTATTTCGTCACGTCGGCTGACTCCGCCTCAATCGTGATGGGCTCGATGAGTCAGCGAGGCAAGCCGGAACCCTCGACCTGGGTCACGATCACGTGGGGTGTGCTTCTCGGCGGGGTAGCTGCCGCCCTCCTGCTGGTCGGTGGCGCGTCGGCGCTGCAGGGACTGCAATCCATCATGATCGTCACCGCCCTGCCCTTCGCGCTCGTGATCATCGGAATCATGGTCGCCTGGGCGAAAGAACTGCGCACCGACCCATACGTGTTGCGACGCAAGTTCGCGCGGGCGGCGATCGCTCAGGGCGTTCGCCAAGGCATCGCCGAGCACGGCGATGACTTCGTCTTCGACTCGGCATCCGTGGACGCGGGCGAAGGCGCCGGTGCCTGGCTCGACTCGACGGACCCTCAACTCACCGAGTGGTACACGACGGCGACGCAAGAGATCCAGGTCGTGGATGCCGACGATGTCGCCCGCACCCTCGAACCAGGGCACATTCAGCCGAAGGGTCCCGCGCGCCCCGATCACGAGGCATCCGGAGACGCCTCGTTGGTCGTCGGGGAGAAGCGGGCTAACCGCACCGAAGGGGGCGAGGACACGACAGAACGGTAGGCTGACGCACTTCTAGGATGGAGCCCATGCGCATCCACATCGCCACCGATCACGCCGGCATGGAGTTTTCCACGCAGCTACAGCACCACCTCGCCGAGCAAGGCCACGACGTGGTCGATCACGGTCCGATCGAGTACGACCCCGTCGACGACTACCCCTCGTTCTGCATCCGTGCCGCCCTCGGCGTCGTCGCCGATCAGTCAGCGGGCGTCGAAGCCCTCGGGATCGTCTTCGGCGGCTCGGGCAACGGTGAGCAGATCGCTGCCAACAAGGTGCGCGGCATCCGCGCAGCCCTGGTGTGGAGCATCGCGACCGCAGAGCTTGCCCGCGAGCACAATGACGCGAACGTCATAGCAATCGGCGCCCGCCAGCACACGTTCAGCGAGGTCGTCACCTTCATCGACCGGTTCATCGAGACACCGTTCTCGAATGAGGAACGTCACGTGCGCCGCATCGGGCAGATCGCGGCGTACGAAGCCGACGGGTCGCTGCTGCCGGATCCGCGAGATGTCGCGAGTGGCGCGTCGACGGACTCCTTCGACCCGGAAGCGGGTTAATGCCCGAGGGTCATTCCGTCCACCGGATCGCGCGGCAGTTCGCCAAGAACTTCGTCGGCAGGCCCGTGGGCGCGTCGAGCCCGCAGGGTCGGTTCGCGGAGGGCGCCGCGATGTTGTCGAGCCGGGAGATGCTGGAAGCCCGCGCCGTCGGTAAGCAGATGTTCCTGCGCTTCGACGGTGACGTGTGGCTGCGTGTGCATCTCGGGATGTACGGCGCATGGGACTTTGCGGGGGTGATCGACGCCGACGCCACGATCGCTGCGGCGAACGGGCGAATGGGGCAGACCAACCAACGCGGCACGGTTCTGGACGAGCCGATCCTGGATGCCGCGGGCGAGAACTCGCTCACCTCGATCGGCGCACCGCGACGCGCGCGGGTGCACGTGCGGATGTCGGAGCAGACGACCGGTCTCCCGGATGAGGACGAGCAGTGGCCCCCGCCGGTAGTCGGCCAGGTCCGGCTGCGATTGCTCACCGAGGAGACCTGCGCTGACCTGCGGGGACCGACAGCCTGTGAACTACAGAGCCCGGACGAGGTCGTCGCTTCGATCGCGAAGCTCGGGCCGGACCCCCTCGTCGATGATCTCGCCGAGGGCGAGGAGCGCTTCGTGGCGACAGTGCGGCGCAAGCCCACCCCGATCGGCCTGCTTCTTATGGACCAAGCCGTCGTCAGCGGGATCGGCAACGTGTACCGCGCGGAACTCCTGTTCCGCGCTCGCCTGAATCCCCACACACCGGGTCGCGACGTGCCAGAGGAGACCGTCAGATCGCTCTGGCATGACTGGACCCGACTGCTGGAGATCGGCGTCCAGACCGGTCAGATGATGACGATGGACGACCTCGACCCGGATGCCTATCGCCGCGCCATGGCCCATCGCGATGATCGGCATTGGGTCTACCACCGGGCCGGTCTGCCGTGCCGAGTGTGCGGCACCGCGATCGTCGTCGAGGAGGCCGCGTCGCGGAAGCTGTACTGGTGCCCGAACTGTCAGGCGTGAGGCTCGATCCTGCCGCCGTAGGCTGAATGCATGCGCCAGAATCCGAGCTTCGCCATGACCGATGTCGGCGAGGTGCGTCGGATCATCGAGCAGAACCCGTGGGCGACCCTGGTCAGTTCGACCGACGACGGACTCGTCGCCTCGCACTACGCTGTGCTGCTGGATGACACCCGCGACGACCTCACCGTTGTCGGACATGTCGGCAAACCCGACGACCTGATCCATGGCCTCGGCGATCGTGAGCTGCTCATCGTCTTTCAGGGTCCGCACGGCTACGTTTCGCCCGGCTGGTACGGAGATCGGCCGAGCGTCCCGACGTGGAATTTCGTGGCCGTCCATCTTCGAGGCGTCCCGGAGCTGCTGCCGTCGGAGGAGAACCTCCGCGTACTGGATCGCTTGGTCGCGCGATTCGAATCCCCGATGCCCGAGCCTCGGATGCTGTGGGAGCGACCCAACGACCCGGAGTTCGTCGACCGCCTCGAGCGCGGCACCGCCGGCTTTCGCCTGACACCGACGTCGGTGACCGCGAAACGCAAGCTCAGCCAGAACCGTCCGACCGAGCTCGTCGATCACATCATCCGGGAACTCGAGGATGAGGGTCCGCACCACAACCCGACGCTGGCCGCAGAAATGCGCCGGGCGAACGACGCGCGCGCATGAGTGCCGTCGGTGCCACCGTGTCGACGATCGTCGGCGCGCAGATCACGGGGCCGGGTAGCGAGCTCCTGCCGGTCGACGGTGCATACGACGTGTTCATCGAACGCGGCCGCATCCTCGATCTGGCCCCCACGGGGGCGGTTCGCCCGACCGGCGAGGTGTTGGCGGCCGACGGTGCGTGGCTGATTCCGGGCCTGTGGGACCACCACGTGCACACCATGTCCGCTGCGCTCACCCGGCAGCGCCAACCCCTTGGCGCTGCCGAATCAGCGCGCCACGCCGCCCAGCTCATGTCGACGGCTCCACTGCTCGGCCGGGGCATCCGTGTCGGTGCCGGCTTTCGGGATGCGTTCTGGCCGGACGAGCCGTCACTGGACATGCTCGATGCGACGACCGGGGACGTTCCGACGTATCTGATCAACGCGGACCTGCACAGCGTGTGGCTGAACTCCGCCGCCTTCGCGCGGGAAGAGATCACACCTCCTGATGGGTCGGGGATGCTCCGGGAAGAGCCTGCCTTCGAGATCTCTCGTCGCCTGGCCGCTGCAACGCCCGACATCGCTGACGCGGCGGTCGCCGACCTCGCCCGGCATGCCGCCTCGCGCGGGGTCGTCGGCATCGTCGATCTCGATATGGCGTGGAATGCGGAGGCGTGGTCCCGGCGTCTCGCGGCCGGCATCGACAGCCTGCGCGTGGAGTTCGGAACCTATGCGTCCCAGCTCGGGCGACTCATCGAGACGGGGTGGCGCAGCGGCGACCGGTTGAGCGAGCTCGTCACGGTCGGACCGCTCAAGGTCATCACCGACGGCTCGCTGGGAACCCGAACCGCCGCGTGCTCACATCCGTACCCGGGAGACCCGCATAACCACGGCGTCCTGACCATCCCGCCCACGGAGCTGGTCGCCCTCATGACGGATGCCACGGCCCACGGCATCTCCTGCGCGATCCACGCCATCGGCGATCTCGCGAACACCCACGCGCTCGATGCCTTCGCTGCCACGGGGGCGACCGGAACCATCGAGCACGCGCAGCTGGTCGCGGCAGTCGACATCCCGCGGTTCGCCCGGCTCGGCGTTGGCGCGAGTGTGCAGCCCGAGCATGCGCTCGATGACCGCGATCTCTCCGACACGATCTGGTCCGCGCAGATCGCGCGGCCCTATCCCTTCCGCGATCTGGTGGGCGCGGGCGCGAATCTGCTGTTCGGATCCGACGCGCCGGTGGCTCCACTTGACCCGTGGGCAGCAATGGCGTCCGCGATTTATCGCACCCGCGACGGGCGCTCGCCGTGGCAGGTCGAGCAGGCCATCGACGCGTCCACGGCGCTGGCAGCGTCGACGCACGGCGGATCCGCGGCTCCCGCACGCATCGAGCCGGGAGCTGTCGCAGACCTCGTGCTGTGCGCCGAGAATCCGATGACGGCATCCGAGGTCGGCCTTCGCGCCATGACCGTTCGCGCGACCCTGCTCGGCGGACGCGTGACCCATCTCGCCTAGCCCGGCAGCGTGCCGCTGTCCTACTGTCGAGGCATGATCTCCGACGATGCATCCGTTCTTTCGGTCGGAGGCTCGAGCCCCGACATCGACCAGACCGCCTTCCTCGCAGCGGGTGCCCGCGTGATCGGGGATGTCCGGCTCGGACCGGATTCCAGCGTCTGGTACAACGCCGTGCTGCGCGGTGACGGCGATTCGATCACGGTCGGAGCAGGCTCGAATCTGCAAGACAACGTGTCGGTGCACGTGGATGCCGGCAGCCCGGTCGTGATCGGCGAGAACGTTTCGGTGGGACACAACGCCGTCGTCCACGGGTGCACCGTCGAGGACGGATGCCTGATCGGGATGGGATCGGTCATTCTGTCGGGGGCGGTCATCGGCGCCGGATCGCTCGTGGCCGGGGGAGCCCTCGTCCTCGGCGGAACGATCGTGCCGCCCGGATCGATGGTCGCCGGCGTCCCCGCGAAGGTGCGTCGGGAACTCACCGAGGACGAGAAGCTCGGCATCCTGCGCAACGCCGACGCCTACCGCGAGCACACCGCCGCGCACCGTGCGGCCAGCCCGGCAGGGGAGTAGCGGCGCGGCGCAGAGCCTCGGTCGCAGCGGGACCACCCGCTGGCGGGTCGGTTCCTACGGCACCCACGCGAAAGCCCCGCTGCACCGCCGGTAGCGGCACATCGGGCCATTGGAGGGGGCGACGGGAATCGCCCCCGCACAACCAGTTTGGAAGACTGAACCGGCTGTCCACTGGCGTCCACTGGAGTCACGACCAGCCCGTCTTTCCGGGCGTTGTTTCTACTGGTGTCCGCTGGGTTCGACTGGCGTTTGTGACATCGCGGTGCCAACTCGTGACATCGCGCGCGCGTGAACCGAGTCCCGCGGTGCGACTACTTGTTCGGTCTCTTCCAGGCGGCCAGCGACTCTGACACACTCTTGCGCATGGGATTCCTAGAGTCGACGGGGAGGAGCTTCCCGCAGCACGACGTGATCATCGTTCACAACGAAGGTTCGCCCGAAGAGGTGCGTGCACCCTCGCGTGGCATCATTCAGTCCAAGTCGGGTCAGTTCAACGTTGATACGCCGATCTACGAGGGTGACTGGGTCGAACTACCGGACCCGCGCGGTGGGACTCGTCGGCTTTACGTACGCGAGGTCCACGTCAATGACGTTGGTGAGCATGCCCCTGCCTTCCGTGATATGGGTCACATCAGTGTGAAGTGGGGAGAACCGTCGACCGCACACGCGCCAGCCGAGCGCCTTGTCGTGAACGTATCGGGGAGCCACAATCAGATCGCGTGGAACAACCGCGATGTGACTCAGCAGCGAGGCGATTGGCCGAGTGATGAGCGAGCCGTGCTCGCGAAGCTCCTTGAGGAACTTCGCGATCTCGAGATCAGCCCCGCCGATCGAGACATCCTGTCAGAGGAAGCCAGCGCAGCGATCCAATCAATCGACAACGGCGAGGACACGGCTCGCCGGCGGCGGAGCATCGCGACGATTCGCGGCGTTCTTGGTGACATCGCATCGGGTACCGCCCAAGGCGTCGGTCAGGCGGCAGTCGGGTGGGCCCAGGTCGCGCTAGGCCGTGTTGATCAAGAGGTTTCGTTCCTCGGTGGGCAAGTCTTGAACGGTGACGCGACAGGAGATCTCTGACGAGGTGTGGGCCGTGATGGAGCCGTTGATGCCGACGGCGACCGGGAGGTCGCGGCCGTGGACAGATCACCGACTCACTGTTGAGGGGATGGCGTGGAAGTACCGGACCGGGGCGCCGTGGCGGGACGTGCCGGATCGGTTCGGGAAGTGGAACTCGATCTACAAGCGGTTCAACCGGTGGGCCGAGGACGGCACCTGGGAGCGACTGCTCGCCGAGGTGCAGAAGCAGGCTGACGCTGCCGGGAAGATCGACTGGGTCGTCTCGATCGACTCCACGATCGCGCGTGTGCATCAGCACGGCGCGACCCTCGCCCGGGACACAGGGGGCTCTGCCGAATCACAAGAATCCGTGGTTCGAGCCGCCTGATCACGGGATCGGCCGCTCCCGGGGCGGGCTCACGACCAAGCTGCACCTGGTCTGCGACGGTCGCGGCCGGCCGCTGGGGATGATGATCACCGGCGGGAACATCAACGACACCACGATGATGACCGCCGTGCTCGAGGACATCCGCGTGCCCCGCGACGGGAAGGGCCGGCCCCGCACCCGCCCCGACCGGGTACTCGCCGATAAGGGCTACCCATCGAAGGCGAACCGGGCATGGCTGCGCGACCGCGGTATCGCCGCGACCATCCCGGAGCGTGACGATCAGATCGCGCACCGCCGCAAGAAGCCGGGCCGGCCGATCGACTTCGGCGACCAGCAGCAGGAGCGATACAAGGGCCGCAACGTCGTCGAACGCTGCTTCAACAGGCTCAAGCAGTGGCGTGGCATCGCGATGCGCTCCGACAAGCTCGTCCGCACCTACCGCGCCGCCGTCAGCCTCGCCGCCACGCTGATCTGGATCAAATCAGACTTGATCAACACGGCCTAGGTCGAACGTGTCGCTCATTCCGCAGCTGCTTCCGCGTGGGCGATCGCGTCGCGCAACTGTTCCAGCGTCGGGGATCCGGCAAGACCGTTCGGGGTCAGGTAGACCCGGCAGGACAAGCCCGGCGGCGCATCTGGTGCCGGGAACAAGGCCGCCCCTTCGAGGAGAAGCGTGGGGGAGCCACGGAAGTCCAGCGCTTCCGCGTCCGCCTGCGTGGCTACGCGCTGACGTTTCACCGTGAGCTCAGAACGCTCCGCGGCGATCATTGCCACGCGTTCCGCGGCGGTCTCCCAGTTCGGACAGCCGTCGAAGTACTGCACCGTGATTTCCATGCACCGACCCTAAACGTTGTAGTCAGATGCAAGGTCAAGTGGTGTGATGGAGACATGCGCATCGGAGACCTCGCCGAAATGTCCGGCGTCAGCACACAGACCATCCGGTTTTACGAACGCGAAGGTCTGCTGCCGGCCCCCCACCGAGAGAGCAACGGATACCGGTCGTACGAAGACCGTACGGTCGCACGAATAGGGTTCATCCGTGCTGCGCAGGCCGCCGGCCTCAAGCTGACCGATATCGCAGGAGTTCTCGAGCTGCGAGAGGCTGGACAAGCTCCCTGCTCACATGTGGAATTCCTGCTGGCCGAGAAGCTCTCCGAGGTCCGTGCGCGGCAGGAAGAGCTTGCCCGACTCGAAGCGGAACTTGTCGGCATGATTGCGGCAAGCCGGATGCTTGACCCGGCGGAATGCTCCGCAGGCAGCGTCTGCAACCTGATCCCGCAGTAACTGCCTGCGCCATACGACGCTCTCCACGTCGAGGCCATAGACCTGGCGCCGCCTCAGCTGGCGTCTTCCCGGAGCGAGCAGCCCATAGAGTCGCGAAGCATGCTCGCCGGTAGCATCTGGCTTGTGCAGAATGCCGATATCGATTCGAAGCCAGCGGTCGCACCATGGTGCTCATGCTGCGGCCGAAGCTATCAGCGTTCGAAACTTCACGCACTGGGGGACTCGGGGGCCCTCATCTGTCGGCGCTGCGGTCTATACGTCGCGCTCCGACTTAGACACGATCCCGTCCCGCGAGCGGACAAGTAGCCCACCGCTAAGCCGGATTGTCGTGACAACCATTGCATCTCACTGTAGGCGGCGGCCCAGCGGTGCGTCTGCAGTTGATGTGCCTCAGGCGACCAGTCTCGTCGGAGACGGCTGGTAGAGGCTCCCGTCCCGGAGCATCGCGTAGAGGACGTCGCATCGTCGGCGGGCGAGAGCGAGCAGCGCTTGGTTGTGGCGTTTGCCCTGGCTGATCTTGCGGTCGTAGTAGGCGCGGGATTCGGGGTCGCGTAGCGCGGCAAAGGCGGAGAGAAACATCGCGTTCTTGAGGATCTTGTTCCCGCGGCGCGATGAGTACTCACCCCGGATCGAGGACCCCGATCTTCGAGTAACGGGTGCCAAGCCGGCGTAGGCGGCGAGGTGTCCGGCGGTGGGGAAGTGTTTGCCGGCGACTTCGGTGAGGACTCTGGCTGCGGTCCTGACGCCGACTCCGGGCATGCTCGTCAGCACGGGCTGAAAAGGGTGCGCATCAACCATCTTCTCGACCTCCGCCGCGACATCGTCACGTTGCTTCCGCAACGTCGCGAGCTGCGCGGCCAGTCGCGGGACCACCATGGCTGCCGCGTTCGTGCCGGTGACCACGACCGTCTGCTCGCCGAGTGCGGCAATGATCTCGTGCGCCCAGTCGCGACCTTTGCGCGGTGCGTGTTTCAGCATTCGCGTAGCGACCCGTTTCTCGCCGGCGGCGCGCATCGCGGCCGGTGAGGGGTATCGCTGCAGGAGGTCGAGGATCGCGGGGTGATCGAGCCGTGGCCCGATGGCGCGTTCCAGTGCGGGATGGATCTGGGTGAGCAGCCCACGGACGCGGTTGCCGACTTGGGTGATCTGGGCGGCGAGGTCGTCGTCGAAGCCGCAGAGCATCGATAGTTCCGCGACCTGCTCGTCGGTGACCTGGATCGACCGCAGGGTGTGCGGCATCGTCCGCGCGGTCTCCGCGATGATCGCCGCGTCCCTCGCGTCGGTCTTCGCTTCGCCTGGGTGAAGGTCTGCGATGCGTCGCATCGCCAGTCCCGGCAGATATCCAACCAGCGCGCCTGCGGCTTGCGCGACCGCGACCGGCAACGCGCCGATCGTTGCCGGCTGATCGACGATCAAAAGCACCACGCCGTGCCCCTGCAGGTCGGCGAGCACCGCTCTGAGTCGGCGTTCGTCGTTGGGCAGGGGTCGGTCGTATAGCTTCTTCCCGGCCCGGTCCAGAGCGACCGCGTGGTGCTCGCCCTTGCCGACGTCGAGGCCGACGAACACGTCGACCTGGTCGTAGTTCTCGATCTGGGTGACCACAGCTCCTCCGTTCGCCCGGGTTGACAGCTGCGACGGTGCGTCTCGGCATCCACGTTACGAACGACCTCGAGCGTGCTCGGGCCTGGCCCCTATCAGCGATCACCCACCGCCAACCAGGCTCGGTGACAACACCCCCCGGATCATGCGTACGACAGGGGGGACCAATCATGCCGAGCCCGGCAGGCTGCCACCGCCCAGCATGCTCACCGAACGGCTACGAAGAAAGTAACGGGGGGGGGTGCGCCCGACGGGCCTCACGTAGAGGGAGGGACGACAGGTTCGGCCGAGGCGTCGGCAGTCTGCTCGACTCGGCGAATCTGGAACCTCATGAACTCCGTGTGACGGCGCCCGACCTCCGCCAGGATCGAGTCAATCGTGGTCGCGGGCCCGAGATACTTCTCCAATTCGCGGCTGGCGAGGGCGTCAATACTGCGGTCGTAATCGCTGCCGTAGAGGAACTCGGCCATCGTGAGGTGGTCGGCCATGATGGCGGCCGCTGCGTCGGGGTCGTGGTCACGGATCGCGGTCCAAAGCTGCTCATGCAAGGGCGCCCCTGCGGATTTGACGTGGTGGTCGGAGAGGCTTCGCAGCATGAGTTCGAACACGAGCGGGCTGATCGATCCGTAGATGATGTCGAAGACGGTGTTGTGGCTCGCCTTTATGACCAGCGCATGGAAGGCGAGGTCGAGCTGAGCCTCCTCCAGAACATGCCCGGCTTTGGCGAACTCGTCGAGGCACCATCGCATCGCCCGCACTTCGGAGGAAGTCGCGTGCAGTGCTGCGAGCCGCGCGGACTGCGTCTCGAGCATGAGGCGCACTTCCATCAGTTCGCGAACCGTCGCATCTTTGCGTCGGTAGAGCACGTCGAGGCTGCGCGCCCCGTCGACGGTCTCCGGCGCCTTCACGAACGTCCCTCGTGCGGGCTGGATCTCCACGAGCCCCTGCTCCGATAGCCCCCGCAACACTTCGCGCACGACCGGGCGCGACACGCCGAAGTCCTCAGAGAGGCTGCGCTCGGACGGCAGCTTGGCGCCGGCGGCGAGTCGTCCGGTCACGATGCTGTCGCGCAGGTAGCTCGCGATACCATCACCTGTGGGGATGCTCACTTCGTCGCGCCTCCCAACCCGGCCACGAAGTAGCGCTGGAATGCCAGGAAAAGTATCACCGGCGGCAGCGCGAGGATAATCGCTGCGGCCATGACCTCGGGCCACGGTGTGGAGAACTCACCGAAGAAGCTCGCGATCCCCATACTCGCCACCCAGTCCCCGGAGGCGGTGATGATGAGCCGCGCGAACAGATACTCGTTCCACGCGGAGATGAAGGCGAAGACCGCGGTGGCGACGACCCCCGGTGCGGCGACGGGCAGGACGATTCGGAACAGAACGCCCAAGCGTGTGCAGCCGTCAACTCGCGCGGCCTCGTCCAGCGATTCCGGCACGGTGTCGAAGATCGACTTCAGCATCCAGGTCGCCACCGGCAGGGAGAAGATGAAGTTCGCGATGACCAGACCCTTCAGGTCGCCGACCAACCCCACGTTCACGAACGTCGTGAAGATCGGGATCATTAGCACGATCGCGGGCATCATCTGCGTCGCGAGGGCGAAGTAGGCGGCGATCCCGACCCCGCGACGGGTCCACCGCGACATCGCGTACGCGCCCCAGGCCGCGAAGACGACGGTGAGCAGAGCGCTGCACACCGAGACGATCAGGGTGTTTCGCAGCCACGTGAGGATCGGCCGGGTCTCCCAGACGCTCCCGAACGACTCCAGTGTGGGCTGTGACGGGAACAGTTCCGGCGGGAAGGCGTAGCGGAACCCCGGCGGCTGCAGCGCCTGCACCAGCATCCAGTACACCGGACCGAGGGCGAACAGGAGGAAGACGGCCACCAAGAGCCAGGTCACCACCCCGCCCCGCAGGGCACGGAGCCGGCGCGCGCGGCTCTTGCGCGGCCGGGTTGCGAGGGACTCAGACATCCTTGACCTTCCTCGAGCGGAGATACAGCCAGGCCGGGATCGTGGAGAGCAGGAGCACGATCGTGCCGAGCGCCGCCGCCTGCCCGAAGTCGTAGCGCTCGAACGCCTGCATGTACGCATCAAGCGACAGCACGGTGGTGGCCCCGGCCGGACCGCCTCGTGTCGCCAGGAAGATGACGGTGATATCGGCACCGAGCGCCCACACCGTCATCAGCAGCGCGAGGACCGCGGTGACGGTGCGCAGGCCGGGCAGGGTGATGTGGCGCAGCTGCTGCCACCAGCCCGCACCGTCCAACGCCGCGGCCTCGTAGCGTTCGCGCGGGATGTTTTGCAGCCCCGCGAGCAAGAAGATCGCCGCGAACGGGAACGTGCGCCAGACCTGGATGACGATGACCACCGTGAGCGCCCACGCGGGGTCGTTCAGCCACGCGATGTTCTCCGCGGTGAGGCCGACCAGCCGCAGCAGCTGATTCACGATCCCGAACTGCGCGTCCAGCGCCCAGCGCCACACGAGCACGGCGGGCACGATGGGCAGAGCCCAGGGGACGATGAGCAGCATCCGCACGACCGCGCGGCCGCGGAAGGTGCGATTCAGCAGCAGTGCGACGGAGAGCCCCACGGCCAAGCCGCCGAGCACCGTTCCCAGTGCGAAGACGAGTGTGATGGTGACGGTGCGCCAGAACGATCCGCTCGTCAGCAGCTCGCTGTAGGTCTGAAGACCAACGAAGTCCCCGTCCTCGACGATGCTCCCCTCGAAGAAGCTGCGTCGCACCACTTCCACCGCCGGTACGAGGAACCCGATCGCCAGGACGGCGACGGTCGGCGCGAGGAAGGCATACGGCGAGAACGCCTCCCGCGCTCTGCGGCGCTTCGGCGGCTCGTGGCCGCGGGCCCGCGACGTGTCGACTGTTGTCATTGCTCCACTTCTCGCCTTCGGGTGTGGGTCAGCACGGGGTGGGCGGACGTGCCCGCCCACCCCGCTCGGTCAACCGGCCAGGAGCGCTTCGAGTTCGCTCTGGATGGCCGCGGCCGTGTCCTGCGCACTGGTGCCATTGACCAGCATCGCCTGGAAGGCGTCGCCGATGACGTTCATGACCGACGTGGCCTCGTCGCCGACGCCCCCGGGTGAGTACGACACCGCCGTCTCGGCCGCCGCCACGACGGACTCGAGGTACGGCGCCTCGGTCAGCAGCGCCTGCGGGACCTCGATCGGCACCCCGGGCGGCACGCGCTTGGCCTCGATCGTGAAGTCGAGCAGGTCCTGGTTCACCACGTTCATGATGAACGCGGCCGCCGCATCCTTATTCTTCGCATCCTTGGGCATGGCGAAGAACACGTTCACCGAGACCGTCGGGTTCTCGAACGGCGCCTCCGACAGGGTGAAGTCGGCCGCCGCAGCGGGGTTCGCGTCCTGCGACGCCGGCACCAGGAAGGGCCCGGTCACGACCGTTGCGATCTTGCCGGCCTGGAAGGCGTCGACCACGTCGGCGCTGCTCTGACCGACCGGCAGGAGGCCGTCGTCGTACAGCCCCTTCACGAACTCGAGCGCTTCGACCACCTCATCATCGGTCGCGGTCGGCTCCCCGTCGGTCACGAATGCGCCGCCGAAGCCGGCGACGATAGGCATGAGGTACTGATAGATGTCGACGGGGCTCGCGCCGCCAGTGACCATTGCCGCGCCGAACACGCCGTTCGCGGGGTCGGACACCGCCTCGATGACGGAGCGCCATTCGTCGGGCGTGGTCGGCGGCTCGACGCCGGCGTCCTCGAGGAGCCGCTGGTTGTACACGAACATGCGGGGGTTCGTGAATCCGAGGAGTCCGTACACCTGTCCGTCGACGACGGCGACCTGCTCGGCGTCGATCATGGCCTCCACGTCGACGCCCGCCTCCTCGAGCCAGGGGTTCAGCGGCTCCAGGAGGTCTTGCTGCACCCACTGGTTCATCTGCGGGTCATAGGGCACGACCACGTCGGGGGCTTGTCCCGAGGCCATCTGCGTGTATACCTGCTGGTGGTAGTCGGCGAACGGCACGATCGGCTTGTCGATCGTGAGGCCGGGGTACTCCTCAAGGGTGAGGTCCTCGAGCAGCGTCATGTACTCGGCGTCGGGCCCCGACTCCCAGAGGTGGCTCGGGATGCTCAGTTCCCCACCCACCTCGTCGTCGTCGCCGCCACTCTGCTGCCCGGAGCAGCCGGCGAGAGCTGCGCCTGCCACCGCGACCACCACGAGGGGTGCGACCCGCGCGATTCTTTTTCCTGTCATTTCTTTTCCTTTCTCAACCACGGTGTTGCTAGGAAGGTGCTGCGTCGGCTTCACAGCGCGCTCACTCGACGCGAGACGTCGGGGGCGTTCAGCCGGGGGAGAGGGAGATGCCGAGGCCTGGGGCGCTGCTGATGGTGAGCATCCCGTCGGCGATGGTGGGCAGGCCCTCGACGACCTCGGGGTACCAGGTGCGGAGGAAGGCGCGCACCGACTCCTGGATGACCGCGTTCGGCTGGCTTATCGTGAGATGGCACACCGCGGCGAAGGTCACGGGGCCGGTGCAGTCGTGCGGTGCGATCGGCGTCAGGAAGGCATCGGCAAGGGCCGCCACCCGGCGTGCCTGCGAGAGTCCGCCCGTCCATTGCGCGTCGACGGTCGCGAAGCTGGCGGCGCCGGATTGCAGCAAGGGTAGGAACCCGCGGATGCCGACGGCGGTCTCGCCGATCGCGAGGGGAACGCTGACGTCTTCGCGGAGGCGAGCGAGCGCGTCGATGCCGTCGGCTCGAATCGGGTCCTCCACCCAATACGGGTCGTAATCGGACAGCGCCCGGATGATGCGGGTCGCTGTCGGCCGATTCCACAGCCCGTGCAATTCGACCATCAGCGCCATCTCCGACGCGTCGGCGACCGTGCGGATCTGCTCGATGACGCGGAGCCCCTCGCGCAACTGCGAGCCGCTGATCTCGTTACCGCGCGACTCCTCCGCGAAGCGGTCGAACGGCCAGACTTTCATCCCGGTGATGCCTTCGTCGCGCAGTTCGGCGGTGAGCTCGGCCGGTCGGTGCAGGAACGCGTGGAGGTCTTCGTAGACGCCGGCGGTCTCCAGGCCCCAGTTGCTGGAGTGCTGCCGCGAGGTGGTGCTGACGTACCCCGGGCCGGCGCAGGTGTTGTACACCCGCACGCCGTCGCGCACCGGCCCGCCGAGCAGCTCGGCGACGGGGAGGGACGCGCGCTTGCCCATGAGATCCCACAGGGCGATGTCGATCGCACCGATGGCCCGCGTCTCGACGCCGCCGCCCTGGTAGCCGACGTACGGGTGGGCTACCGCGGCGAACTTCTCCGGGGACAGATCCGCGGAGCCGAGCAGAAGCGGCACGAGCGAGGCATGGATGTAGACCTCTACCGCTTCGGCGGAGTAGTACGCCTCCCCGAGGGCCTCGAGACCATCGTCGGTGCGCAGGCGGACGACGCAGAGGTTGGGCTGGAACGCTGGGCGCAGCGTCTCCACCTCGACAATTCTCACGGTGACTCCCTCGTCAATCTCATGGCTGGTATGGCCAGTAGGCATCGTCCTTCGCCGTATGGCCATCTGTCAAGCGAGATTTCGACAAGTAGTGAAAAGACGCTAATCAAACTGGTAAGACCAGTATTGCGGGTGCCGGTGGCGAATGCCTATGCTCGACGCACCGGCCCCTCGGGGGTCGCGAATGCGAAGGAGCAGACGTGTCACAGAACCTGAGACCGCGAGTCGCGGTCCTCTTGTCGGAGCGAGCGCGGCGCATGGTGCTGCGGGAAAGCGCGGCTCAGCGGTTGGAGGAGCACGCCGAGGTGTCGTGGGCCCCGGCCGATCCGGCGACGTGGGATCTCGATGCCCTCCTCGAGGGAGCGGACGCGGCCGTGACGGGATGGTTCACGCTGCCGATCAGCTCCGACCTGCTCGCCCGGCATGAGAACCTGCGCTTCATCGCGCACACCGCCGGCACCGTGCGGGGACTCCTGCCGCTGGAGGAGATCGGGCCGCGCCTGCGCGTGAGCCAGGCGACGCAGTTCTTCGCTCCGTCCGTCTCCGAGTTCACCCTCATGCAGATCCTCAGCGGCTTGCGCCACCTGCCGGCGCTGGATCGAGAGCTCAAGGGAGGTGCAGCGTTCGATGATTTCGACGGCCGCTATCCCGCCGGCCTGATCGCCTCGCGCACCGCCGGCGTCGTCGGCGCGAGCCGCAGCGGGCAGGCCGTCATCCGGCTCCTGCGGGCCTTCGGCGCGCGGGTGCTGGTCGTGGACCCGACCGTCTCGCCGGAGGTGATCCGCGAATTGGGCGCCGAGCCCGTCGAGCTGCACGAGATGCTGCCGCAGGCCGACATCGTCACGCTGCACGCGCCTCTGCTCGCGGCCACGGAGGGGATGATGGGCGCCGAGCAGTTCGCCCTCATTAAGGACGGCGCGCTGTTCGTGAACAGTGCGCGGGGCGGGCTGGTGGACGATGACGCCCTGTACGCCGAGGTGTCCAGCGGCCGGATCTCGGCGGCCCTCGACGTCTTCGCCGAGGAGCCGCTGCCCCTCGACGACCGCTGGCGGAGCCTGGAGAACGTCATCATCTCGCCCCATCGCGCGGGTTTCACCGTCGAGGCTCACCTCCAGAACGGCGATGCGATGGTCGACGAGATCATCCGCTGGGCGGCAGACGAGCCGCTGTCCTTCGAGATGCCGCCCGACCGTGTCGCCGTGATCGCCTGAGGAGATGACGATGAGTCAGCAACTGCAAGGCCGGGTCGCTCTCGTCACCGGCGCCGCGGTGGGTATCGGGGCCGCGATCGCCCGGCGGCTCGCCGCCGCGGGCGCGGACGTCGCGGTGACGCACTACGGACATGATCCGGGCGCGGTCCTGGACGCCGTGCAGGCGCACGGCGTGCGCGCCGCCGCGTACCGGGTGGACGCTCGTGACAGCGCGGCGGTCGGCGAAGCCGTGGCGGCCGTGCGGGCCGAGTTCGGACGCCTCGACATCTTGGTGAACAACGCCGGCGGCCTGGTCGTCCGACAGGGCGTCGCCGAGGCGAGCGATGCCCACTGGCACCATGTGATCGACCTCAACCTGTCGAGCGCGTTCTATTTCACGCGCGCCTGCGTCCCGCTCCTGGGCGAAGGCGCACGCATCGTGTCGGTCTCGTCCCTGGCGGCGCACAACGGCGGCGGAGCCGGTGCCTTCGCCTACGCGGCGGGCAAGGCGGGGATGCTGGGACTCACCCGCGCACTCGCGAAGGAACTCGCGCCACAAGGCGTCACCGTCAACGCCGTCGCTCCGGGCTTCATCCTCGACACTCCCTTCCACGAGCAGTTCACTCCGCCGGAGGCGCAGGTCGCCGCCGTCGAGGCCACACCCGTCGGTCGGGCAGGATCGCCCGACGACATCGCGGCGGCCGTCGAGTACCTGGTCTCGCCCAATGCGTCCTTCACCACGGGCGTCGTGCTGGACCTCAACGGCGGCACGTACTTCAACTGACAGCCGCTCGATCGCGAGCGAGAGAGGAGAACCGTGACCATTCGAGTCACCGTCTGGAACGAGAACGTCCACGAGAGCACCGAACCGGAGATCTTGTCGATCTACCCGGAGGGCATCCACGGGGCGATCGGAGCCGCTGTGTCCGCGCTGCTCGGCGACGATGTCGAGATACGTCTCGCGACGCTGCAGCAGCCGTCTCACGGACTCGGCGAGGAGGTGCTGGAGAGCACCGACGTGCTCATCTGGTGGTCGCACATCGCGCAGGAAGACGTGACCGACGACGTCGTGAGCCGCGTGTACGAGCGGGTGATGCGGGGCATGGGCTTCATCGCCCTGCACTCCGCGACGAAGTCGAAGATCCTGCGGCGCCTGCTCGGAACGAGCTGCTGCGTGCGATGGCGACATGGCCACGACCGAGAGCTCGTCTGGACCATCAAGCCCGACCACCCCATCGCTCAGGGCCTTCCCGAGGTCTTCGCCGTGGAGCAGCAGGAGATGTTCGGGGAGTTCTTCGACATCCCCGATCCCGACGAACTGGTGTTCCTTAGCACCTTCTCCGGCGGTGAGGTGCTGCGCAGCGGCCTGTGCTACCGCCGGGGGTTCGGGCGCGTGTTCTACTTCAGCCCCGGCGACCAGAGCTATCCCGTGTACCACAATCCGCACATCCAGCGCGTCATCGCCAATGCGGTGCAGTGGGCTGCCCCCGAGCGGGCGTTCGTGACCAGCCCTACCTCAGCCGCAACAGCCCGGAGGGCTGGATCGAGGAAGAGCTCGCGAGGAACGCGTCGTGAAGACGGCCCTGTTCACCAAGCTCTTCGCCGATCGTTCGTCGGAGGTGGTTGCCGATACCGCCGCCGAGCTCGGATTCGACGGCATCGACCTGCTCATCCGCGAGGGCTTCCCCGCGACGCCGGCGGACGCCGCGTCGATCGAGTCCTCCCTACGGCGGTTCGCGCAGTCGCCGACCCCCGTCCTGACCGCCACGACCGACATGACCGACGTCGATCGCTACCCCGTTGATCGCGTCCTCGGAGCGTGCGCGGAGGCCGGCATCCCGACCGTCCGCGTGGGCTACTGGTACTACGACGCCACCGAGCGCTACGCCGCGGTTCTGGAGCGCGCCCGTCGAGAGCTGGCGGCGCTGGCCGAGGTGGCGTCGAGGCGCGGCATCACCCTACTCGTGCAGCTGCACGGCGGCACCATCCATTCCTCCGGCGCGCTCGCGGCTGCGCTCACGGCCGACACCGATCCGGGCGTCGTCGGGACCTACATCGATCCGGGCAACCAGAGCGTCCAGGACGGTCGCGAAGACTGGCGGCTCACGTTCGATCTCCTCGGCGAGCGCCTGCGGTGCGTCGGTGTCAAGAACGGGGGCTGGTCGGCCGGCGGCCTGCGCGAGTCCGGACAGCGCGTCTGGGGATCGGACTGGCTCGGGGTCGCGGACGGCGCTGTCGCCTGGGACGACATCCTGCGGCATCTCCGTGAGCGCGGGTACGGCGGAGTGCTCTCCTTCCACGGGCATTACGACCTCCCCTTCGGCCAGGTGGTCGATCAGACGAGGACCGACCTCGGATTCGTCCGCCGCATCATCGAGGAGGGTCGCTGATGGGTGATCCAGTCGCTGGCAAGGTGGTCCTGGTCGCCGGCGCGACCGGAGGGATGGGCAGCGCGGTCGCGCGCGCCGCGGCGCTCCGAGGAGCGGCCGTGGTCGCCGTCGCGCGCAATGGCGATGCCCTCGCCGACCTCGCCGACGCCGTCACGGCTGAGGGAGGACGGGTGCGCACGCACGTGGCCGCCGCTGCCGATCCCGGTCAGATGCGGGCGGCGGTCGAGGCGGGAGTGCAGGAGTTCGGCCGCATCGATGCCGTCGTGAACGCCGTCGGCGGGAACATCACCGATCGCGCGCTGGAGGTCCTCTCCGAGGCGGGATGGCGCGACGTGCTGGCGGCGAACCTGGATGCCGCATTCTCGCTGACCCAGGCGGCCCTCCCGCTCTTCCGGGCGCAGGGCGACGGCCTCCTGCTGCACATCACGTCCTCGGCGGCGAAGAAGCCCGACCAGTCCGGAGCCGCCTACCAGGCAGCCAAGTCCGGCGTGGTCGGCCTCGCGCACGCGACGATGCAGGAGGAGCGGGAACGCGGCATCCGGGTCAGCGTGCTCTTTCCCGGCTTGACCGACACTCCGCTGGTCGCCAAACGACCCGTCCCCGTGCCCGCGGAGGTCATGGCCCACGCTCTGCATCCCGACGACGTCGCCGATGTCTGCCTGGCGCTGCTCGCGCTCCCGCCACGCGCCTACGTGCCGGAGGTCGAGTTGTACCCGAGCAGGATCTGACATGTCCTCGGACCTGCGGAGGCGCGGCCATGCATGAGGACCGGTGGCCGCGACCACTCCCTCGGCTCCTCCAGGAGACCCCGCTCATCGCGGTGCTGAGGGCGGAGGCGCCAGCGGAGTGCGTCGCCGCCGTCCGGACGCTCGTCGAGGAGGGTATCGGCTGCGTCGAGATGACGCTGACGACACCCGGCGTGCTCGACGCGCTCCCCGCCTTCATCGATGCCCACGGTGACGACGCGGACATCGGGGTGGGCAGCATCGTCGACCCGGATCAGGCGATGCGGGCGCTGGATGCCGGCGCGTCCTTCGTCGTCACGCCCGTGGCGGACGTGGACGTCGTGCGCCTGTGCGTGGAGCGGGGTGTGCCCGTGTTCCCGGGCGCATTAAGCCCCACCGAGATCCACCGCGTGTGGAGCGCAGGCGCTTCCGCCGTCAAGGTGTTTCCCGCGAGCCTGGTCGGCAGCGAGTACCTCGGGCAACTGCGCGGACCCATGCCCGACGTGGAGGTCGTACCCAGCGGCGGCGTGGGCCTCGACGAGGCCGTCGCCTGGATCACCGCCGGCGCACGTGCGGTGAGCGTCGGCGGGCCTCTTCTCGGCGATTCGCTGCGAGGCGGCAATCCGGATGCTCTTCGCGGGCGGGCGCGGGCATTCGTCGCCACCCTTCGCGATGGTCGAGGGCGAGGATGAGCGAACGGGAGGATCGGCTCGACCTCGTGTCCGTCGGCGAGACCATGGGCCTCTTCCGGGCCGAGTCGATTGGTCCGCTCTCCCACTCCCGACAGTTCCACCTCGGGATCGGGGGAGCCGAGAGCAATGTCGCGATCGGCGTGGCCCGGCTCGGCGGGCACACGGGCTGGGTGGGACGGGTCGGCGCGGACGGCGTGGGCGATCTGGTCCTGCGAGAGCTCGCCGCGGAGGGCGTGCGCGTGCACGCGGTGCGTGACCACGGCGCGCCCACGGGTTTGATGCTCAAAGAGCGGCGCTCGTCGGAGACGCAACACGTCTGGTACCACCGCGCGCACAGTGCCGGCGCCGCATTGAGACCCGAGGACCTGCCGCGGGACGCGATCGCGAAGGCACGCGTCCTGCACGTAACAGGTATCACCCCGGCGCTGTCGAAGACCGCGCGGGCGACTGTGGAGGAGGCGATCGCGCTGGCGCGCTCGGGGGGCGCCACCGTGTCGTTCGATGTGAACCACCGCCGGGCGCTGTGGCCGTCGTCGTCGGATGCAGCACGTGCGCTCAGGACCATCGCCGAAGCGGCCGACATCGTCTTCGCAAGTGACGCGGAGGGGGAGCTGCTGACGGGTGAGAACGACGCCCGCCGCCAGGCCGAGCGATTCGCAGCGTGGGGCGCGCGCGAAGCCGTCATCAAGAGGGGATCCGACGGTGCCGCGCTCCTCGCCGACGGCCGCTGGCTAGCGACGCCAGCCCTCAGCATCCAGCCGCTCGACACGGTCGGAGCCGGCGACGCCTTCGTCGCAGGCTACCTCGCCGAGCTACTGGAGGGGCGGACGTTCGAAACGCGGCTGCACACCGCGGTGCGCAGCGGTGCGTTCGCATGTCTGGTGCCCGGCGATTGGGAGGGGATGCCCGGGCGCGCCGAGCTCGAGTTGCTCGACGCCAGCGATCCGGTCACCCGCTGACGACGCGCCCCGCATTCGCCCACGATTCGAATCCGCCGATAGCTGCGCGCCATCGCGTGCGACGTGGATTGCGCCGGGGGCAGCGGGAACGGGCCCGCTACTTCGACGACGACGCCCGCGTAGTGGGCGCCGACATCTACTACCTCGGCCGCGACGGAGACGCAGCGGCCACGGACGAGTTCGAGGAAGCCGGCCACATTGCGACGAACATTCAGAGCGAGCGCGCGGGTCGGCCTGTGGACACACGATCGACCGCCCGAAGCTGACGGCGGATCTCTTCGACTCCATAGGCTAGCTACTGGGCTGACCCGATAGCTCAGCAACTCTGAGCCGCGAAGGGCCGGAAGCCTACCCGGTGCTATGGGCCACGCCGTCCTCGCAAGCGAGCGAGATCAGCAAGCGTCCCCTAGGCCGTGTTGATCAAGTCTGATTTGATCCAGATCAGCGTGGCGGCGAGGCTGACGGCGGCGCGGTAGGTGCGGACGAGCTTGTCGGAGCGCATCGCGATGCCACGCCACTGCTTGAGCCTGTTGAAGCAGCGTTCGACGACGTTGCGGCCCTTGTATCGCTCCTGCTGCTGGTCGCCGAAGTCGATCGGCCGGCCCGGCTTCTTGCGGCGGTGCGCGATCTGATCGTCACGCTCCGGGATGGTCGCGGCGATACCGCGGTCGCGCAGCCATGCCCGGTTCGCCTTCGATGGGTAGCCCTTATCGGCGAGTACCCGGTCGGGGCGGGTGCGGGGCCGGCCCTTCCCGTCGCGGGGCACGCGGATGTCCTCGAGCACGGCGGTCATCATCGTGGTGTCGTTGATGTTCCCGCCGGTGATCATCATCCCCAGCGGCCGGCCGCGACCGTCG
Source organism: Microbacterium schleiferi (assembly GCF_015565955.1). Taxonomy (NCBI): domain Bacteria; kingdom Bacillati; phylum Actinomycetota; class Actinomycetes; order Micrococcales; family Microbacteriaceae; genus Microbacterium; species Microbacterium schleiferi. The sequence goes on along the minus strand of NZ_CP064760.1, from coordinate 1,813,487 downwards.
CAGACCAGGTGCAGCTTGGTCGTGAGCCCGCCCCGGGAGCGGCCGATCCCGTGATCAGGCGGCTCGAACCACGGATTCTTGTGATTCGGCAGAGCCCCCTGTGTCCCGGGCGAGGGTCGCGCCGTGCTGATGCACACGCGCGATCGTGGAGTCGATCGAGACGACCCAGTCGATCTTCCCGGCAGCGTCAGCCTGCTTCTGCACCTCGGCGAGCAGTCGCTCCCAGGTGCCGTCCTCGGCCCACCGGTTGAACCGCTTGTAGATCGAGTTCCACTTCCCGAACCGATCCGGCACGTCCCGCCACGGCGCCCCGGTCCGGTACTTCCACGCCATCCCCTCAACAGTGAGTCGGTGATCTGTCCACGGCCGCGACCCGGAAAGTGTCAAGGCGGGTGAGACAGATTCCGTCAGGCGGTCTGTATGAGGGCCTCCTGTGAGGGCTGGTTGATCCAGGCGGCCTCGGGCAGCTTGGGCGCCTGGGGTCGGCGGTGGCCGAAGCGCTCGGGACGGGCGGCGTAGGCCGCGTCCAGGGTGGCCTGGCGCTGGGCGCGGACCTGCCCGGCGGTGCCGAAGTGGACGCTGGCGGGGGTGTGCAGCCCGATCCCGCAGTGGCGGTGCTCGTGGTTGTAGTAGGCGAAGAACTGCTCGGCGAACGCGCCGGCGTCGGCCAGGGACCCGAAGCGCTCGGGGAAGACCGGGGCGTACTTCAGCGTCTTGAACGCCGCCTCGCTGTAAGGGTTGTCGTTCGACACGTGCGGGCGGGAGTGCGACCTGGCCACCCCGAGGTCGACGAGCAGCTGAGCGACCGGTTTGGAGGTCATCGAGGTCCCGCGGTCGGCGTGGATCGCCTCCGGCACGCCATGGATGCCCATGGCGTGCTCGAGCAGGTTCTTGGCGATCTCGGCGTCCTCGCGGGCCGCGATGGTCCAGCCCACGACGAACCTGGAGAAGATGTCGAGCACGACGTACAGGTCGTAGTACACGCCCCGCTCCGGCCCCTTGAGCTTTGTGATGTCCCAACTCCACACCTGCCCCGGCGCCGTCGCGACGAGCTCGGGCCGGGTCCGGGGCGGGTGGCTCGCCTGCCGGCGCCGTTCCCCGGCCATGTCGTGCTCGCGCAGGATCCGGTGCATCGTGGACATCGAGCACAGGTAGGTGCCCTCGTCCAGCAGCGTGGCCCAGACCTGGGCGACCGACTTGTCCGCGAACCGCTGGCTGGTCAACACGGCCAGCACGTGGGCCCGCTCGGCGGCGGACAGCTTGTTCGCCGGTGCCGGCCGCGGTGTCCGTGGACGTGGCGGTGGCGGGTTCTTGGCCCGGTAGTGACTGGCGCGGGAGCGACCCAGCAGCGCGCACGCAGCCGCGGTGCCGACGTGCTCGGCCAGCCCGTCGACGGCCGGGTTGATCACCGCGGCGACCGCGGCGGCTTGTCCGCGCTCTCGGAGAGCGTCTCCAAGAGCGCGTGTGCTTTTCCCATCAGGTCCAGCGCCGCCCTGGTCTTGGCCAGCTCGGCCTCGGCCTTCTCCGCCCGGGCCCGTAGCGCCTGCAGCTCCCGCTCGCGCCGGTCCCGCGGCTTGCTGCCCAGCCCGGACAGCGAGCCGGCGGCCGCGGCCTTGCGCCACTCGATGATGTGGGAGGTGTACAGGCCCTCCCGGCGCAGGATCTCCCCACGCCCAGAGCGGTCCGCGGCGTCGTACTCGGCCAGGATCGCCGCTTTGAACTCGGCGGTGAACGTCCGCCTCTTGGGCCGGTCAGCACGAGGAGCCATAGCCCCATCATCGGTGCCGACGTCAGCAACCGTCATCGTCATCTCAGTATTGGTCCGTTCTCGCCCCGTGCAGTGCGAAGGTCAGCAGTGCTGGTGTCTCACCCCATCCTGACGCACAGGGACCTCCCGGTCGCCGTCGGCATCAACGGCTCCATCACGGCCCACACCTCGTCAGAGATCTCCTGTCGCGTCACCGTTCAAGACTTGCCCACCGAGGAACGAAACCTCTTGATCAACACGGCCTAGTGGCGCTCTTCGGCGGATAGAGCCCTTTGCCCGGACCTATCTGGAGTGATTCCAGTGGAGTTGCGGGTGGCGACCGTCGTAGAATCACACCCATGTGATTCGGTCGGCTTGACTCATTGGGGGGCGCTCATGCGGGAAACATCAGACGCAGTCAGTGTCCCCTCGGGGTACCCGACGTCGACCATCTTCATAGATGAAAGCGGCTCGCGTGCCAGCGGGAGCCGGTTCTTCGTGATGGGAGCGATAAAGGTCCGGTCTCCGGGAAGGCTAGCCAGGGCGATGCGGGCTGTGCGCGACAAGACTCGCTTCTCATCTGAGTTCAAGTTCAGTGAGATTACGAGCGGCTCCTTGCCTGCGTACTACGCAGCAGTAGATGCGCTGGCAGAGTCTGATGCTCACATCGTTGCCTCAGTCGTCAATCGCGACCGATTCGACCCGTTCCCCGGAGTAGAGGTGTGGGAGGCACATGCTCACGTGGCCGCGAAGCTGCTTTGCGGTGTCATCAATCGGCGAGAGCTTGTATCCGTAATCCTTGACGATCTGTCAACCCCTGAGACGTTCTCGCTTGACGAGGAGGTTCGTAGGAGGGTGAACGCCAGGTTCAAGAACACCAGCATCGTTAGCGCGCTCTGCGCCGATTCGAAGAGCATGGACTTGTTGCAGCTTGCGGATTTGACGGCGGGTGCGATCGCGTTCGAGCGCCGCAGGAATGCCGGAGAAAGCCGCCGGCCGGGATCGAACCCGAATTCGCCCAAGTCGAAAGTCGCGGCGCGCCTCATGGCCGCGTTCGCTCTCGATAGCCTCGAGGACGTCCGGGTCGGACGCGTGAATATTGCGACGCTGCGCCCTCCGGAGCCCGGAGTAGAGCGCCCGAAGCTTCGAGTCGTCGGGCAGGCCGACTGATTGAATACGCTCAGGTTGTGTGGGTACAATCCACGCAGGGAACGCATGAGCCGCTGGCTCACAGCTGACCCTCTGAGCATGAGCCTCTGGCTCACAGCCAGCTCCGTATTTCGGTTGGTTCCTAATTTTCACGGTGCGCCCACTCCCTCGTTGAGGGATGGGCGCACCGGCGTTTTCGAGTCCTCGCGGATCTGCTGCAGGTAGGGGCTGAGTTCGTCGATCGCGTCGGAGCTGCCCGCGGCGGCCGCGGTGACCTTATCAAGTCCGATCCGGAGCTTCTGCGCTGCGCCGAGCGCCGACCCGGGGCCGTCGATCTTGCCGAACAGCCGCCCCCAGATGTCGGCTGACTGCTGCAGGTTCTCCGCTACGAGCTTCCTCGTCGCGGCCGTGATGCGCTGCGTCGAGTCCTCCAGGGTGTCGGCGTACGCTTCGGCCCCCGATTGTGCTTCCGCGTGGCGCCGCGCCAGCTCGCCGACGGTCTACTTGCTCGGGATGGGAATGCGGCGGGGTGAGGTGCTCGGCGCGCGTTGGTCCGACGTGGATCTCGCCGCAGGCACCGTCACAGTGCGTCGGACGCGAGTGCTCGTCGGCGATCAGGTCGTCACGACGACGCCGAAGTCCGCGCGCTCACGCCGCACGGTGCCGCTCACCCCTGAAGCGCGGCGCGCGCTCGCACCGACCCGGGAGCGTACCCTCGGCTCATCGAACGTCGTGCCCATCGGCGACCACCGCGGAGCGGACGACCGGCTCGTCGCTATCGACGCCGCCGGCGAGCCGATCACACCTTGGGGATTCCGCCGCGAAGTGCTGGCCCTCATGGCGACCGCCGGAGTGCCGGTGATCCGGGTGCACGACATCCGGCACTCGGTCGCGACGATCATGCTCGAGGCGGGGCAGCCGCCGCACGTCGTGGCGCGGATCCTGGGGCACGATCCCGCGGTGCTCATGCGGACGTACCCGCACGTGGGGGACGCCTCAGCAGCGGGTGCGGTAGCTGCCCTGGGGCAGGCCATCGCGGGTGGTTAGTGACAGTCCGCGCGGAACTCGTGACACCGGGGCCGCTCGGTAAGACGGGGAATGCCCGGCAGATTGAGCATCTGACCGGGCATTTTCCGCGTGGAGGGGGTGACGGGAATCGTCCCCACCGCCACTCCACCCGGCGCTGCGCGCCGCGCGGAGCCTCGGGCGGCGTGGGCCCACCCGCACGCTGGATCGGTTCCTACGGCACCAACGCGAATGGCCCGCCGCACCGCCTGGGGCGGCACATCGGGCCATTGGAGGGGGCGACGGGAATCGAACCCGCACAACCAGTTTGGAAGACTGGGACTCTACCATTGAGCTACGCCCCCGCAGCGACCGGAGCCGCAGCATCCGACAGTCTATAGGGCACCGCGGGGGAGCCTCGCACCCGGTGCCAATCGGCGCCTCTGGGAGGTAGGAGAAATCGCCGCGGTAGGACGGATGCCGGGGCAATCGTCCTCCCTCCCGGAGAGTTCCTACGCTCGCAAGATCGTCGGCGCCAGCAACGCCGGCGCGCGCGTCAGCTAGACTTCTGTGGGCCGTCTGTCGCACAGCGCGTGAGAACCCGCCCGGGGCGTAGCTCAGCTTGGTAGAGCGCCCGCTTTGGGAGCGGGAAGTCGCAGGTTCAAATCCTGTCGCCCCGACGTTTCGGCCACACACCCAGACCTTCACCGCACAGTGTTGCGGTGCAGCACGAGGAGAACAACACAGGCATGGTCACCAGCACTGTCGAGAAGCTCAGCCCGACCCGCGTCAAGCTGCTGCTCTCGGTTACCCCCGACGAACTCAAGCCGAGCATCGCGCACGCTTACGAGCACATCGCGAAGGATGTTCAGATCCCCGGCTTCCGCAAGGGCAAGGTGCCCGCTCCCATCATCGACCAGCGAATCGGTCGCGGTGCCGTGCTCGAGCACGCCGTCAACGACGGCCTCGACCGCTTCTACCGCGAGGCCGTGGAGGCGCAGGAGCTGCGCGTCATCGGTCGGCCGAGCGCTGACATCACCGAGTGGCCCAACGAGAAGGACTTCTCGGGTGACCTGAAGGTTGAGATCGAGGTCGACGTCCGGCCCGAGGTCACTCTTCCCGCCCTCGAAAGCCTCACCGTCGAGATCGAGGCCGCAGAGGTCGACGACGCTGCGGTGGATGCCGAGCTCGACAAGCTGCGCGCCCGCTTCGGCACCCTCATCACGGTCGACCGCCCGGCGACGGCCGGCGACTTCGTCGAGCTCGATCTCGTCGCGACGATCGAAGGCGCCGAGATCGACCGCGCCGAAGGCGTGTCGTACGAGGTGGGTTCGGGCGAGCTGCTCGAAGGCATCGACGAGGCGATCGATTCGCTCACCGCCGGTGAAGACACGACCTTCCGCTCCAAGCTCGTCGGTGGCGAGCACGCCGGTGAAGAGGCCGAGGTCGCTGTCACCGTGACCAGTGTCAAGGAGCGCGAGCTGCCCGAGGCAGACGACGACTTCGCGCAGATCGCGAGCGAGTTCGACACGATCGCCGAACTGCGTGAGAGCCTCCGCTTCAACGCTGCTCAGCAGTCCGGACTTCAGCAGTCCTCGGCCGCCCGCGACAAGCTCATCGAGATTCTGCTGGAGCAGGTCGAGATCCCGGTGCCCGCCGGTCTCATCGAGGATGAGGTGCACCAGCACCTCGAGGGTGAGGGTCGTCTTGAGGATGACGAGCACCGCGCTGAGGTGACGGAGGCTTCCGAGAAGCAGTTCCGCACGCAGATGATCCTCGACAAGCTCACGGAGACCTACGACGTTCAGGTCTCGCAGGACGAGCTCACGCAGTACCTGATCCAGTCGGCAGCTCAGTACGGCATGTCGCCGCAGGACTTCGTGAACGCCATCCAGCAGGGCAACCAGCTTCCCGCGATGGTCGGCGAGGTCGCCCGGAGCAAGGCTCTGGTTCACGCCCTGCGCGAGGTGAAGATCGTCGACACGACCGGTTCCGCCGTCGACCTGTCGGCTCACCTTGTGGTGCCCGACGACGAGGCTGAGGCTGAGGAAGAGGTCGTCGAAGAGGCGCAGGACATCGCGGATGCCGCCGCCGACGCCGACGAGATCATCGAGGCCGAAGAGAAGCCGGCTCCCAAGAAGCGCGCCCCGCGCAAGTCGACCAAGACCGACGCGGAGTAAGACCACAACGACGCAAGGGCGGATGCTGCACTGAGCAGCATCCGCCCTTGCGCGTCGCTGCAGGAGGAGATGCGTGGATACCTGGGAAGAGCGGATCGCGGCGATCTGGGCAGATGAGGATCTCACCGACGATGCGCGCATCCGCTCGATCGACGCCGTTGCCGCCGAGCGTCCCGCCGATGATGCGCTCGCGCTGTTCGAGCGTGCAGGAGCCCGAGATGCCGCCGGTCGCGAGAGCGAGGCAGAGCCGCTCTACCGTGCAGCGATCGCCGCAGGTCTGCCCGAGTCGGTCCGAGCTCAGGCTGCGATCCAGCTCGCCAGCACACTTCGCAATCTCGGGCGTGCCATTGAGGCAGTCGACCTTCTTCGTGTTGAGTACGACCGGTCTCCCCAAACCGACCTGCGAGATGAAGTGGCCGCGTTCTACGCGCTCGCGCTGGCATCCGATGGTCGCCCGGATGCCGCGGCTTCTGTGGCCCTTACCGCCCTCGCACCGCATCTGACCCGGTACCGCCGGTCGGTCGAGGCCTATGCCCGGGAGCTCCACCGCGAACGATCTGCCCACGGCGAACACGAGCGGGAGGCTGCAGCCCCGCCGGTAGATTCGATCTCACGCAACGAACACGGGAGCACACATGGCTGAACCACTGGTCGCGACGAGCGTCTTCGACAGGCTGCTGAGAGACCGCATCATCTGGCTGGGGTCGGAGGTGCGCGACGAGAACGCGAACGAGATCTGCGCGAAGATCCTGCTTCTCGCTGCGGAGGACTCGCAGAAAGACATCTACCTCTACATCAACTCGCCCGGCGGTTCGATCACCGCGGGTATGGCCATCTACGACACGATGCAGTTCGTTCCCAACGACATCGTCACCGTCGGAATCGGCATGGCCGCATCGATGGGTCAGCTGCTGCTGACCAGCGGTACCAAGGGGAAGCGCTACATCACGCCGAACGCTCGCGTGCTGCTGCACCAGCCGCACGGCGGCTTCGGTGGAACTGCCTCCGACATCCAGACGCAGGCGCAGCTCATCATCTCGATGAAGAACCGTCTCGCCGAGATCACCGCGGCGCAGACCGGCAAGTCCGTCGAGCAGATCAACGAGGACGGCGACCGGGACCGCTGGTTCACGGCCGACGAGGCCCTTGAGTACGGCTTCGTCGACCACATCCGCGAGCACGCGGCGGACGTCGCCGGTGGCGGCGGCACGGACGTGAAGTAGACGACGGCGCGAGCGCAGAAGAGAGAGAACGCATGAACACCCCGAACCTTCACGTCCCGCAGGCGTCGCCCAATGCCCTGCAGATGCCCGGTAGCCGCTATGTCCTCCCGCAGTTCGAGGAGCGCACGGCCTACGGGTACAAGCGTCAGGACCCCTACAACAAGCTGTTCGAAGACCGCGTCATCTTCCTGGGTGTCCAGGTCGACGACGCGTCGGCAGACGACGTCATGGCGCAGCTGCTCGTGCTCGAGTCGCAGGATCCCGACCGCGACATCATCATGTACATCAACTCGCCCGGTGGCTCCTTCACCGCGATGACCGCGATCTACGACACGATGCAGTACGTATCGCCGCAGATCCAGACTGTGGTTCTCGGTCAGGCCGCCTCGGCTGCTGCCGTTCTGTTGGCTGCCGGCGCCCCCGGCAAGCGCCTCGCGCTGCCCAACGCCCGCATCCTCATCCACCAGCCCGCGATGGGCGAGGCAGGCCACGGTCAGGCATCCGACATCGAGATCCAGGCCGCCGAGATCCTGCGTATGCGGACGTGGCTCGAGCAGACGCTCGCGCACCACTCGCACCGCAGCGCGGAAGAGGTCAATCGCGACATCGACCGCGACAAGATCCTCTCCGCCGAGGAGGCCATGACCTACGGTCTGGTCGACCAGGTCCTGACGACGCGCAAGCGCCAGCCTGCGTCCCCCGCGAAGTAACCACACACGACCGGCCCCGGCATCCGTTGGAAGAAACGGATGTCGGGGCCGGTCTGTTGAGACGGGCCAGCCAATCCCGCCGGATGTCGCCGGGCTCGGTTAGGCTCGGACCACAGCCGCCCGGAACGAGGAGGACCCCTGATGGCACGCATCGGTGAGAGCGCTGATCTGTTCAAGTGCTCTTTCTGCGGTAAGAGCCAGAAGCAGGTGCAGCAGCTCATCGCCGGTCCCGGCGTGTACATCTGCGACGAGTGCGTCGAACTCTGCAACGAGATCATCGAAGAACGCATGGCCGAGTCCGGTGACGGAGTCGTCGCCGATTTCGATCTGCCGAAGCCCCGCGAGATCTTCGCGTTCCTCGAGGAGTACGTCGTCGGGCAAGAGCCGGCCAAGCGCGCGCTGTCGGTCGCGGTCTACAACCACTACAAGCGCGTTCGCGCGCACTCGACGCTGCAGCCCGCGGAGCAGCGCGCTGAAGACATCGAGATCGCCAAGAGCAACATCCTGCTGCTGGGCCCCACCGGTTGCGGCAAGACCTACCTCGCCCAGACCCTCGCGAAGCGCCTCAATGTGCCGTTCGCGGTCGCCGACGCAACAGCTCTGACCGAGGCCGGCTACGTCGGCGAGGACGTCGAGAACATCCTGCTGAAACTGTTGCAGGCAGCCGACTTCGACACCAAGCGCGCCGAGACCGGCATCATCTACATCGACGAGGTCGACAAGATCGCCCGCAAGGCTGAGAACCCATCCATCACCCGGGATGTCTCGGGCGAGGGCGTGCAGCAGGCGCTCCTGAAGATCCTCGAGGGCACGGTCGCCTCCGTTCCGCCCCAGGGCGGGCGGAAGCATCCGCATCAGGAGTTCATTCAGATCGACACGACCAACGTGCTGTTCATCGTCGCCGGTGCGTTTGCTGGGCTGGAAGACATCATCTCGTCGCGCGTCGGCAAGCACGGTGTCGGTTTCGGGGCGCCGCTGCACACGAAGGGTGACGACCTCAGCCTGTTCAGCGAGGTTCAGCCCGAGGACCTGCACAAGTTTGGACTGATCCCCGAGTTCATCGGTCGACTCCCCGTTGTCGCCTCGGTGTCACCGCTTGATCGCGAGGCGCTCATCGAGATCTTGACCGCACCGAAGAACGCGCTGGTCAAGCAGTACGAGCGCATGTTCGAAATCGACGGAGTCGGCTTGGAGTTCGACGACGAGGCGCTCGTCGCGATCGCGGATCTCGCTGTAGCGCGAAAGACCGGTGCGCGAGGGCTGAGAGCCATCCTTGAGGATGTGCTCGGACCCATCATGTTCGAGATTCCCTCGGCCGAGAACGTCGACAAGGTCATCGTCACGCGCGCCGCAGTAGAAGATGGTGCAGCGCCGACGCTCGTCCTCCGCCAGGCACGTAAGTCCGCCTAGCAGGATCCGGCTTCGGCGAACTGCGCCCGGATACCTGCAACCTGGCGACACGGGTCGCGGACTCAGGGCGCCGCGCTCAGGCGGGCACGCGATCCGCGCCGTGAACGAGCCGCCCATCCCGCATGTGCACGATTTCGTGCATGGCCGGGGCGAGAGACAGGTCGTGGGTGACCAGGAGCGTCGCTGTCTGGCGCTGCGTCGTCAGCTGCACGATCAGATCCATGATCTGCTTTCCGCGCTCCTGATCGAGCGCGCTCGTCGGCTCGTCCACGACCAGCGCCGCAGGATCGTTCACGAGTGCCCGTGCGATGTTCACACGTTGACGCTGTCCGCCAGAGAGCTGGTGTGGGCGCTTATGCGCGTGCTCTGCCATCCCGACGGCGTCCAGGAGCGCTCGTGCCTTCTCGATAACCGACTCGCCGCGCCGCGCACCGCCCAGATGGTCCATCACGACGAGTTGCTCCAGCGCGGTGAGAGACGGCACCAGATTCGCCTGCTGGAAGACGATACCGATCCGCTCGCGTCGTAGCGTCGCAGCGCCCCGCGCATTCAGCGACGTCGCATCGACACCGTCGATGACAGCCCTCCCAGCGTCGGGCTTGATGAGCGCCGCCGTGACGGCCAGGAGGCTCGACTTTCCCGAACCGGAGGGGCCGGTCAGTCCGGTCACTGTGCCGCGGGCAACCGTGAGGCTGACATCGTCCACGGCCCGGACTCGCCCGGCGCCGTCGGGGAAGGTCAGTGTGACGTTGGTCAGTTCGATCATCGGTTGCTCCCCAGGGCTGTCAGCGGGTCGGCGGTCGTAATGGTGCGCAGCGAGAACCCCGCTCCGACGAGTCCGAGGACGATCAAGAGCACAGCAGGGACCACGGTGGTCAGGGGATTCAGAAGGAAGGGGAGCGCGTCGCCGAGCGCCAGCGCGGCCGCGACAACGACAGCCATGCCGAGAACGGTGCCAGCTGCGAGAATCACGGCGGCTTGGCCGAGCGCATCGCGCACGAGTGCGCGATTGGTGGCCCCCAGGGCTTTGAGGATCGCGACGTCGCCGCGTCGCTGCATCGTCCAGACCGCAAAGAACGATCCGACAACGAGAGCTGAGATTCCAAACAGCAGCGCGATGATCAGCGCCAGCGATCCGATCTCGGAGCGGAACGCGGGCAGGCTGGTAAGCGACGCGAGGACCGAACTGGAGACGGTCGTCGCTGTCGCATCCACGCCGGCAGCGTCTGCGACGTCCCCGGTGACGAGGAGCGCTGTGGCGAAGGCTCCCGGCGTCCCGAGCATCGCTGCCAGCGACTGCCAGTCCGAGAGCGTCGTGTAGACGACGGGGGTATGGCTGTACCAGTCGTCCGCGGTGATCGAGGTGACCGCGAAATCGGTGCCGGCGATCGTGACGGTGTCTCCGGGGTCAGCACTGAGCGCACGCGCGGCGCCGGAGGAGAGCACGATCTGTCCGTCAGCGGTCGGCGCTGCGGGCAGAGCCCCGCCGAAGACGGCGACGGCTTCGCGAGCGTCCGCCGTCTCGGCGCGCGCCTGGCTGATGCCCAACGGTGTGACCGTTGTCACTCCGGCGGCGTCCTGCCACTGCGCTTCTTGCTGCGCAGTGATCGCCGAATCCGCGTACGACGGTGTCGCCCCCGGCGAACTGGGGCCCAGCACAACGCGATCGGCCGAGAGTCCGACGACGCCCGAGACGTTTTGCCACGCCAGCCCGCCGGTCAGTCCGCTGAGGAAACCGACGAGGATGGTGATGAGGGCGACGACCGCTCCGATCAAGACAAAGCGGCCTCGGGCAAAACGGAGATCCCGCCAAGCGACAAACATGAGCGACCTTTCACGGTGGATGATGACTCCAGCCTCGCTGTCACGGGGGCAGCGGACATCGGTCGAGCGGAGGGAATCGGCGCGCCCTGGAAGAGTGAGGGAGTTCTCCTCCTTTCGGTGGACGACACCGCCGCGATGCACGCGTACGCTGGAGCGGCTATGGCTGTCGTGCACCCGCCCGTCAACCCGATCGTGGTCGGACTCCAGGTCGGGCTTCAGGCGCTCTTTGCCGGGCTCCTCGTGTTCACAACAGTCGCGGGCTTCCTGAGCGCAGGAGCGTCGGCGATCTGGATTCTCGCGCTCTGCGCCGTCATGGCCGTGACCTACCTGGCTGTGCTGTTGAGTCACGCGCGTCCACGCGGGCGGGTGCTGATTCTCCGCTACGCGTTTCTCACTGCGTTGACCGCGGAATGGGCCGTGCTGGTATGGCTCACGCCCTTCGCGGCCTACCTGGTGTTCCCGCTCTTCTTCCTGTACCTCGACCTCCTTCCCGACCCATGGGGCCCGGTGGCCGTCGTGGTTGCGACCTTGGTGACGATCATGGTGCTCGGACTGCACGGAGAGTGGACGGTGGGGGGCGTTCTCGGTCCCTTGGTCGGAGCCGGAGTCGCCGTTCTGATCGGCCGCGCGTACCGCGCTCTGCGACGTGAGAGCGCCGAGTACGAGCGGCTCTATACCGAGCTGCTCGCCACCCAGCAGTTGCTCTCTTCCGCGGAGCGCCGTGCTGGAGCGATGGCTGAGCGAGAGCGGCTAGCCCGCGACATTCACGACACTGTCGCGCAGAGTCTGTCGAGCATCACGCTGCTGCTCGGGGCCGTCGAACGACGTCAGCCGGATGGCCCCGGTGCGGCAGAGATCCGTCTTGCCCGCGAGAGTGCGCAGGCAAGTCTCGTCGAGACGAGATCACTGATCTCGGGTCTGACGCCGCCTGCGCTGGCCGATCGCTCGCTCGCTGCTGCGTTGCGCAGACTCGCCGAAGAGACCTGGAACGAGGGGGACCTTCACGTGGATGTGCGGGCCTCCGACTCGCTCGCGCTGCCGATGCAGATTCAGACCGCGTTGTTCCGGGTTGCCCAGGGTGCCTTGGCCAACGTGGCGCAGCATTCCCAAGCCCGCACCGTTGCCCTCGAGCTCACGGAGACCGAGGCTGCCGTGTCCTTACGCATCAGCGATGATGGCGTCGGTTTCGACGCCACTCGCGTGGAGTCGCTGCCCGGGCGGTCCGACTCCTTCGGGTTGCGCGCGACACGCGAACGGGCCGAACAGCTCGGCGGGAAGCTGACTCTGGTGACCGCGCCGGGCGAGGGGACATCAGTGCTGGTGACGGTGCCGAAGGAACTCGCGCGATGACGGTGCGCGTCGTCATCGCCGACGACCATCCCGTGGTCCGCGCGGGTCTTCGGGCGCTTCTGGCGACAGAGGCCGAACTCGAGGTTGTCGCTGACGCAGGAACGCCGGAGGATGCCGTGGTCATGGCCACGGAGCATTCTGCTGACGTCGTCTTGATGGATCTCCAATTCGGCGGCACATCGACCGGCGTCGACGCGACACGCGCGATCCGCTCGCTGCCCAGACCGCCCGCCGTCCTTGTGCTCACCAACTACGACACGGATGCCGACATCCTCGCCGCCGTCGAAGCCGGTGCGCGTGGGTACTTGCTGAAGGATGCCCCGCCCGAGGAGCTTCTCGCTGCTGTACGCGCAGCGGCGGCGGGGGAAAGCGCCCTCGCTCCGACGATCGCGGGGAGGCTCCTCGAACGCATTCGTGCGCCGAGGCCGACGTTGACCGCACGGGAACTCGACGTCCTCTCGTGGGCTGCCGAGGGGTTGTCGAACGCGGCCATCGCCGCCGAGCTCTTCGTCACCGAGGCGACCGTCAAGACCCACCTGGGTCACGTCTACGAGAAGCTGGGGGTCTCGTCGCGGAGTGCTGCAGTGGCCGCGGCGCGAGCGCAGGGATTGGTGCGGTGACCCGGAGTTCCTGATCACCCGGCCATGTCGGAGGTCAGCTGTACCGTTTCGGTGTGACTCGCTTCATCTATGACACCGCCACGAGCTTCACCGGCTGGATCGCCGACGCCGAGCATTCCCTGCAGTGGCTCTTCGATGTGCCTGGCGGAACGGAACCGGATCCGGAGCTGCTTCCCCCGGAGGATGCGCTCATCGTGGAGGGCTCGTCGACGTACGAGTGGATGCTGCGCGAGTCCGACCTTGTCCGCCATCCGGAGAAGTGGCGGGAACTGTTCGGCTCCCGCCGAACATTCGTTTTCACATCACGCACGCTCCCGGTTCCGGAGGGCGCGGACGTGACCTTCGTATCGGGTCCCGTGTCGGGGGTGCTGCCCGACATCCTCGAGGCAGCGGGGGAGTCAGACGTCTGGATCGTGGGCGGGGGCGAGCTCGCCGCCCAGTTCTTCGACGCCGGAGCTCTCGACGAGGTCGCCATCTCGATCGCTCCGGTCGCGTTGACCAGCGGTGCTCCCGTGTTTCCGCGTCGCGTCGAGTCGGACCGACTTCGCCTCGTCGAGGCTCGCCAGGTTGGACAGTTCGCGCGGCTTCGGTTCCTCGTTACCCCCGCGTAGGGGCTGAGCGCGGTCGTGTGAGAGTCAGTCCTCGAGCCCCCGACGCCGGAGCAGCGGGGCGATATCGGCCTCTCGCCCGCGGAAGTCCCGGTAGGCATCGAGTGGGTCCTTCGATCCTCCGACCCCGAGGAGGCGCTCACGGAACCGGTCGCCGTTCGCGCGCGTGAGGCCACCGTTCTCGCGGAACCACTCGACGGTGTCGGCATCCAGGACTTCGCTCCAGATGTAGGAGTAGTAGCCCGCGCTGTAGCCGCCCGAGAAGATGTGGGCGAAGTACGTGGATGAGTAGCGTGTGGGGACCGCCGGGTTGTCGAGCCCGATCTCGGCGAGCGCGGATGCCTCAAACGCAGCTACATCGATATCGTGTGCCGCGTCGGCGGCCGACAGCGAGTGCCAGGCCTGATCGAGCCACGCCGCCGCCAGGTACTCGCTCGTCGCAAACCCCTGGTTGAAGCTCTCCGAGGCGTTCAGTCGCTCCACGAGGTGCGTGGGGAGGGGCTCATCGGTGTCGATGTGTCGGGCGTAGGCCGCGAGGATCTCGGGCCAGAAGATCCACATCTCGTTGACCTGGCTGGGGAACTCCACGAAGTCCCGGAAGACGTTGGTGCCGGCGAAGTGCGGATAGGTCACCGTCGCGAACAGCCCGTGCAGCGCGTGGCCGAACTCGTGGAAGAAGGTCGTGACTTCATCGAGGGTGAGCAGCGTCGGCGTGCCCGGCTCAGGTTTGACGACGTTGAGGTTGTTGACGACAACCGGTGCCGTGCCGCGCACGCGTGACTGCGACACGATGGAGTTCATCCACGCGCCGCCGCGCTTCGTGTCACGCGTGTACAGGTCGAGCAGGTAGAGCCCGAGTGCCGAACCATCCGCGTTGAACACCTCGAAGACCCGAACGTCGGGGTGGTAGCCGGGCAGGTCGGGACGCTCGGTGAACGTGATGCCGTACAGCTGCGTCGCGGCGCGGAAGACGCCGTCGCTGAGCACCCGTTCGGCCTCGAACCACGGACGCAGGGCGGCAGCGTCGATGTCGTACTCGGCTGAGCGAACCTTCTCCGTGAGGTAGGCCCAGTCATGCGCTGCGATCGTGAACGGCTCGGGTTCGGCATCAGCCATTGCCTGGAGAGCTGCTTGCTCAGCCCTGGCGTTACGAGCCGCCGGAGCGGCAAGGCGGAAGAGCAGGTCGCGGACGGCATCCGGACTGCCCGCTGTCTCGTCGGCTGTGACGGAGGCCGCATGCGAGGCGAACCCCAGAAGCTCGGCGCGTTCGGCCCGCAGGCGCACGATCTCCAGCAGCACCGCGCGGTTGTCGTTCTCGTTGTCACGAGTGCCCCGAGCTTGGGACGCAGCCATGATGCGCTGGCGTGAGCGGCGGTTGCGGAGGGATCCCAGATAGGGGTGCCCGGTGAAGAGGGTCAGAGAAACGAGCCAGGCGTTCTGGATGCCACGATCGGCTGCGGCGCGCGCCGCCGCGGAGATCTCACCTTCGGCGAGGCCGTCGAGGTCGGCGACGTCATGGAACACGACAGCGAGGTCGTTCGTATCGTTCAGGAGGTTCTTCTCGAAGGTCGTCGTGAGCGTCGAGAGGCGAGCGTTGATCTCCGAGAGCCGGGCTTTCTGCGTAGCGTCGAGGCCAGCGCCCGCTTGCGTCATCTCGCGGTAGTGGCGCTCGACGAGGTAGCGGTCCTCCGGGGGAGCTCCAGGTCGTCGAGCTCGTCGTGCAAAGACGTGATGCGTCGGTACAGAGCGGCGTCCAGCTGCACCGCATCCGTGTGGGCCGCCATCAACGGGGCGAGCGTCTCCTCGATCTCTTGGATGTCTTCGGTCGCGTCCGCGGACGAGACGGTGTAGAAGGCCGAAGCGACGTCGTGGAGCAGTTCCCCACTCTGTTCCAGCGGCACCATCGTGTTCTCGAAGGTCGGAGCCGCGGTCACGCTTGTGATGGCCTCGATCTGTCGGCGGTGCTGGGCGAAGGCCTCTTCGAACGCGGGCAGGTAATGCTCCGGTCGGATGACGCGGTAGTCGGGAAGCCGGTAGGGGAGCGTGCTCGTCGCGAGAAGAGGATTCGACGTATCGGCATCGGTCATGGATTCAACCTATCTCTTCGCGACTCGCATGCAAGGAAAAGTTTGCAAAGTCTATGTTGCAAAGAGACCTTTGCAGTTGTACGCTCGTGCCATGGACGCACAGGATCGCTCGCCCGGAGACGCTCCGCCGAGAATCGGAGACGCTCCACCGAGAATCGGAGACGCTCGCGAGCTCGATGTCGGCGCTCTGCGAGCTCTGGCTCACCCCCTGCGTGTGCAGATCTACGACATCCTGAGCCAGTTCGGCCCCCAGACGGCGAGTTCGCTGGCCGAGCAACTGGGTGAGTCATCGGGCGCGACCAGCTATCACCTCCGTGCGCTCGCGAAGCACGACCTGATTCGTGAGGTCCCCGATCGCGGAACCGCGCGCGAGCGCTGGTGGGAGAGGCCCACGGGCGCTGTTTCGATGACCAGTCCCACCGCGGTCAAGACCCCGGCGGGTCGTGCCGCCAGCCAGGTGGTCATCAGTGAGTTCTATCGCCGCCGCAACCGCCAGCTCGAGGACTTCATTGCCGACAACTTGCGCAAGGACCCGGATGAGTGGACCGCGATGCTCAGCACCGCGACCGTACGCATGACGGATACCCAGTTCGAGCAACTCGTGCACGACCTGGAGGCGGTGATCGACGACTACGTAGCCCGTTACCGCGAACAGGAAGGCGACGGCGTTCGCCCCTTCACGGTGCGCACCGACGTCTTCCCGTTGACAGACCGGAGATCGTCATGACAACCGTGAGGTCGTTCGCATCCGCTCGCTGCGACCAGCCGCAGCCGAGCCCGATCGAGCACATGGCGCTGACGCTCTTGCGCACGCTCGAGCGCCACATCGACGCGCTGGCGCGTCGCCGGGCGCTGACTCGTCCAATCAGGGAGGCCGCGCGGCATCAGCACGCCACCGCGCGCGCGGATGCTACCGCCGGTGCTCACATCGGCATTCTCCCGCGATGACTGTCGCCCCGACCCGGGTGCGGCGTCAGGTTCCCCTCGGAAAAGACTTCGGGAAGCTCTGGACCGCGGCGGCGTTCAGCAACCTCGCCGACGGTGTGGGGCGCACCGCAGTTCCGCTCATTGCGACAACCCTCACGCGAGACCCGGTGGCGATTGCCGCGGTCGGCGCGCTCGCGTTCGTGCCCTGGCTGTTCTTCGGCCTGCCCGCCGGCATGATCGTCGACCGGTTGGATCGGCGCCGCGTGATGGCGTCGGCGAACATCCTGCGTGGTGGGGTCGCGGTGGCTCTTGCGGCGCTCACCGCGACAGGCCATCTGCAACTGTGGCAGCTTCTGGTCGCGACCGTCGTGTTCGGCATCGGCGAGACCCTCTTCGACAACGCGACCAACGCCGTCATCCCCTCGCTCGTCGACAAGGCCGGATTGGACCGCGCGAACAGTCGCATTCAGGCTGCGCAGATCACGATCGATAGCTTCGTCGCGCAGCCGATCGCCGGGATCCTGTTCGCGGTATCGCTTGTTCTCCCACTCTGGGTGGGATCGGCTGGCTACCTCGTCCCGATCGCCCTGGCGCTGATGCTGCCGCTGTCTGCCGCCCACGCTCTGCGAAGTTCTGCGAGCCGCCCGGCATCCGCAGCGGACGGCGTCGCGACGCCGGGCGAGCGGATCCCGGCATCCGACAGCCCGCGCGTGTCGACAAAGGATGCAGCACTGTACCTGTGGCGTCATCGCTACCTGCGCGCCCTCGTCGTGTTCACCTCGATTCTCGGGGGTGCGTTTGCATTCGCGCAGGCGCCGACGATTCTCTACTTCCTCGACACGCAGGGCGTGGCCCCGGCGGCGATCGGGTTCGTCACGGCGGGAATCGGGGCCGGAGCTCTCCTGGGCTCGCTCGTAGCGCCCATCCTCGTGCGGCGCTTCGGCCGCGGAGCTGTCATGCTCGGCGCGAACCTCGTGGCCGGGGTGTGCCTTGCCCTGGTCGGTATCGCCCCGGAGGTCATCAGCGCCATCCTCGCCTACGCGGGCATGGCCTTCGCGGTTTCGCTCTGGAACGTCCCCTGGGGTGCACTGCGCCAGATGATCGTCCCCGGTGACATCTTCGGTCGCGTCCTGGGCATCATCCGCAGTCTCACCTGGGGCCTGTTCCCGATCGCGACGATGCTCGGCGGCTTCGTCGCTCGGTATGACCTCCGACTGCCCTACGTCATTGCCGCAGCGGTCACGATCGTCGCCGCCCTGGCAGCTGCCCGGCTCCTGCTGGCAGCCAGCACGGTGACGGCACCTGACCAGGCGTAGGGCACTGAGGACGGTGCCGGCGCTCCGCGCCGCCCCGCCTCGGCGCGATCAGGCGAAGTCGTCGTCGGGATCGTGCTGCACGACAGCTTCCCCGTCAGCGGTGAGCGTGACGATCACCCCGGTGTCGAGCTCCGCGATCGGGCGTCCCTCCAACCACGTGAGCGTCCATCGGGGCGTCGGCTCCTGCGCGAGCTGACCGGCGGAGATCAGATCCTCCACAGCGGCGATCTGTGCGCGAAGGGCGTCCGGCACGGCGGCCGGCGGCGTCGTCCCGAGGGACCAGCGAGTTCCGAGCTGCATCTCACACCTCTCCGAGTTCGATGGCGGCGACAGTCGTGCTGTCGGCATCCGTGTAGGCAATCGCGGCGATGCGCCCCACGGCCTTGAGGTCGCCTTCTGCTGTGCGGAGGCGTTCCACGGTCGCAGCCGGCGCACCGATCGTGATCGAGGTGACAGGCGTCTTCTGGGACGCCTTCGCCTCGGTCTTCGCGCGACGGATGCCGATCAGAGCCTCACCGACGGCTGTCAGCACGGCCGGATCGCCCTCGATCCCCAGCGGCTCAGGCCAGGCGGCGGTGTGGACCGAGCCGTCCTCGAACCACGACCATGCCTCCTCGGTCGCGAACGAGACAACGGGCGCGAGAAGTCGTAGCTGCGTCGACAGGGCGGTGCGCAGCGCGAGCGCCGCGGATGCCTGCCCGACGTCGGTCTGGTCATATGCGCGTTCCTTGACCAGCTCGAGATAGTCATCGCAGAAGGTCCAGAAGAACGACTCGGTGATCTCGAGCGCGCGAGCGTGATCGTAGGCATCCAGTGCTGCCGTCGCGTCGCGCACCACGCCGTCGAGCGTCGCGAGCATCGACGCGTCAAGCGCGTGCGTGATCCGGGCACCCTCGGGCACCGGGAACGACAGGACGAATTTCGCCGCGTTCAGGATCTTGATCGCGAGACGCCGGCCGATCTTGATCTGCGTCGGGTTCTGCGGGTCGAATGCGGCATCCGTGCCGAGCCTGCTCGACGCTGCCCAGTACCGGACGGCATCCGACCCGTGCTGGTGCAGGATGTCGGCCGGGGTGACGACGTTGCCCTTGGACTTAGACATCTTCTTGCGGTCGGGGTCGACGATGAACCCCGAAATCGCAGCATCCGTCCAGGGCGCGCGACCGTCTTCGAGCGCGCTGCGCAGCATCGTCGAAAAGAGCCAGGTGCGGATGATGTCCTGGCCCTGGGGGCGCAGGTCGAACGGGGCGACGAGATTCCACAGTTCGGGATCGCGCTCCCATCCACCGGCCAGTTGCGGTGTGAGCGACGAGGTCGCCCAGGTATCGAAGATGTCGCGCTCACCGTCGAAGCCTCCCGGAACCCCGCGCTGGTCCTCGGTATAACCCGGGGGAACGTCGGTGGTCGGGTCGACAGGAAGCGCGTCGGCCGTCGGCACGAGTACGTGCTCGTAGTCGCGCTCACCGTTCTCGTCGAGGCCGTACCAGACGGGAATCGGCACTCCGAAGAACCGCTGGCGCGAGACGAGCCAGTCGCCGGTGAGACCACCGACCCAGTTCTCGTAGCGAACGCGCATGAAGTCGGGATGCCACGACACGTCGCGACCGAGGTCGAGGAGCTTCTCGCGCAAAGCCTCGTCTCGGGCGCCGTTGCGGACGTACCACTGGCGCGTGGAGACGATCTCGAGCGGCCGATCACCCTTCTCGAAGAACTTCACGGGGTGGGTGAAGGGCTTCGGGTCGCCGATGAGCTCGCCCGATTCCTGCAGCAGTTCCACGACGCGCTTCTTCGCACTGAACACCGTCTTGCCGGCGAGCTCCGCGTAGGCAGCGCGCGCGGCGTCGGTCGTGATGACCTCGGGGGCTTCCGCGAGGATGCGCCCGTCCATCCCGATGATCGTGCGGTTGGGGAGGTCGAGCTCGCGCCACCAGATGATGTCGGTGACGTCGCCGAACGTACAGATCATGGCGATACCCGAGCCCTTGTCGGGCTGTGCGAGCGGGTGGGGCAGAACGGGGACCTCGACATCGAACAGGGGAGTGCGCACTGTCGTGCCGAACGCGGGCTGGTAGCGCTCGTCGTCGGGGTGGGCGACCAGGGCGACACACGCGGCGAGCAGCTCGGGGCGGGTTGTCTCGATGTGGATGTCGCCGCTGCCGTCGCTCTTGTGGAAGGCGAGACGGTGATAGGCGGCCGGCTGGTCGCGGTCCTCGAGCTCTGCCTGCGCGATCGCGGAACGGAAATCGATGTCCCACAGCGTGGGTGCGAGTGCCTGGTAGGCCTCGCCGCGCTCGAGGTTTCGCAGGAACGCGAGCTGGCTCGTGCGCATCGTCTCGTCCGAGATCGTGCGGTAGGTCTGGGTCCAGTCGACGCTCAGTCCGAGGTCACGCCAGAGGTTCTCGAAGTGCTTCTCGTCTTCGACGGTGAGTTTCTCGCACAGCTCGATGAAGTTGCGGCGGCTGATGGGCCTCTGGTCTGCGGCCTTGCTGCTCTTGTTGTCGCCGCCCTCGTACGGGGGAGTGAACTCCGGGTCGTAGGGAAGCGACGGGTCGCAACGCACGCCGTAGTAGTTCTGGACCCGACGCTCGGTCGGTAGGCCGTTGTCATCCCACCCCATCGGGTAGAACACCGTCTTGCCCCGCATCCGTTCGAACCGGACCTTGACGTCGGTGTGGGTGTAGCTGAACACGTGACCGATGTGCAGCGACCCGGATGCCGTCGGCGGGGGAGTATCGACGGAGTAGACCCCGTCGCGTCCGACCTCGGCGGCGCGGGAGCGGTCGAACCGGTAGGTTCCGGCATCCGTCCACGCGGCATCCCACTTCTGCTCGAGACCTTCGAGGACGGGCTTGTCGGGAATAGCGGCCATGGGTCTCCTTGCGCGATATGTGCGGCACCGTGTGTGCGTGCCTGAGTGTGTGAGGATGCCCCTCGATTCTACCGGCGCACATCCTGGGTATCCCACCGGTCGCGGCCGATCGCGAAGGCGAGGTGGGGCATGTCGATTCCGCGGTAGTGAACCATGAAGCGCTGGCGCACCGTCATCCCGAGCCGAATGGCGACGTTCATCGATGCGATGTTCGTATCGCGGATCCGCGCATAGACGAGGTCGGTGTCCTGCGTCGCGAAGGCCCAGGAGGTGCACGCGCGGGCAGCTTCGGTGGCGTAGCCCTGTCCCCACCAGGCTCGAGCGAGGTGGTAGCCGACCTCGATCACGGTCTCGTCGCCGACGGGCTGGGTGGTGATCCCGGCATCCCCGATGAGCTCGCCGGTATCTGCGTGCACCATCGCCCACAGGCCGAATCCGTCGTCGAGGTAGCGCTGCTGCTGCCGGGCGATCCAGTCGTGCGTCTCCTCGAGAGAGAAGCCGTGTTCGTAGGCGGCCATGGCTACCGGGTCGCCGAGCGCCCGGTGCAGAGCGGGGGCGTCGGATGCCTCGAGCGGACGCAGTCGCAGGCGATCGGTGGTCAGCAGCATGGGTCAGGACTCCGTGAGGGTGCCGGCATCGAGATGCCAGTGACGATTCAGACTGACGGTCTGCAGCATGCGGCGGTCGTGAGTGACCAGCAGCACCGTGCCGCTGTAGCTCTCCAGCGCTTGCTCGAGCTGTTCGATCGCCGGAAGGTCGAGGTGGTTGGTGGGTTCGTCGAGCACGAGCACGTTGACACCGCGAGCCTGCAGGAGCGCAAGGCCCGCCCGCGTGCGTTCCCCCGGGGAGAGCTCGTTGACGGCGCGTCCGACATGGTCGGCCTTCAGACCGAACTTCGCAAGCAGGGTGCGCACCTCGGCACTGGCCCATTCAGGGACCTGTGCCTCGAAAGCCGTAGCCAGAGCGTCATCGCCGGCCAGCAGCGCCCGGGCCTGATCGATCTCGCCGATCGCAACGCTCGCGCCGAGGCTCGTGGCGCCCTCGTCGGGGCTGAGGCGACCCAGCAGCAGGCGGAGGAGAGTCGACTTTCCGGCGCCGTTGGGCCCCGTGATCCCGATCCGATCGCCCGCGTTGACCTGCACCGACACCGGTCCCAGCGTGAAGTCGCCCTGACGGACGAGAGCCGAGGATGCCGTGGCGACGACCGAGCTGGAGCGGGGGGCCTCGCCGATCGTGAACTGCAGCTGCCACTCCTTGCGCGGCTCGTCGACTTCTTCGAGTCGCGCGATGCGGCTCTCCATCTGCCGCACCTTCTGCGCCTGCTTCTCGCTGGACTCGGTCGAGGCTTTACGGCGGATCTTGTCGTTGTCGGGAGACTTGCGCATCGCATTGCGCACACCCTGGCTCGACCACTCCCGCTGCGTGCGGGCGCGATTGACCAGGTCCGCGCGCTTGTCGCTGTATTCCTCGTACTCCTCGCGGGCATGGCGCCGAGCGATCGCGCGTTCCTCGAGGAAGGCGTCGTAGCTCCCGCCGTAGACGCGATTGGTGCCCTGCGCGAGATCCAACTCCACGACCGTCGTCACGATGGTCGAGAGGAACTCGCGGTCGTGGCTGACCAGAACGACGCCGCCGCGGTAGCCACGCAGGAAGCTCTCCAGTCGCGCGAGACCGTCAAGGTCCAGATCGTTGGTGGGCTCATCGAGCAGCACGATGTCGAAGCGCGAGAGCAGGAGTGCAGCCAGCGCCACGCGCGCGGCCTGGCCTCCCGAGAGTCCGGTCATCGGCGCGTCGGAAGGCAGATCGAGACCGAGATCGGCGAGGACGACGGGAAGGCGCTCGTCGAGGTCGGCGGCGCCGCTGGCCAACCATCGGTCGAGCGCGGTCGCGTAGGCGTCGGCGGCGGCGTCACCGCCGGCGGGATCGGCGAGCGCTGCGGCTGCTGCATCCATCTCGATCGTCGCCTGGGCCGCGCCGGTTCGCCGCCCGACGTAGCCGGCGATCGTCTCCCCGGCGACGCGCTCGTGCTCTTGCGGAAGCCAGCCGATGAAGGCATCCGTCGGGGCGCGGCTGACAGTTCCTTCGAGCGGCGCATCAGCACCGGCGAGGAGGCGTAGGAGCGTCGATTTGCCCGCGCCGTTCGCACCGACAACGCCGATGACATCACCGGGAGCAACGACGAGGTCGAGGTCGCTGAAGAGGATGCGGTGGTCATGACCGCCAGCCAGGTTCTTGGCTATCAGGGTCGCGCTCACTGCATCATTCTTCCCCACCCCGGGCGTCGCCGGTCACCGGATAGCTCGTGGGGCGCAGGGCGGGGCCGCGTGGTCTCAGTCGGCGATCCGGATGCCGAGAGCCGATGCGAAAGCGCTCGCATGCGCGTGAGCCTGTGGTAACGACAGCGTGGCGCCGCGGAGTCCTCGCAGATCGGTGAAGGACGCGACATCCAGCCCGCGAAGGTCGAGGTCCTCGGCGCGCAGGTCACGAGTGTCCAGTTCTTCGCAGCGGCAGCCCTCGAAAGTGACGCGCGTGAGCGTCGCGGCAGGCGCATCGATCGTGCCGAAGACGCAGTCGATGAACGTGACGTCGCTCATCTGGGAGGCCGCGAGGTTGAGATAGTCGGCCCGGACGCTGCGGAAGGTGACAGCTGCCACCTCGGCGGCGCCGAGATCGAGCGTGCCCACCCGCGCCGTGCCGACCTCGACCTCACGCCAGCGCGATGACCGGGCGGTGACCTGCACCGCGTGCAGGCGATCGATGATCACATCACGCACGGTCGATCCGGTCAGGTCCAGGAGGTCGACGGTATCCGCCTCCGCCATCGTGACGCGGCACTCCTCCCAGACGGCATGAGGTGCCGCCGAGGCGCCGGAGCCCACCTCGATCCGCGCGCCCCAGACGTTCGCGCGGGGCGCGGGCGTCGCCGCGGTGAGCTCATCCGGCAGATCAGGCTCCGCGCGACGGGCGGGGCGGAGTCCTGGACGGCGGGCGGAAGGCACGCATCCACCCTAGGCGCGGGTAGAATCGACCCACGAGCACCGATCCGGCTATCACCGGGGAGCTCTCGGAAGAACGGTCCCGCACGGGGCTCAGTAGAACCGAGCGGGTCAGGCCCGTCACAGCCGCAGTGAGAGGGGTCTTGTCGATCGCAGGTCGACAGGGCACGCAGGGTGGTACCGCGGCTCGCGAGAGTCGTCCCGGCGACGACGTCCGTGAACCTTGCGAGAGATCATGACCTACCCCCGCTCCTCGGCCTTCGGGCCCGCCGCCGATGTGTCTCCGAGCCCGCGCTTTCCCGCGATCGAGCAGGACGTTCTGGGCTTCTGGCAGCAGGATGACACCTTCCGCGCCTCCATCGCGCAGCGAGACGGTGCACCGGAATGGGTCTTCTACGACGGTCCTCCCTTCGCGAACGGCCTGCCTCACTACGGCCACCTCCTGACCGGCTACGCCAAGGACCTCTTCCCGCGTTTTCAGACGATGCGCGGGAAGAAGGTCGACCGGGTGTTCGGGTGGGACACGCACGGCCTCCCCGCCGAACTCGAGGCGATGAAACAGCTCGGCATCACCGAGAAGGCCGAGATCGAGCAGATGGGCATCGCCGCCTTCAATGCGAAGGCTCGCGAGTCGGTGCTCACCTACACGCACGAGTGGGAGGACTACGTCACCCGCCAGGCGCGCTGGGTCGATTTCGAGCGCGGCTACAAGACGCTCGACACCGGCTACATGGAGTCGGTGCTGTGGGCGTTCAAGAACCTCTACGACAAGGGGCTCGCGTATGAGGGCTACCGCGTGCTGCCCTACTGCTGGCGCGACGAGACCCCGCTGTCGAGCCACGAGCTGCGCATGGACGACGACGTCTACAAGATGCGGCAGGACCCGTCAGTCACGGTGACCTTCCCGCTCGTGGGAGCGAAGGCCGAGGCACTGGGTCTCACCGCGGTGCGTGCCCTCGCGTGGACGACGACTCCCTGGACGCTCCCGACCAACCTCGCGCTCGCGGTCGGTCCCGACATCCGGTACGTCGTGCTCCCCGGCGGTCCGAACGGTGCCGCCGACGTGCACCGTGCGCCCGACGGCGTCGCGGATGATGCGATCGAGGCGACCGCGCACGAGTACCTGCTCGCGGAAGACCTGCTTGCCGGCTATGCGAAGGACCTCGGGTACGACAGCGCCGAGGAGGCCCGCGCGGCGGTCTCGCGCAGCATCCTGGGTACGGATCTTGCCGGCGTCTCGTACGACCGCCTCTTCGACTACTACGCGGATGTCGAGACCTGGGGAACCGGAAACGCTTGGCAGATCCTCGTCGACGGCTACGTCACCACGAGCGATGGCACAGGCATCGTTCACCAGGCTCCGGCCTACGGTGAGGATGACCAGCGCGTATCCGAGGCGGCGGGCATCCCGACGATCCTCTCGCTCGACGAGGGCGGGCGTTTCCTGGCGCAGGTGACGGATGTCGCCGGTGAGCTGTGGATGGACGCGAACCGGCCCCTGATCCGCCTCCTGCGCGAGAACGGGCGGCTGCTGCGCGAGGCCAGCTACGAGCACTCGTACCCGCACTGCTGGCGCTGCCGGAACCCCCTCATCTACAAGGCGGTCTCGAGCTGGTTCGTGCGCGTCACCGAGATCAAGGATCGCCTCATCGAGCTCAACGAACAGATCACGTGGGCTCCCGAGAACGTCAAGCACGGACAATTCGGCAAGTGGCTCGAGGGCGCCCGGGACTGGTCGATCAGCCGGAACCGGTACTGGGGCTCGCCGATCCCAATCTGGAAGAGCGACAACCCGAGTATCCGCGGGTCGACGCGTACGGATCGTTCGCCGAGCTGGAGCGGGACTTCGGTGTGCTGCCCCGCAATGAGGCCGGCGAGGTCGATCTGCACCGCCCGTTCATCGACGAGCTGACCCGCCCGAATCCCGACGACCCGACCGGTCACTCGACGATGCGCCGCATCGAGGACGTCTTCGACGTGTGGTTCGACTCGGGGTCGATGCCCTACGCGCAGGTGCACTACCCGTTCAAGAACCAGGAGTGGTTCGACGAGCACGCCCCCGCCGACTTCATCGTCGAGTACATCGGCCAGACGCGCGGCTGGTTTTACGTCATGCACGTCCTCTCGGGTGCGCTGTTCGACCGTCCCGCCTTCACGGGTGTCTCGTGCCATGGCATCGTGCTGGGCTCGGACGGCCAGAAGATGTCGAAGTCGCTGCGCAACTACCCCGACGTGAGCGAGGTCTTCGACCGCGACGGCTCCGACGCGATGCGGTGGTTCCTCATGTCGAGCTCGGTGCTCCGCGGCGGGAACCTCGTCGTCACCGAGGAAGGCATCCGCGCCGGCGTGCGCGAGTTCCTGCTGCCGCTGTGGAACGCCTGGTACTTCTTCGCGACCTACGCGAATGCTGCCGCGGGCCCGGACGGTGACGGCTACGAGGCATCCTGGCGCACCGACTCCACCGACGTGCTCGATCGCTACATCCTCGCGCTCCTCGGCGACGTCGTCTCGGGGGTCGCGGCCGACCTGGACGCCCTGGATTCGACGAGCGCGGCTGAGAAGCTCCGCGACTTCGCCGAGGCGCTCACGAACTGGTACATCCGCCGCTCCCGCGACCGTTTCTGGGAGGGCGTGACCGATGACCCGCGCTCGCGCGAAGCCTTCGACACGCTCTACACCGTGCTTGAGACGCTCACCCGCGTGGCTGCGCCGCTCATCCCTCTCGTGGCTGAACGCGTGTGGCAGGGGCTCACGGGCGGACGCAGCGTGCACCTGCAGGACTGGCCGGATGCGGCATCCTTCGCTCCCGCCGCCGACATTCGCGCCGCGATGGATGCCGTGCGCGAAGTCTCGAGTGTTGCGAACGCCCTCCGCAAGAAGGAGGGCAAGCGCGTCCGTCTTCCACTGCCACGTCTGACGGTGGTGGTTGCGGATGCCGCGGGTCTCGCACAGTTCGAGTCGATCGTGCGCGATGAGCTGAACGTGAAGGCCGTGGAGCTCGTCGAGCTCGCGCCCGAGACTCCCGCCGAGTACGGGATCACGCACCGGCTCTCGGTCAACGCTCGTGCCGCCGGCCCGCGCCTGGGCAAGCAGGTGCAGCAGGTCATCCAGGCCGCCAAGGCCGGCGACTGGGCGGATACCGATGGTGTGGTCGTTGCCGGCGGCATCGCGCTCGAGCCGGGGGAGTATGACCTCGTACTCGAGACCGCGGGCAGGCCCGAGGGAGAGGCCCTGGCCGTGCTGCCCGGCGGCGGTTTTGTTCTCCTCGACACCACGACCACGCCCGAACTGGAAGCCGAGGGCCTGGCCCGAGACATGATTCGGGCCGTGCAGGATGCCCGAAAGGCCGCGGGATTCGACGTGAGCGACCGCATCCGCCTCGATCTGCTCTTCGATGACCAGGCGGACGCCGATGCCGTGGCAGCCGCGTTCGAGGTCGCGAACCTGGCAGGTGAAACGTTGGCGCGCGCCTACGCGGTGCGCTCACGCACGACCGTGAAGCTCGAGGTCGGGGACGCGGCAGATCCGGAGTTCGAGACGGTGGTGGACGCGGGGACGTACGCCAACAGAGGCGCCGTGACCATCGGCGTTGCGCGCAGGGGAGGAACCGCATGAACGATCGCGAACGCGCGGATGCCGTTTACGACATCCTTCTGGCCCGCCAAGGGGAGCAGTGGGTTCAGCCCCGCATCGAACGCACCCAGAAGCTGCTGGACTATCTCGACAACCCCCAGCGCACGTACCGCGTCGTGCACATCACGGGGACAAACGGCAAGACCTCGACCAGCCGCATCGTCGAGAGCCTGATCCGCGCGCACGGCCTGCGCACCGGGATGTTCACGAGCCCGCACCTGGAGCGGTTCACCGAGCGCATCCTCATCGACGGGGAGCCCGTGACGGATGCCGCACTCGTCGCCGCCTGGGACGAGATCGCGCCGTTCATCGATCTCGTCGATGCCGATCTCACAGGATCCGGTGACGCCGAGCTCACCTTCTTCGAACTGCTCACGGTGCTGGCCTTCGTCGTGTGTGCCGACGCACCGGTGGACGTCCTCGTGCTCGAGGTCGGAATGGGCGGCAGCTGGGACTCGACCAACACGGCCGACGGCGACGTCGCGGTCTTCGCTCCGATCGATCTGGATCACGCCGCTCGCCTGGGCGACACGATCGAGCAGATCGCAACGGTCAAGGCGGGAATCATCAAGGAGGGCGCGGCGGTCGTCACGGCCCGGCAGGCGCCCGCCGCAGAGGCCGTCCTGAGGGGGCAGGCCGGACGACGGGATGCCACCTTCGCGATCGAGGGCGAACAGTTCGCACTGCAGCAGTCAGCTCTCGCCGTCGGAGGTCAGCTGATCTCGGTGCGGGGCATGGCCGGGGAGTATCCCGATCTCTATCTGCCGCTCTATGGCTCGCATCAGGGCTTCAACGCCGCCCTGGCCATCGCTACCGTCGAGGCACTGATCGGTGGTGGGCAGCTGCCGATCGCGACCGACGTGCTGGTCGACGGCCTGTCGAGCGTCACGTCACCGGGACGTTTGCAGCTGATTGGTACGAACCCGACGGTGCTCGTCGACGCCGCCCACAACCCCCACGGTGCTCGCGCGCTCGCTCAGGCTCTGGGCGAGTCGTTCGATTTCGACGAGTGGGGTCTGGTTCTGGGCATCCTGTCGGACAAGGATGCCGATGGCATCGTGTCGGAACTGAGCGAGGTCGCCACAGAGATCTTCGTGACCGCGCCTGATTCTGACCGGGCGACGGATGCCGACGCCCTTGCTGATCTGCTTGAGGCCCGCGGTCTTCCTGCAGCGGTCTTCCCCGAGTTGGAATCCGCTGCCGAGGCTGCCAGGTCCTGGGCGGCCGCTGCGCCCCGCCGTGCCGTCATCATCACCGGCTCGGTGGTCCTTGCGGGTGAGGCGATCACTCTCTCGGCGCAGAACGAGTGGAAAGCGGGGCCGGACGCGTGAGCGCCGCAGAGTCCAGTCCCGCCCCTCGGTCACGCCGCGCCCGCGGTGCCCGGGAGTCTCTCGGGTCGGTCGTCCTCGGCTTCGAGTCGATCGTCGTCTTCCTCGGCGGACTCGTCGTCTACGGACTTCGCGTCCTGCCTGGCGGCATCGAGCCGTGGTGGGGGATCGTGGGTGGATCCGTCCTCGCCCTGCTCATGGTGGTCACCGCCGGGCTCTTGCGTCACCCGTGGGCGATCGCCGTCGGCTGGGCTCTGCAGGGGGTTGTTCTGCTGGGCGGTTTCTTGGTGCCGGCGCTCTTCGCTGTCGCCCTCATTTTCGGTGGCATGTGGGCGTATGCAACGATCAAGGGAGCATCCCTTGATGCTCGTAACGCCCGACACGCGGCACCCCCCGAACCTTCGAACGGAGAATGACGATGTCGACCGAAGAGACCCTCGTTCTGGTCAAGCCCGACGGTGTTGCGAGGGGCTGACCGGCTCGATCCTCGCTCGCATCGAAGCGAAGGGATACGCCCTCGTCGACATCCGCCTGGTCGAACCCGACCGGGACCGCCTCGAGCAGCACTACGCCGAGCACGCGGGAAAGCCGTTCTATGAGCCGCTCCTCGAGTTCATGATGTCGGGTCCCTCGGTGGCCATCCGTCTGGCCGGGAACCGGGTCATCGAGGGCTTCCGCTCGCTGGCCGGAACGACCGACCCCACCACGGCTGCGCCCGGAACGATCCGCGGCGACTTCGGCCGCGACTGGGGACTTGCCGTGCAGCAGAACCTCGTGCACGGCTCAGACAGCCCCGAATCTGCCGCGCGGGAGTTGGAGATCTGGTTCGGCTGAGTCCGAGCGCAAGAACGGGGAGGAGGACCCGGTGGGTCTTCCTCCCCGTTCTTGCTAAAGACCGAAGATGTTGGTCAGAGCCCGGGTCGGAGCAATCTGCGCGACGATGATCACGATCCCGTAGCTGACGATGGTCGCCAGCGGAACCCACCGCATGAGACCGCGCGAGAACCGAAGCAGACCCGGCGATCTCCCGAAGACACCCGAGCGCATGGCGTGAACGGTGACGGCATAGAACGTCGGGATCGTCACGCTCCACGTCACCATGCACCACGGGCACAGGGTCCCCAGCTCGAACAAGCTCTGGCTGATGAGCCAGATGACGAACCCGAACGCGAACAGCATTCCGGCCCAGAAGAGAAGCCAGAACCACCGGGCAAAACGGGCGCCGGCCAGGAGTGCTGCACCGACAACGATGGGTGCGACCCACCCCGCTAGTCCCAGGATGGGGTTGGGGAAGCCGAAGACGCTTCCCTGCCACGACTCGAGGTTCGCCGTGCACTGCACCAAGATGCTGAAGTCACAGGAAGCCGTCGCATTCGGGTCAGCGAGCAGGTGGAACCGCTCGATCGTCAGCGCGAAGGCGGCGTACCAACCGATCACCCCGGCAATGATGAGCCAGATGGCAAGGCCAAGGGGGCGACGACGGGATGCTTCCGGCATACGTCGATTCTGACACCCGTGTTGCTGACAGGCCGCCGAGTCACCCGGAATGAGCTGTATCGGTTCACGCGCGGCGCGAAGATTTGGCGCACGTGAGCGAAGGCTGCCGCGCCCTGTGACGCACCGCGCGCTCAGGTTCCAGCGAGGATGTGAGTGGAGTCGTCGAGTCGATGGAGCGTTTGCGCTCCGATAGTGCGATAATTGCCGGGACGAGTCCGCGGCCGCGCCGCGGGACATGTCGTCACAGACTTCCGGGCAACGGCTGCCCGTCGCAGCGTGAGCGTAGAGCCGGCTGCACACCGAGTTGATGAGCGACCTTCGGATCGCGGAGATGTCGTCGGGCGACGCGCGGGGTCGCTCGACAAGGAGTACGCCGACATGGGCGATGAGAACGATGTACAGAACACGATCGACGAAGATGCGGAAGGCACGCGCAGCGACCTGAACGCTGCTTCTGGCACCGCAGAGGCGACGGAAACCGACGCAGCAGACGCCGCTGCCGTCGATGCCGCCGGGACCGACGCCGCAGTGTCGGATGCGTCCGAAACCGAGCAGGCTCCGTCGGAGCACGAAACCGGCTTGATCGAGGCCGAGCCCGCCAGCACAGCCGAGCCCGCCAGCGCGGGCGACGCAGGCGAGGCAGTCGACGCGGATGCCGTGGTCGATGCCAGCGCCGCTGCGGAAGAGACAGCGTCCGATCCGGACGCTGTCGCGGACGCCCCCGAAGCTGACTCCACCCCCGCTTCTGACTCCGGCCCCGAAGCTGAGCCCGACGCCGTGCCCGAGGCCGGTGCGGCATCCGATGACCAGGCGTCTACCGACCAGGAGTCGACCGCCCAGGCGAGTGCGACCGAAGAGCCGGCGGGTCCGCCGACCGCGGTGAGCCTGGGGCTGCTGCCGGAGAACTTTGTCTCAGCGGTCTCGACGGCCCTGATGTTCTACGCTCCCGAGGTCGCGCCTCTGCCGGCGCTCCCCGATGAGGAGCCGGAAGAGGCTGAGCCCGCTGGCTCTTCACGACGCCGCAACCGTCGGCGCGGTGGGGGAGAAGCGCGCGAAGACAATCGGTCGAGCGGTCCGAGGCAGCGTCAGGCCGAAGTCATCACCGAGCCCCAGCGGATCAAGGGGTCCACGCGGCTCGAGGCGAAGAAACAGCGACGCCGGGACGGCCGCGAAGCGGGCCGCCGGCGCACCGTGGTGACCGAAGCCGAGTTCCTGGCGCGTCGCGAAGCCGTCGATCGCGTCATGGTGGTGCGGTCGAAGAACGGTCGCGTCCAGATCGGCGTCCTCGAGGACAACGTGCTCGTCGAGCACTACGTGGCACGCAGTCAGGATGCCTCGCTCATCGGCAACGTCTATCTCGGGCGCGTTCAGAACGTGCTCCCGAGCATGGAAGCAGCGTTCGTCGACATCGGTCGTGGGCGTAACGCGGTGCTGTATTCGGGCGAGGTGGATTGGGACTCGGTCGAGACCGGCAACCAGCCGCGGCGCATCGAGCTCGCGTTGAAGTCCGGCGACAAGGTGCTCGTCCAGGTGACGAAGGACCCCGTCGGGCACAAGGGCGCTCGCCTGACGAGCCAGATCTCGCTTCCCGGCCGCTACCTGGTCTATGTTCCCGGTGGCGCGATGAACGGCATCTCACGCAAGCTGCCCGACACCGAGCGCGCACGACTGAAGAAGATCCTCAAGGAAGTCCTGCCCGAGTCATCCGGTGTCATCGTTCGCACCGCGGCCGAGGGGGCGACCGAAGACCAGCTCACGCGCGACGTTCAGCGACTGACCGCACAGTGGGAGCACATCAATCGACAGGTAGAGACCACCGGCGCTCCCGCGCTGCTTCACTCCGAGCCTGATCTGCTGGTGAAGATCGTCCGCGATGTCTTCAACGAGGACTTCTCCCGCATGCTCATCCAGGGTGAGGACGCGCTCCACACCATCTCTCGGTACCTGGAGGGGGTCGCGCCCGATCTGCTTGACCGTGTCACGGCCTACGAGGGCGACGGCGATCCGTTCGATGACTTCCGGATCACGGAGCAGATCGAGAAGGCGCTCGACCGGAAGGTGTGGCTTCCCTCGGGTGGATCGCTTGTCATCGACCGCACCGAGGCGATGACGGTCATCGACGTCAACACGGGGAAGTTCGTCGGCTCCGGCGGCAACCTCGAGGAGACCGTCACCAAGAACAACCTCGAAGCCGCGGAAGAGATTGTTCGCCAGCTTCGGCTCCGCGACATCGGCGGCATCATCGTCGTCGACTTCATCGACATGGTGCTCGAGTCCAACCGAGACCTGGTCCTGCGCCGATTGGTCGAGTGCCTCAGTCGTGATCGGACGAAGCACCAGGTCGCCGAGGTGACCTCGCTCGGTCTGGTGCAGATGACCCGCAAGAAGCTCGGACTGGGGCTGCTGGAGACTTTCAGTGAGCCCTGCGAGGTCTGTGCAGGCCGCGGGGTCATCGTGCACCACGATCCGGTCGTCAAGCACCGGACGTCAACGTCGGGCAACGGCTCACAGCGCCGTACCCGGGGGGCGGCCGCTGGCAGTGCGCCGTCGTCGTCCTCCCAGAGTGGCAACGGAACGCACGTCATCACCGAGGGTGTGAAGTCCGCACTGGCGCAGATCGCGGCATCCACCATTCACGCTCCCGTGGATGCGGCGGCCGTCGAAGAGGTTGTTGTGGCGGCGGTGCAAGAGGCCAGCGAGCCGGCACCCGAGAAGCCCAAGCGGCGGAAGAAGAAGGCTGAACCCGACAAGCCCAAGTCCGAGAAGGAACTGCTCTTGGATTCGGTACTCAACGCCCTGCCTGAGCCGAAGGCTCCCGGCCAGGGGCGAGGGCGACGCCGAGTGACGACCGCTGCGCTGACCGGTACCCCGGTGTCTGCGAATCCGACCAGCTCGGACGACGAGTCCTGATCGAGACAGCTACAGGTTGCGACGCTCGCGTGCTGTCACCCGGAGGCCGGAGGCGATAAGGGCGCGAACGAGCGTGTGCCCGTCCACGGCTCTGGCCCCGGCGGCCACGAGTCTCTCGTGGGCCTCGGCGGGTACGTCGTAGTGGTCGCGGTCGAATCCGCGGCGGGGGATGTCGTTGCGTGCGGCGAACTCATGGAGCTCGGCGAGAGTGCTGTCGCTGATCAGGTGCGACCACAACCTGCCATGAGCTGGCCAGCGCGGGTCGTCGATCAGGATCGCCACGCGCCGATCATAGGTGCTGCAGCGTGAAAGCCGACGGTGATGCGCGCCGCTTTGGCAGTACGGTGCCGCATCGGGTAATGTATTCCTTTGGTGCGTCGTGTGCCGCGTTCCGGACGGCGGCACGTCAGGGCCTCGGTTCCGCACCGCAGCGGTCATCCCCACGGATGACCCCTCAGACAGACCGGAGCGCTGTGCTCCCAGAAGAAACAGGTGTGAAGTGGTTTACGCAGTAGTGCGCGCCGGTGGCCGTCAGGAGAAGGTTTCGGTCGGCACGATCGTCGTCCTCGACCGTCTCGCCGCCAAGGTCGGCGACAAGGTCGAGCTTCCGGCCGTGCTGCTCGTGGACGGCGACACCGTCACGACCGACGCTGCGAAGCTCTCCAAGGTCAGCGTGACCGCCGAAGTCCTCGGCGAAGAGCGTGGCCCGAAGATCGTCATCCAGAAGTTCAAGAACAAGACCGGCTACAAGAAGCGCCAGGGGCACCGCCAGGACCTCACGCGCGTCAAGGTCACCGGAATCAAGTAAGTCCCAGGAAGAGGCGCAGCAATGGCACACAAGAAGGGCGCAAGCTCTACCCGTAACGGTCGTGACTCCAACGCCCAGCGACTGGGCGTGAAGCGTTTCGGCGGCCAGGTCGTCAACGCCGGCGAGATTCTCGTCCGTCAGCGCGGCACGCACTTCCACCCCGGCGCCAACGTCGGTCGCGGCGGAGACGACACGCTCTTCGCGCTGTCGGCTGGCGCTGTCGAGTTCGGCAACAAGGGCGGCCGCAAGGTCGTCAATGTGGTGGCCGCCGCGGAGTGATCTGCAGCTGACATCAGTTTTCGGAAGGGGCGGGCTTCGGCTCGCCCCTTCCCGTCATCCGGCCCGCATCATCAACCGAAGACAGGAGAAAGCGCATGGTCACTTTCGTAGACCGCGTCACCCTGCACCTTCGTGCGGGCAAGGGTGGCAACGGATGCGTCTCAGTCCGCCGTGAGAAATTCAAGCCGCTCGCCGGCCCCGACGGAGGCAACGGCGGGCATGGTGGCGATATCGTGCTGGTCGCTGACCCGCAGGCGACGACGCTGCTGTCGTACCACCATTCGCCGCATCGATCGAGCGGCAACGGTGGATTCGGAATGGGCGATAACCGCTCAGGCGCGGCTGGTGAGTCCATCGAGCTTCCGGTTCCGCTCGGCACCGTCGTGAAGGACACCGAGGGCGAGGTCCTGGTTGACCTCATCGAGCCCGGCATGCGCTACGTCGTGGCGCCCGGCGGCCTGGGTGGTCTCGGAAACGCGTCACTGGCGTCTCCCAAGCGTAAGGCTCCCGGTTTCGCCCTGCTCGGTACTCCGGGCTGGGAGGGCGATGTCGTCCTCGAGCTCAAGACGGTCGCCGATGTTGCGCTGGTCGGTTTCCCTTCTGCCGGGAAGTCGAGTTTGATCGCTGCGATCTCTGCAGCGCGCCCGAAGATCGCTGACTACCCGTTCACCACGCTCCACCCGAATCTCGGTGTCGTCGAAGCCGGAGACGTGCGCTTCACCGTCGCCGACGTTCCGGGTCTGATCGAGGGAGCCAGCAGCGGTCGCGGACTTGGCCTGGAGTTCCTGAGGCATGTCGAGCGCTGCACCGCGCTCGTGCACGTCCTGGACTGCGCGACGCTCGACCCCGGCCGCGACCCGCTCAGCGACCTCGACGTGATCCTCGCCGAGTTGGCCGCGTATCCCGTTCCTGAGGGACAGACGCCGTTGCTCGAGCGCCCGCAGGTCGTCGCGCTGAACAAGGTCGATGTGCCCGAAGCGAGGGACCTCGCCGACCTCGTCCGCCCGGACCTCGAGGCACGCGGCTACCGCGTCTTCGAGATCTCGACCGTCAGCCGCTCCGGCCTTCGCGAACTGAGTTTCGCGCTGGCATCCATCGTCGCCGAGCACCGTATCGCCCAGGCCGAGACGCCCCGCCCGGAGCGTGTGGTCATCCGTCCGCGCGGTGCCGAACAGGACTTCTCGGTCCGCGTCGAGGGCGGTACCTACGGTCCGCTCTACCGGATCCTCGGAGGCAAGCCCGTGCGGTGGGTCCAGCAGACCGACTTCCAAAACGACGAAGCCGTGGGATACCTCGCCGACCGGCTCGAGAAGCTCGGCGTCGAAGACGAGCTGTACCGCCTCGGAGCAACGCCCGGCGCAACGGTGGTCATCGGGGGGATGACGGTGTCATCTTCGACTGGCAGCCCTCGCTCAGCTCGGTCGCGGAGCTGATGACCGCGCCACGAGGAACGGATCCCCGGCTCGACCAGAACCCACGGCGCACGACCGCGGAGCGGCGCGAGCGCTACCACGAGCGGATGGATGCGAAGGCAGAGGCTCGACAGGAGCTCGAAGCCGAGCGGCTGGCAACCAGGAGTGAGGCGGAGGACGACGAGCAGTGACTGTGACCGAGCGCGAAGGCCTTCTCGGCTGCCGACGGGTTGTCGTCAAGGTCGGTTCATCCTCGATCAGCGGTGAGCACGCGTGGCGCATCGACGCGATCGTCGCCGCGATTGCCGCCGCGCACGGTCGAGACACCGAGGTCGTCCTCGTGTCTTCGGGCGCGATCGCGACGGCGCTCCCGCTCCTGAAGCTCGAAGGTCGCCCGGATGACCTTGCGACGCAGCAGGCATCGGCAGCTGTCGGTCAGAACGTGCTCATGTGGCGGTATCAGACCAGCCTCGACCGGTTCGGCATCCTCGCCGGCCAGGTGCTGCTGACCGCCGGCGACCTCGAGAATGCGACGCCCCGGTCCAACGCGCGCCGAGCCATGGAGCGCCTTCTGGGATTGCGGATCCTCCCGATCGTCAACGAGAACGACACCGTCGCAACGCACGAGATCCGATTCGGAGACAACGACAGGCTCGCTGCTCTGGTGGCACAGCTCGTGGGTGCCGATGCCCTCGTCCTGCTCAGCGACATCGAGGCCCTCTACACCCGTCCGCCCGATGAGCCCGGCGCAACTCCCATCGACCGGGTGGAGCCCGGAGATGACCTGCACGGTTTCCAGTTCGGCTCGGTGGTCGTCAACAGCGTGGGCACGGGCGGCGCCGCGACGAAGGTCTCAGCGGCACGGCTCGCAGCCGCCGCCGGTGTGGGCGTGCTGGTGACCAGCGCCGACCGCGTCGACGAAGCCTTGCGGGGCGAGAAGATCGGAACGTGGTTCGCTCCGAACCCGCATCCGGTTGCGTCTGCTCTCACCGGCCCCATCGCCGTCGATCGGTAGGCTGGCGGTCATGTCAACCGCCCTCATCTCACCGACGGATGCCGTCACCGGCGCTCGCGAGCGTATGGAGCGCGCAAAGCGCGCCGCGCGTACGGTGGGTCTGCTCTCCGCAGAGCGCAAGGGCGACATGCTGCGTGCCGTCGCCGCGCGACTCGAAGCTGACACCGACCTGATCGTCCAGGCCAACGCGACAGACCTGCAGCGCGGGCGGGAGACGGGCCTTTCGGAAGCGCTCCAAGACCGGCTGCGTTTGGACCCCGCCCGGGTCAGTGCACTCGCCGTGGCCGTGCGCGAGGTCGCTGAGCTGCCCGATCCCGTCGGTCGCGTTCTGGACGAACGGCGACTCGAGAACGGTCTCGAGCTCACGAAGGTCGCGGTGCCGTTCGGGGTGGTCGGCTCGATCTACGAAGCCCGACCGAACGTGACCGTCGACATCGCGGCGCTTGCGCTTCGCTCCGGCAACGCTGTCGTGCTGCGCGGAGGCTCGGCGGCCGAGCACAGCAACCGGGCGCTCATCGCAAGCATGCAGGCAGCTCTCGAGAGTGTCGGAGTCGATCCTGAAGCCATCCAGACCGTAGACGACTTCGGTCGCGACGGCGCCCGTGCCATGATGCAGGCGCGAGGCCTTATCGACGTTCTTGTGCCGCGGGGAAGCGCGCAGCTCATCGAGACCGTCGTGACCGAGTCGACGGTTCCGGTCATCGAGACCGGAGCCGGCCTTGTCCACATCGTGTTGGATGAGAGCGCTCGAGCGGAGTGGGCTCTCGATATCGTCGTCAACGCCAAGGCACAGCGCCCGAGCGTCTGCAATGCCGTCGAAACCGTCCTGGTGCATCGGGGTGCCGCTGATCGCCTCATTCCCGACCTGGTCACGGCGCTCCACGACGCCGGCGTCACCGTCCACGGCGACCCCGATGTCGCCGCGCGGGCGGAGGGCGTCGTTCCGGCCACGCCCGAAGACTGGGCTACCGAGTATCTGAGCCTCGATATCGCCATCCGTGTCGTCGACGATCTGGATGCCGCGATCGAGCACATCCGCAGCTACTCGTCGCAGCACACCGAGTCGATCATCACCGATGACCCGGCCGCTGCTGAGAGGTTCCTCGCCGAAGTCGATTCCGCGGTGGTCATGGTCAACTCCTCGACGCGGTTCACCGACGGCGGCGAGTTCGGCTTTGGCGCGGAGGTCGGCATCTCGACGCAGAAGCTTCACGCTCGCGGGCCGATGGGGCTCCCGGAGCTCACCAGCACGAAGTGGCTGGTGCGCGGTGCCGGTCAGGTGCGCGGCTGAGAGCTAAGCTGGGTAGGCGCACTTGTCGCCGCAGCCACGAACGGAGTTTCAATGACCCTCGTCTCGCTTCTCGCCTTCGCCGCAGAAGAGTCGGAGCACCACGGCAACGTGGCATTGGAGACCGTCATCTTCGGCTTCATCGCGCTGGCAGTCTTCGGACTCCTGGCGCTCGTGACCGCGTCGTACCGCAACGTCGCCAACCGCCACGCGCACAAGGCTGAGGCGTACGCGAAGACCCACGCGGCCGAACTTCAGCGATCGGGGCACGGCCACTAGGCATCCGATGTCGGCAGCACGAGCACGCCGAATCGGGGTGATGGGCGGGACGTTCGATCCCATCCACCACGGTCACCTGGTCGCGGCAAGCGAAGTTGCCGACTCCTTCGGACTCGACGAGGTCGTGTTCGTTCCCACCGGGAAGCCGTGGCAGAAGCACGATGTCACGGAGTCCGAGCATCGGTATCTGATGACGGTGATCGCGACGGCATCCAACCCGCGCTTCTCGGTGAGCCGTGTGGATATCGACCGGCAGGGCCCCACCTACACGATCGACACCCTGCGGGACCTGCAGCGACTCAATCCGGACGCTGATCTGTACTTCATCACCGGCGCGGATGCCATCACGCAGATCCTCAGCTGGAGAAATCATGATGAACTGTGGGAGTTGGCGCATTTTGTCGCCGTCTCTCGACCCGGCCACGTTCTGAACACCGACGGGCTTCCCGTCGAGGACGTGAGTCAATTGGAGATCCCCGCGCTGGCGATCTCGTCGACGGACTGTCGTGAACGA
Organism: Microbacterium schleiferi; assembly: GCF_015565955.1. NCBI lineage: Bacteria > Bacillati > Actinomycetota > Actinomycetes > Micrococcales > Microbacteriaceae > Microbacterium > Microbacterium schleiferi. Next base: position 1,774,503 of record NZ_CP064760.1, on the reverse strand, counting down.
GTTCGTGCGGGACACCCCGTGTGGTACCTGGTTCCCGACGGAGTCGTCCAATACATTGCGAAGCACCATCTGTATCGGAGCAACGAATGACGAATGAGCAGCAACCGAACCAGCCGTTGACGCGTCGGCAGCTTCGGGAGCTCCGCAGCACGGGCGCAACGCCGATCCTGACGCCCGAAGGCACCCCGGTGATGCCCCCGCGCAGGAGGGAGCGCCCGAGCCTGCGACCGATGTCGCGGCGACGGGAGAGGTCGCAGAGTCCGCGGATGCTGCGCAGTCGCCTGCCACCGAGGAACCCGCCGACGATACCGACAGCGGTGAGCCGACCAGCGACGCCGACGGTGCCACGCCGAGCGCCGCCGTCACCGATACGGATCAGGATCCGGCTGCCGACACGACCGCGGCCGCAGACGATTCTGCGCGGGTGACCGAGCCCGAGCCGTCGCCCGCAGCAGAGGGGGCACCGCTCACCCGTCGGCGTGCCCGCGAGCGCACCGGCAACACCGATGCCGTGGCTGTCACCGGGCCCGACGGCGACCACCGCGCACCATTCGTTTCCGTTCCGCCGGCATCACCGGAGGAGCATCCGATCTCCCAGGCTGCCGCGGGGTTGGCATCGGACGAACCTGTTGAGCGCGGAATCGTCAGCCCGCAGCTGGGTTCAGCGCTGCTCGCCGGCATGGCACCCGAGCCCGACCCGCGTCCGAGTTTCGACCAGCTCATCTCCCGTCCGTCCGCGGGCTCGACGGGCACCGGCAGCGCGCTGATCGTGACGGACTCGCCCCCCCAGGGCATCACCGCACCGGTCAACGCGACGGGCGAAGTCCTCGTGACCGGGAGCTTGGCATTGCCCGACCTGTTCGCGACAACCGGCCAGATGCCTGGCACGTCTGAAGGCCTCGACATCGACGCCACATTCGCTGACGGTGAGCTACCGCAGCACTCCTCTCCGACGCCGATCGCGGCCAGCGCTGCGATCAGCACGGTCAAGACCACCGCGGAGATCATCAAGCCGCCGGCACCCGAAAAGGGGTCGAGGCTCATGCTGACGCTGGCGATCACTGCCGGTGTTCTCGCGCTGGCGCTGGTCGGCGTGCTCATCCTCGCGTTTGCGACGGGGGTGTTCTCGTGACATATCACGCGGATCGGATTGCTCACGTAAGCGGGGGAGTGGGCGCGTGACGGCTTCAGACGTATCGAAGCAGATGCTCGCGATCGCCGCTGCTGCCGCCGAGGCGACGGGTGCCGAGGATCTCGTGGCGCTGGATGTCTCGGAGCCGCTTCCGCTCGTTGACATTTTCCTGCTGGCGACGGGACGTAGCGAGCGCAACGTCGCTGCGATCGCAGACGAGATCGAAGAGAAACTGCTCGAAGCAGGCCACAAGCGCCTTCGCCGCGAAGGACGCCAGGAGTCGCGGTGGATTCTGATCGACTTCGGTGACCTCGTTGTGCATGTCTTCCATGAGCAGGAGCGTGCCTTCTACGGCCTCGAGCGACTCTGGAAGGACTGCCCGGTCGTTCCCATTGATCGGCCCGCTGAGGCTATCGCCGACTGATCGCAGATGCTGGCTCGGTTCGGCTGCCGCCCGCCGATGTAGTAATCTGTTCTAGTTGCCTCTCGGGGCAGCATCCGGGCCTGTGGCGCAGCTGGTAGCGCACCTGCATGGCATGCAGGGGGTCAGGGGTTCGAGTCCCCTCAGGTCCACCAAAAGTTCGTTGTTCGCATCAGCAGCGTCAGCGCGGTCTTGCCTCGGTCACCGGCCGCGCCTCAGCCTGGTGCTCAGCTGGCGCGTCGCCGTGACGAGAAGCGCATTGCCGGGGTCGTCAGCCGTTCGGCTGGACCGATCCAGGCGTAGGCCAGGAGGCAGGGGGACTGCCGTCCTGTCGTGATGCGGTGTTCGTGGCCTGCTTCGTTGAGGATCAGCGACCCCGGAGCGTGCACTGCGCCGTCGTTCTCCGACCATTCGCCGGCGATCGCCACGTAGGATTCCTGGATCCCCTGGTGGTGGTGCTGGGGGTAGACGGTGTCCGGCGCGAAGAGCACCAGCCCAAGAATGATGCGGTCGGTGACCACCGGTCCGCGCGGGCCGACGATCTCGCAGTAGCCATACTTCTTCGACAGGCCGCGCGGCACCTTCTCGTAGCCGTGCTCCCACGTCAGATGGCCAGAGATCCTGCGCAGCGAATCACTGAGCATGCCCAGGTCGCCACGCGAGCCCAGGTCCAGTGTCCGACCGAGATGATTGACCACGGGCAGGTGGGTTGGTTCGCGGTCGATGACTTCTGGGTTTTCCTCGATGACATCGGTGATCGTCTCGCGTACGCGGCGCATGTGCGTCCGGATCGGACGGCTTCCGCCAGCGGAGCCGAATCGGTAGAGCGCGTCGAAATCGCTGATCGTGTAGCTCAGGTCCGGGTGGTCCCGCAGACGCGACATCGCCATGCCTATCGTTCCTTCGTCAGTTCGCGACGGAGACCGCGGCGCGTGCGCGGATCCGTCATCCAGTCTGACTCCTAGAGAGGACCCCGCACAAATGACGGTCCTCGCGGAGCTGATCGAGTGCGCGGTGGTCAGTATTCAGCCCGCAACGGCGCGGTCCGTGCACAACAGTGCGGGAAGCACGACGACATCGATGAGCTCCGTGATCGCTTTGGGCTCGAGGCTTCGTTGAGTGAGCGTGACAGCCCCGAATGCAGCGGTCGGCACGATGCCGGCAACCACGTCAACGTGCACATCGGGGGCAACGATGCCTCGGGCGATCCAGCGCTCGATCACGGCAATGAGAGCGGCGACCGGGGGCCCACCGATCACACGATGGGCAACCTTTTGGAGCTCGCGATCGCGACCGATCTCGCTGAGAACACGAGCGAGGACGGCAGCTGACCGATCGCCGGAATCTGCGAAGTGCATGGCAGCAGCGAGGAGGTCGCTGCGCAGGTCGCCGGTGTCTGGCAACTCCGTCGGCTGTTGTACGGCTTTTACCGCTGCGACAACGAGTTCGGGCTTGGAGTCCCACCGCCGGTAAATGGCGGACTTGCCGCAGCGTGCGCGAGCTGCGACGGCAGCGATCGTGGTTCCCGGGTACCCGTTCTCAATCAACAGATCCTGCGTCGCCTCGAGGATGCCGCGCTCAACTTCGGGGTCACGCGGCCGTCCGACCGTTCCGGAACCTTCGCGCTGCAGCATGGACCGATTGTATATTGCGGTTCTCAGCGGTATCGTATTAATAGCGATACCACTGGGAACCGTAATTATGACGACAACGGTTCGCTTGACGACAGGAGACGCCATGACCGCTCAGCCCGCATCAGCGCGCTCGGACCGCGCAACCACCTCCAAGCCACGAACCGTTCTGCTGCTCGCTGGTGCGATCGTTCTCGCGGTCGCCCTGAATGCGGCCATAGCTCTGGCTGCCACGGCCATGGGCGCTCCGGCCGGCTACAGTCCGCTCTCGCTGCCCGTTCAGGCCCTATTCACGGTGCTCGGCGTCGTCGTGGGATGGGTGGGGTGGAACCTCGTGCGCAATCGCGCGCGAAACCCGCGACGCACTCTGCAGATTCTCATCCCGGTGGTGCTCATCGCGTCGCTGATTCCCGACCTGCTTCTGCTGGCGCTGGGGTTCATTCCGGGCACCAACGTTCAGGCAGTCGTGGCGCTCATGCTCATGCACGTCGTCGTGGTTGGGTGCGCGGTCCCCGCGTATGTCTTGGCCAGCCCGGTGCTGCAGACCCGCTGAGGTCGATAGGCGCGAACCTCGCCATCGCAGACTCGCGGTCCTCGCGGGTGAGAGGGATCAGCTGTACACCGAGGTGATACCCAGGTATTCCTCCAGCGACAGGCCGCTGTTGTAGACCGCCGTGGCGGTATCGACTCCGAGGTAGCGCAGGTGCCAGGGTTCCCAGATGTATCCGGTCGAGCCTTCTTTGCCCTGCGGATAGCGAACGATGAAACCGAAGCGATGCGCGTTTGCTGCCACCCACTGGCCCTCGGGGGTGTACCCGAAGGCCTCTGTGATGGTGTTGAGGTCGAACGCCAGCCCTGACTGGTGCTCGCTGTGTCCGGGGCGAGCGGAGTAGCGGTCAGCCGCGGCAGAGCCGTCCCGTGAGGCGTAGCTGTTGTAGACCTTTACCTGCGTCGAGTAGGAGCGGAACCCGCTGGCGATCCACAGGTTGTGTCCGAGAGATGCCGCTTCGGCCCTCATCCGCTCGAACGCGGCGAGGGTGTCGCCGGTGAGTCCGTTCCCGTACCAACTCGGGAGGCGGTAGGTCTTGTTGGCGATGAGGATGCCGTTGATGTACGTCGGCTGAATGTCGTCGTCACCGCCGCTGGTGTTGCCGCGTGCTTGCGCTGCCTCGGCCGCTGCGTGGGAATCCTGGGCGGCGGTCCACGTCTGCTGGTAGGAACTGATCCGTGCCGACGCGGTCCCTGAAGCCGGGTCGGTGAGCGCCGCGACCGCTGCCGCGTACGCGTCCTTCGTTTCCTGCGAGGCGAGGCTTGGCGCCTCGGCTGCTGAGCCATGATTGGCCGCCGAGGTGACAACGGCGTCGATGTCTGCGAGGGCAGTGGCAGTGGCTGCTTCAAGATCGGCAGTCGAGGTCTCTGTCGCCTGAGCCTCCTCGGTGAGGCGAGCCGTATCCGTAGCGAGCTTCTGTGCTTCCGCGCGCTGCGCGTCCCGTCCTTCGGGGGCCTCGGGTGTGGATCGCGGATCCGGCGCGGTCGTTTCAGATGTCACCTCGCCCGGCGCGACGATCGTCAACAGTCCCGCCGCAACGAGGGCGTCCAGCGACGCTCGCAGGGCATCGAGGGTGGCGGAGTCGTCGATCATCTCGGGGTTCGTGACCTCGACAACCTTCGACCCTTCAGCTGCGGCAGCAACGGCATCGGTCTGGGCAGTCGTGAATGCGGAAGCCGTCTCGTCGACTGCGTCTCCGGAGGCGATCCAGTTCTCGAGCGCGTCATCGAACGCCGCGCGCGCCTTCGCATTGTCGGTCGTGATCGTCCCGACGACGCCGGCCGTGGTGAACACCGCCGCAAAGCCGAGGAACGTCCGACGCGCAATCGCGCGGTCTTTGCGGTTCGCCCCCATAGGGACAAGGGTAGTGCGCGCAGGAGCGGGTACCGTGAACTCGTGAGTTCGGAACGTCGCTACCGCGTCGACGCGGGAATCCGCGGAGAGCGTTCTGGTGCGCTCACGCGCCTGACGCGCGGGAGTCTCGCTTCGGCGGCGGCGGCCGCTGCTCTCCTGCTGGGGGCTCTGGGAGCCGCTCCGGCTGCGGATGCCGCGAGCCCCGACTCCGGGGGGACGCAACCGCCGGCAGGGGAGGTCGTGGTGATGACTGGTACCCCCGAGGACATTGCGGCGCGCGCCACCGCGGCCGTTGCGGCAATGAGCCTGACGGAGCGCGCCGCGAGTGTGATCATGGGGCACATCCCGACCACCGACCCTGCTGCGCTCCGCGACTACATGACGACCACCGGGGTCGGCGGGTTCATTCTCATGGGCGCGAACATTCCCGGCACCGAGGACCGGTTGCGTGAGATCACCGCGGCACTGACGGTCGATCCTGCCGTCCCGCCGCTCCTGGGTATCGACCAGGAAGGCGGCGACGTCTCGCGCCTCCCGTGGGACGACTTCCCGTCGTCGGTGACCCTGAAGAGTGAGCCGCCCGAGGCCACCGAGCTTGCCTTTGCGGGACGCGGCGCGCTCGTACAGCGAGCGGGCATCTCCGTGAACTTCGGCATCGTCGCCGACATCACCGAAGACACCGGGATGTTCATCTATCGTCGAGCGCTCGGAACCACCCCCGAGAGCGGCGCGTCCCACGTTGCGGCGGCCGTCTCCGGCGAGGAACCCGAAGCTCTCTCGACTCTCAAGCACTTCCCGGGTCATGGCGCGGCACCCGGAGACTCGCACCGGGGCATCCCGTCCACGACCGAGAGCTTCGACCAGTGGCGGCAAACGGATGCCGTCCCTTTCGCCGCGGGAATTGATGCGGGAGCTCCGCTGCTCATGTTCGGTCACCTCGCCTACACGTCGATCGACGACAGTCCGGCGACGCTGTCGAGCGAGTGGCACCGGATCGCGCGGGAGGATCTCGGCTTCGACGGCGTCGCGATCACCGACGACCTCGGGATGCTGGAAGCGTCAGGCCTGCTCGAATATCAGGATCCCGTTGCCAATGCAGTTGCGGCTCTGGCTGCGGGCAACGACATGCTGCTTTCGGTGCTGGGGACGAACTCCCAGACCGCAGCGCGCCTGACGGAGGGCATTGTCGCGGCCGTCGAGTCGGGCGCCCTACCCGCAGAGCGGCTGGACGAGGCCGCGGTGCGTGTGATGACTCTTCGACTGCAGACGGCTGCCGCAGGTCGCGGACTCGTGCCGTGCTCGTCGTGCACGCCCGCGTCGTAACGCGCAGCTATGGAATCGGCGGCCCAGGCACGGGGTCGATCAGAGCGGGGGAGTTGTTACGGACATTTCCCACCGCCGCGCTGACGGGGTACGCCTCCAGGGTGTCGGCGACCGTGGCTGCAGCGTCGACCGCAGCATCCAGGATGTCTCGGGGATAGTCGACCGTCGGGTCCAGCCACGCGTCAGCATGATCGGGATCCATGAACACCGGCATCCGGTCATGGATCGAGCCCAGCCCGCCGGATGACGCGCGAGTGAGGATCGTGAACGACAGCACCCACCGATCGTCGGCATCCGTGGGTTTCGAGGGATCCTTCCACCACTCGTACAGTCCCGCGAACAGTAGCGGGTCACCGGCCGCAGGGTGGATGAAGTACGGCGTCTTTCCGGCATCGGTGCGATGCCATTCGTAGTAGCCCGTTACGGGGACGATCGCGCGGCGCTTTTCGAGTGCGGCGCGAAACATCGGCTTGTCCTCGAGTTCTTCCGAGCGTGCATTGAATGCGCGCGCTCCGATCGACAGGTCCTTCGCCCACCCCGGGACGAGTCCCCACCGGGCCGGCTCGAGCCGCCTGACCGGGGGTTCGGACTTCGCTGAATCCAGCACGATCGCAGCCTTGTCGGTTGGCGCGACATTGAACGACGGAGCGGGCACATCATCGCCCACGAGATCGACCCGCAGCATCCCGACGAGTTCGGTCCCGACACGTGCCACCACGAAACGTCCGCACATGCGGCCAGCCTACGCGCGGGCTACCCCAGCGGCCTGGAGTCGGTCGAGCAGGCCCGCGCCATCCGATGCGGTCACCCACGGTACCTCGGCCGCGGAGTGGTCGTTCACCGCGGTCCGGCCACCGGCGAGGACAGCCTCGGCGGGGGAGAGGCGGCGAATCGCGACACCTGCGACGTGGCCCGGGTTCTCACTGGCGAACGCGGTGTAGATCGCGTCGTCGTGCTGCCCGTCGTCGCCCACGAGCAACCAGCGGATGTCGGGAAACTCCTCGGCGAGGCGCTGAAGGCTGTGCTCCTTGTGAGCACGACCGCTTCGGAACCAGCGGTCGTGGGTGGGGCCCCAGTCCGTCAACAGCAGCGCTCCGGGCGGAAAAAGGTGCCGTCGCATGAAGCGGACCAGTGTCGGTGCGACGTTCCACGCCCCGGTCGATAGGTAGACGACGGGGCTGCCCGGATGCTCGCGCGCGAGCCGCTCAAGAAGAACCGCCATCCCGGGAACAGGCTGTCTGGCGTGTTCGTCGACAACGAAGGAGTTCCACGCCGCCAGAAGCGGACGAGGCAGGGCGGTGACCATGACGGTGTCATCGACATCAGAAACGATGCCGAAGCGCGCGTCGGGTGCGACCACGAAGACGCGGGACTCGACGGCTTTGCTGCCTTCCACGGTCATGGTGAACGTCTGCCAGCCAGGGTCGAGCGAAACGTCGAGGACGACATCCACGACGCCACCCCGATCGGCCGTCACCGTGTGGGTGGTTCCCGCGACGGTGATCTCGACACGGGCGAAACCGACCGGCACCGCGAGAAAACTGCGCCAGCCGCGGACTGACTCGTACTCGCCTCCGCCGCGCGGCTTTCGTGGCGGAACGATGAGCACACGTCCGAGGACGCGGATCCAGCCGTCGCCGCCGTAGCCCGCGAACGGGGTGACGGTCGGGGTGTGCCCGCGCGCACGGGCGCGTCGCTCCCGCCAGGTGTGGAAGCGACGCTCAAGCCGTGCGAGCCACAGGATCTTTGGGGCGCGGTGGTTTCCTCCGGTCCGGGCACCCGTTCAGTCTGTCATGTCATCGACGGTGCGGTTCCGCGGAGCCCCACCGGTCAGGCCGCTCTCGTCATCCGTCTCCATGTGTCGGCGCTCCAGACGCTGCAACACCTTCTTGCCGACGAAGATGGCGAGGATGAAGACGGCGATCGCAGCGACGAAGATGTAGCCCGCGTAGTGGGCGCTGTCGGCGAGGTCGCGGTAGGTTCCCGCCGCTGCCGAGGAAACCGAGACATAGATCGCTGCCCACAGGATGCAGGCGGGCGCCGTCCAGGCAAGAAATCGTCGGTACGCATATCCCGTCATCCCGACCGTCAGCGGCACGAGGGAGTGCAGGACGGGCAAGAACCGACTGAGGAAGATCGCGATGCCGCCGCGCCGGCTGACATACAGTTCGGCTCGGATCCACGCGCGTTCCCCGATCCGAGCGCCGAGGCGTGAATACCGGATGCGTGGACCCAGGAATCGCCCCAGCCAGAATCCGATGCTCTCGCCGATCAGGGCTCCGATCACGACCGCAACGCCCAGCGCCACCCCCTCCCAGGGGCTCGCGACGGCGGTGCCGGCGATGATCACGACAGTGTCTCCGGGAACGACCAGTCCCACGAGCACGCTCGTTTCCAGCATGATCGCGAGGCCGGCGAAGAGAGTGCGGACCACGGGATCAACGCCCTGCACCGTGTCCAGCAGCCACGTCAGCCACTCGTTCATTCTTGAAGCGTAGAGCCGCCTGCACCGTTTAGCCTGTGAGGCGTGACCACGCCGCCGTCGATCGTTCCGCTGAGGTCGTGGCTCGACCCGGAACGGGTCTTCTGCGGCTGGGCCGAGTGCCACGAGAACGCGTTCTGGCTGGATGCCGGACCCGAAGCGGCATCCGGCCGCAGCTGGGTCGGTGTCGGCGAGCCGGTATCTCCCGACGAGATCGATCAGGTCACCCTCAACGGAGGCAGCGGTGATTCCGCCGAGCCATCGCGCGAGCGCGGCCCCCGTCCCGGTGGGTGGGTGGGCTGGTTCGGGTACGAAGGCGGTGCGCGGCGGGCTGGGGCGCCGTCCTTTCCGAGCGCGGATGGGGGAGCGCGGTGGATGCGGGTGCTCGCCGTCGTCGAGTTCGACCACGCGACCTCTCGCGTCACGGTCTTTTCAGCCGCGGGACTGCCCGGCGCGGCCGCCGCGTTGCTGGACGCGACGGCGTTAGCGGCAGAGCTCCGCGAGCTCCCGCAGCTCGGTGGTATTGCGGACCCGACGCCGGTCCAGGCATCCGCGCGCCACGACGCGTCGACGTACGCGGCTCTCATCGACGAATGCCGCGAGCAGATTCGCCAGGGCAACGCCTACCAGCTGTGCCTCACGACGCGATTCACGGTATCGGGGGCTGTCGACGCGGTCGCTGCCTACCGCCGCCTCCGACGGGGGCTCAGCGCTCATCACGGCGGGTTCGTGCGGATCTCTGGTCGCACGCTGCTCAGCGCGAGTCCCGAGCAGTTCCTCGAGGTCGAGCGCGGGCGGGTGCGGACGCATCCGATCAAGGGCACGCGCCCCCGGTCCGCGGATGCCGGAACAGATGCCGACCTTGCCGCGGACCTCCGCTCGGATATCAAGGAGCGGGCCGAGAACGTCATGATCGTCGATCTCATGCGCAACGACCTCTCGCGGATCTGCCAGACCGGGACCGTCACAGTTGAGCGGCTGTTCGAGGTCGAGTCCTATCCGGCAGTGCACCAGCTGGTCAGCACGGTGGCTGGTGACCTCATCCCGGGTCTTCGGGTGTCAGACCTTCTCGCGGCGACCTTCCCCGCCGGAAGTATGACCGGCGCGCCGAAGCTGTCAGCGATGTCGCTCTTGCACCGGCTCGAGGGGGCACCTCGCGGGGTCTTCGCCGGATGCTTCGGCTGGATCTCGCCTGAGGGAGACCTGGATCTGGCGATGGTCATCCGGTCGATCGTCATCGAACGTGACCACGCGTACGTCGGCGCGGGCGGCGGAATCACGTGGCTCTCGCATCCGCCGGCAGAAGTCGCCGAGGTCGTGGTGAAAGCGCGCGGACCGCTCGCAGCTCTCGGGGCGTCAGTTCCGCAGGGTTGGGTCGACGCTGGTCCGACCGCGTGAATCCAGGCATCCGGTAGCCTGGATGGTGCGCTTTCGCGCGCCCTCCCTGCATCCCGATTGGTACCCGTTACGTGAGTCAAATCGCCCCGACCGACACCCCTGCCGCCCACGGTCCCGACGGCGGGTATGACCCGCAGACGATCCAGGCCACGTGGCAGGAACGGTGGGCTGCTGCGGACCCCTTCCGGGCCGGGGGCGCCGACGATACGCGTCCACGCAAGTATGTGCTTGCGATGTTCCCGTATCCGTCCGGCGATCTGCACATGGGGCACGCCGAGAACTACCTCTACTCCGACATCGTCGCTCGGGCGTGGCGCCACCGCGGCTACAACGTTCTCAACCCGATCGGGTGGGATTCCTTCGGTCTTCCTGCTGAGAACGCCGCCATCAAGCGGGGCGCCGATCCGAAGGAGTGGACGTACGCGAACATCGACCAGCAGAAGGCCGGCTTCCGCTCCTACGGGGTCTCCTTCGACTGGAATCGCGTTCTCCACACGAGCGATCCCGAGTATTACCACTGGAATCAGTGGCTCTTCCAGCAGCTCTTCGAGCGGGGGCTTGCCTACCGCAAAGAGAGCCCGGTCAACTGGTGTCCGGTCGACCAGACGGTGCTCGCCAACGAGCAGGTCGTCGACGGACACTGCGAGCGGTGCGGCGCCGAGGTTGTCAAGAAGAAGCTCACGCAGTGGTACTTCCGCATTACCGACTACGCCGACCGGTTGCTTGACGACCTGAACCAACTTGAGGGGTTCTGGCCACACAAGGTCATCCAGATGCAGCGCAACTGGATCGGTCGCTCCGTGGGCGCCGACATCGATTTCGAGATCGAGGGCCGTGCCGAGAAGGTCACGGTCTTCTCCACCCGCCCCGACACGCTCTACGGCGCGACGTTCATGGTCGTCGCCCCCGACAGTGATCTGGCTGCTGAACTGGCATCCGGGTCGTCGCAGGCGGTCCAGTCGGATTTCCAGGCGTATCTCGAGACCGTCCAGAAGCAAACCGAGATCGAGCGTCAGAACACGGACCGCCCGAAGACCGGTGTGTTCCTGGATCGCTACGCGATCAACCCCATCAACGGTGAGCGGCTGCCGATCTGGGCTGCCGACTACGTGCTGGCCGACTACGGCCACGGTGCGGTGATGGCCGTGCCGGCACACGATCAGCGCGACCTCGATTTCGCGCGAGCGTTCGACCTGCCGATACGCGTCGTCGTGGACACGACGGCGCCGGCGACCGGGGCAATTCCGGTGATCGGCGAGGACGGCCCCATCGCCGACGACGCAGACGACATCGAGTCGATTGATCCGGCAAAGACCGGCGTCGCCCTCACCGGCGAGGGGCGGCTGATCAACTCCGGATCGCTCGACGGTCTGAGCAAGCGCAACGCAATAGCCCGGATCACGGAGCAGCTCACTGCAGCGGGCACGGGCCGTGCCTCCAAGTCGTATCGCCTGCGTGACTGGCTCATCTCACGCCAGCGCTTCTGGGGCACGCCGATCCCCATGGTCCACACCGAGGACGGTCGCATCGTGCCCGTCCCGGAAGATCAGTTGCCTGTGCGTCTTCCCGACGCGCACGGACTGGATCTGGCACCGAAGGGAACCTCACCGCTGGGCGCTGTCTCGGAGTGGATGGCGACCACGGACCCCGAGACCGGCGAAGCCGCCCTCCGTGACCCCGACACGATGGATACGTTCGTCGACAGCTCGTGGTACTTCCTGCGCTTCCTCTCGCCCGGCAGCGACACTGTCGCCTTCGATTCGGCGGAAGCACAGCGGTGGGCGCCGGTCGATTTCTACATCGGCGGTGTCGAGCACGCGATCTTGCACTTGCTTTATGCGCGGTTCATCACCAAGGTCCTCTTCGACATGGGCCTGGTGGACTTCACCGAGCCGTTCTCGAGCCTCATCAATCAGGGCATGGTGATCCTGGGCGGCTCGAAGATGTCCAAGAGCAAGGGCAATCTCGTGCTGTTCCACGAAGAGCTCGCGACGCACGGCGCCGACGCCCTTCGTGTGGCGCTTGCCTTTGCCGGCCCGGTTGAAGACGACAAAGACTGGGATGATGTCTCGACGACGGGCGCCCAGAAGTTCCTCTCACGCGCCTGGCGCGTCGCGCAGGACGTGACCAGCGAACGCGATGTCGTCTGGGCCGAGGGTGACGTCGCGCTGCGGCGCATCACTCATCGGCTGTGGGCCGAGGCGCCGGGCCTCATCGAGCAGACGAAGTTCAACGTCGTCGTGGCGCGGCTCATGGAGCTGGTCAACGCGATCCGCAAGACGATCGACTCGGGCGCCGGGCCCGCGGACCCGGCTGTTCGGGAAGCCGCCGAGGCCGTCGCCATGGTGCTTGACCTGTTCGCCCCCCACACTGCGGAAGAAATGTGGGAAGCGCTCGGCTACGAGCCGTTCGTCGGACTCGCCGGGTGGCGACAGGCCGATCCCACCTTGTTGGTCGAAGACACGGTCACGGCTGTCGTTCAGATCGATGGCAAGGTTCGGGCGACCCTCGAGGTGTCAGCCAAGATCGACGGCGCCGACCTCGAAGCTCTGGCGCGCGCCGACGAGCGGGTGGTGCGTTCGCTCGCCGGCCGCGAGATCACGCGGGCCATCGTTCGGGCTCCCAAGGTCGTCAGCTTCAGCACGCACTGAGGTTTCCTCCCCACCGTCCCGGTCGCGGCTTCTTGCCCCGGCCGGGATGGTGCGGTCCCGACGGTGACGCGTCCCGGTCGTAGCGTCGCGGTGTGGGTGGGCTTGCGCGCGATGATCGTCGACGGTGGGGCGTTGGTGCGGTCATCGTCCTCGCTCTCGGTGGTCTTGCGGTCGCGGTCGTTGTCGGGGTCGTCCGCGGCTCCGTTGCCACGCAGTCGCTGACGCCCGCGCCTGTGACGGTCGCATCGGCATCCGCCTCGCTCTACGTGCATGTGTCGGGCGCGGTGCACGCGCCGGGACTGTACGTCCTGCATCCGGATGCCCGGGTCGTGGATGCCGTGGCAGCTGCGGGCGGGCTTGCCGACGACGCCGACGCGGCAGGGGTGAATCTTGCGCGCCCCGTCTCAGATGGCGAGCAGCTCGTGGTGCCGCGGGTTGGGGAGGCCGCGCCGGTGGGTCCGGCCGGTGTGGCGGCCGATGGGCGGGTGAATCTGAACACCGCGGATCAGGCGGCGCTCGACACGCTGCCCGGGGTGGGCCCGGCGATCGCCGGTCGCATCATCGAATGGCGGGACGCCAACGGTCGGTTCGCGAGTGTCGATGACCTGCTGTCGGTGTCGGGGATCGGGCCGAAGATGCTCGAGTCTCTTCGTGACCTCGTGACAGTCTGAGCGGGGAAGGGCAGTGGCGAACCAGAGCCTGGGGTGGCGCACTGCGCGGCTGGTACCGGCGGCCGCGGTGAGCTGGGCGGCAGCGTACGCGGTCGTGAACCAACCTGGTCTGGCGCCCATGCTCGCGGGTGTCCTCGCGATCGCGGCTGTGGGCGGTGGAGCTGTGCTCGTCGTGCTCTCGCGACGGTCTGAGGTCATCCAGAGCTCGGGATTGTCCCGGACAGAGCAGCCGCACACCCGAATGGGCGCCGGAACGCTCGCCGCACTCTTCGCGGTCATGACGGTGGCTTTCGCCGCGGGTGCCGCGGTCGCCCTCCACGTCGCTCTCGCGCAGCCGGCGCGGGAAGCTGCCCGCGACGCATTCGGAGACGTCTCTCGCGTGGTCGAGGTGGAGGCGACGGTTACGGGCAAGGTCGAGCCCCGCCCCGGAGGCCAGCGCGCTTTCGACGCGGTAGTCCGCCTCCTCGGACCGGAGGGAGAACCGATCAGCGGGTGGACCGATGCCACCGTGCGGGTCTCGAGAGACCAGCTGACCTCGGAGCTCGATGTGGGCGCACTCATTCGTGTCACCGGAAACACGCGCCCGGCGTATCCCGGTGATCGCGCTGTCGTGCAGGTCATGGCGCTCGAGACCGACGTCCGTGAGCCTCCGACGGGGATCCTTCGGGTCACCGCAGATCTGCGGCAGTCACTGGTCGGCGCGGCGGAGGGTCTGCCCGGCGGTGGGGGAGGACTCCTTCCCGGGCTGGCGGTCGGCGACACCTCTGCTGTGAGCGTGCAGACGGATGCCGACATGAAGGCGTCCTCGCTCTCGCACCTCACCGCGGTATCGGGCGCCAACTGTGCGCTCGTCGTCGGTATCGCCTTCGGACTTGCAACAGTTCTGCGCACCGGGCGGCGCGTCCGGGTGCTCGCCGGTGTCGGCGCGCTCGTCGGGTTCGTCATCCTCGTCACTCCCGAACCGAGCGTCGTGCGCGCGGCGACGATGGCCGGCATCGCAATGCTCGCCGTTCTGCTGGGACGCACCGGGGCCGGCGTCGCCCTGTTGAGCGGCGCCGTCGTGCTGCTGTTACTCCTGGACCCCTGGTTGTCCGGCTCACTCGGGTTCGCGCTGTCAGTGGCCGCCACCGGTGCGCTGCTTACGCTCGCGCGCCCGCTCGCGTCCGGGTTAGCGCGTGTCATGCCGGCACCGCTCGCGCTCGCCCTCTCGGTGCCGCTCGCGGCGCAACTGGCCTGCGGACCGCTACTGGTTCTGATTGATCCGTCCGTGCCGCTCTGGGGCGTACCGGCGAACCTGCTTGCGGCACCGGCAGCCCCCGTGGCCACGGTGCTGGGACTTGCCGCCTGCCTCTGCGCCCCCATCCCGGTGCTGCAGAGCGGTCTGGCTGCTCTCGCGTGGATTCCTGCAGCGTGGATCGCGGGCATTGCCGATGTCGCGAGTTCGTTGCCGTTTGCACGCGTCCCCTGGATAGCAGGTGTCCTCGGCGCCGCCGTGCTCGCGCTTGTGGGCGTCCTCGTCGCCCTCGCGGTCGCGCTGCCCGGGCCCGAGGGACTATCAGCGCGCATCAGGCGGGGGTCGGCGATTCTGCTCGCGGGGGTCGTGACGATCTGGGGCTGCACAGTCGTGGCGACCACGATCAGTCAACGGTGGGGAATCCCTGAGGACTGGTCGATCCTGATGTGCGACGTGGGCCAGGGGGATGCGGTGCTCGTGCGCAGCGACCGGGCGATTGCGTTGATCGACACCGGTCACGATCCGGCACTGGTGAGTGCGTGCCTGGACCGCGTCGGTGTCGCACGCGTCGACCTGCTCGTGCTCACCCACTTCGACAAGGACCACGTCGGGGGCAGCGAGGCGGTGATCGGACGCGTAGACACCGTGCTGCACGGACCGACCGACGGCATCGCCGACGAGCGTCTGCTGGCAGAGCTCGGCTCCGCGGGGGCGCAGGTGGTGTCGGCTGAACAGGGGATGACGGGACTGCTCGGACGGGCACGCTGGAGCGTGCTCTGGCCACGCCTGGGGTCTCCGTTTGCGCCGGGGAACGACTCGTCGGTGACCGTGAGCATCGAGGGTGGCGGCGTCCCACGCTCGCTCTTCCTCGGCGATCTCTCGGCCGATCCGCAACGGATGCTGCGGGCCAGCATCCGCGGTGGCGTCGAGGTGGTCAAGGTCTCGCACCACGGCAGCGCCGATCAGGACCCCGGGCTGTACGACCAGATCGCGCCGAGGATCGCTCTGATCGGGGTCGGAGCCGACAACACGTACGGTCACCCGACCGCACTGGCGCTGACGATGCTCCAGGGCACGGCGATCGGGCGCACCGACGAAGACGGTGTTGTCGCGGTTGTGGGGAGGGTGACGCTCTGTCGCTGTGGCGAGAGCGGACGGCTCCTGTCGACGGTGGCGGATAGGCTTTCGGCATGGCCGCACCCCGTCGATCGAGTCCCTCGAAGTCGGCGATCAGGCAGGTGCCGTGGCGTGACCCCCGGCCCGCGCCGATCGTGCTGGTGTCCGGCCCCGAGGATGTGTGCGCCGAGCGCGCGATTGCGAGCCTCCGCGACTATGTCCGCGCCGAAGACCCCGCTGTCGAGGTGACCGACCTGCGCGCCGATGACTACGTCGCGGGAACCTTGCTGACCGTCACTTCACCCTCGCTGTTCGGTGAGCCGCGGCTGGTGCGCGTCTTCGGTGTCGAGAAGGCGTCCGACCCGTTCCTCACCGAAGCCCTCGCGTACCTGGAGGCGCCCCAGGACGGCGCAACCGTGGTGTTGCGACACACCGGCGCGTCGGTGCGGGGAAAGAAGCTCCTGGACGCGGTCCGCAGCGGCAAGGCCGATGCCATTGAGATCGCCTGCCCGGCGATCAAGCGCGACAGCGACCGTTACGACTTCGCGGCGGCCGAGTTCGCCGCCGTGAACAAGCGGATCGCCCCGCCGGCCCTTCGCGCGCTCGTCTCGGCGTTCTCCGACGACCTCACCGAGCTTGCCGCGGCGTGCCAACAGCTCATCGCCGATGTCGACGGCGACGTCACCGACGACATCGTCCGGCGCTACTACGGCGGCAGAGTCGAGACAACAGCCTTCGCCGTCGCCGATACCGCGATCGCCGGACGGTACGGCGAGGCGCTGATCACGCTCCGACACGCGCTGGCAAGTGGAGCTGACCCGGTGCCGCTCGTGGCCGCGATCGCGTCCAAGTTGCGGACCATGGCCCGCGTCGCTGGCCTCCGCGAGTCCTCCGCGGCGATCGCCGCGCGGATCGGCGTCAAGGATTGGCAGGTCGACCGCGCCCGTCGTGATCTGGCGGGATGGAACGAGGAGTCACTCGGGCGCGCGATTCAGGCGGCGGCGCGAGCGGATGCCGAGGTCAAGGGTGCGTCGCGGGACCCCATCTTCGCGCTCGAGCGTCTCGTGACGATCGTCGCGACGCGCAGCGAGTTCGGCAGCTGAGCATCCGCAAACGACAAAGCCCGCCCCGAAGGGCGGGCTTTGCATGACGTGTGAGGCTCAGAGAGCTGCAACCTGCTTCGAGATCGCCGACTTGCGGTTCGCAGCCTGGTTGGCGTGGATGACGCCCTTGCTGACGGCCTTGTCGAGCTTCTTCGTCGCCGAGGCCAGAGCCTTCTCGGCGGCGGCCTTGTCGCCTGCGGCTACGGCCTCGCGGGTGCGGCGCACCTCGGTCTTGAGTGCGCTCTTCACGGCCTTGTTACGCTCGTGAGCCTTCTCGTTGGTCTTGTTGCGCTTGATCTGCGACTTGATGTTCGCCACGTGGAGACGTCTTTCGTTCGAGTGATGGATGGACTGCCGGCGACGAGAGAGGGGCGTCCACCAGCGATCGTGAGGGTAAAACCCACACACAAGCCAATCAGCGAGTCTACCAGGTCTGCTCGATGGTCGTGAGCGCGAGGTTGAGGACGGCGTTGAACACTCGCGGCCTCATGGCGGTAACCAGGTGACTCGTCCGCGGAACGACGATCAGCTCCGCATCCGATGCGACGCGCGTGAACAGGCGTTCGTTGACGCGCAGCTGGTCGAACTGTCCGTTCACGAACCACAGCGGGACCTCGATGCGGCCCAGTGCCGACAGCAGATCCAGCACCGACAGACTTCGCAGGGCGGTGTCTTGAGCGTCGAGCGCGTAGCCGCCCGCGCCGAAGTCAGCCCGTGTTTCCGGCGGCAGGGTGGCATCCAGCACTCGTTCGCTGAGCCAGGCCCCGCGATCGGGCAGCGAGTCGAACCCGCGGGCGAGGAGTCGATAGGTCTGTAGGGCGGCGCCGCGCGGAATTGCCGTACAGGATGCAGCGATGAAGCCCGCGATCGGAGGGGGGTCCTCCTGGCCCGCGTACTCAATCGACAGCAGCCCACCCATGGAATGGGCAACCAGCAGCACCGTGCCGTGTTCATCCGCGGCGGTGCGGACGGCGTCATCGATCGTCGCAAAGGCGCCCTCGAGCGAGAACGTCTCGCTCATGCGCGATCCATGCCCGGGAAGGTCGACGGCCGTCACCGGGTTCCCTCGCTCGGTCAGGTAGTGCTCTTGTGCCCGCCACATCGTTCGTGACGTGCGGATGCCGTGAACGAAAACCACTGCGACCGCCATGCGTTTGAGGATACGACGCGTCGTTTCGTCTCGCTTCGCTCGCTCAACGACCGGGGGCGGTCTCGCGACGGGCGGTGGAGAGGGCGCGGGCGCCGGTAGAATCGTGCGGATATGTCCCCCGTGCCTCCACGCCGCTGCAGCCGGCCGCCACGCCGCCCGCGCAGATCCGCAACTTCTGCATCATCGCGCACATCGACCACGGCAAGTCGACGCTGGCCGACCGGATGCTGCAGATCACCGGCGTGGTCTCCGACCGCGACATGCGCGCCCAGTACCTCGACCGCATGGACATCGAGCGCGAGCGCGGGATCACGATCAAGAGCCAGGCCGTGCGAATGCCGTGGCAGACGGATTCCGGGACGTTCGCGCTCAACATGATCGACACGCCAGGACACGTGGACTTCACCTACGAGGTCTCGCGGTCGCTCGCGGCGTGTGAGGGTGCGATCCTCCTCGTGGATGCCGCGCAGGGCATCGAGGCGCAGACCCTTGCGAACCTCTACCTGGCGCTCGAAAACGATCTGCACATCATCCCGGTGCTCAACAAGATCGACCTGCCCGCGGCCGACCCCGAGAAGTATGCTGCCGAGCTCGCGAGCCTCATCGGCGGCGACCCGGCCGACGTGTTGCGGGTCAGCGGCAAGACCGGGCAGGGAGTGGAAGAGCTGCTCAACCGCCTCGTCGCCGAGATTCCCGCACCCACGGGTGACGCTGACGCTCCGGCTCGCGCCATGATCTTCGACTCGGTGTACGACGCCTATCGCGGTGTCGTGACCTACGTGCGGATGGTCGATGGCAAGCTCGAGCCGCGCGAGCGCATCCAGATGATGTCGACGCGCGCTACCCATGACCTGCTCGAGATCGGCGTCTCCAGTCCCGAACCGACGCCCACGAAGGGGCTCGGCGTCGGTGAGGTGGGCTACCTCATCACGGGCGTCAAGGATGTGCGCCAGTCGAAGGTCGGCGACACCATCACCAACCAGCGCAAGCCCGCCGCAGAGGCCCTGGCCGGCTACACAGACCCCAAACCGATGGTCTTCTCGGGTATCTATCCCATCGACGGCAGTGACTACGGCGACCTGCGCGAAGCGCTCGACAAGCTCAAGCTCTCGGATGCCTCGCTGCAGTACGAGCCGGAGACCTCCGTCGCGCTGGGCTTCGGCTTCCGCTGCGGATTCCTGGGTCTGCTCCACCTCGAGATCATCACCGAGCGCCTCTCTCGCGAGTTCGATCTCGACCTCATCACCACCGCTCCGTCGGTCACCTACACCGTCACGACCGATACCGGCGAGACCGTGACGGTCACGAACCCGAGCGAGTACCCGGACGGGCGCGTCGCTGAGGTCTCGGAGCCGGTCGTGAAGGTCGGCATCCTCCTTCCGAAGGACTACGTCGGCACCGTCATGGAGCTGTGCCAGTCCCGGCGTGGTTCGCTGCTGGGCATGGACTACCTGAGCGAAGACCGCGTCGAGCTGCGCTACAACATGCCGCTCGGTGAGATCGTCTTCGACTTCTTCGACCAGCTGAAGTCCAAGACGCAGGGGTACGCGAGCCTCGACTACGAGCCTGCGGGCTCGCAGACCGCCGACCTCGTGAAGGTCGACATCCTGCTGCAGGGCGAGAAAGTGGATGCCTTCAGCTCGATCGTCCACCGCGACAAGGCCTACGGATACGGGACCTTGATGACCGAGCGGTTGCGCAAGCTCATCCCGCGCCAGCAGTTCGAGGTGCCCATCCAGGCTGCCATCGGAGCGCGGATCATCGCCCGCGAGAACATCCGCGCGATTCGCAAGGACGTGCTGGCAAAGTGCTACGGCGGTGACATCACCCGCAAGCGCAAGCTCCTCGAGAAGCAGAAAGAGGGCAAGAAGCGCATGAAGATGGTCGGCCGCGTCGAGGTGCCCCAGGAAGCGTTCATCGCCGCGCTCTCGGGCGACGTCGAGGGCAAAGAGAAGTAGTCTGATCGCCATGCGCCGCGGAACATTCCGGGACGAAACCGTCGACTATGCCGCTGTCGGGGCCACACAGGCTCCCGACCTCATGCAGTATCCGCCGGAAAAGAGCATTCCCGCCGAAGAGTCCTGGCGAATCGGCAGCGGGCAGGCGCGATTCGAGTCCGCGTCCGAGTCGCTGCTGTCGTGGGCACCCCTGCGCGGCGCGGGCCTGTCGCTGGCAGACATCCGTCCCGCCTCGGGCTCCGGGTACGCCGGTGTCGCGTACGACGCCGACGGGACACCGGTCGCGCCCTCCCGGCGCGAAGCCGAGCAGCGCTTTGATGCCGAAGGCACCCCCTATGTCAGTGCGGGCGCGACGGTGCATGTCACCGGTCGCCTGAGCGGATACCGCGCGGATGCCGAGTTGCGCGTCATCCTGGCCGTGGAAGAACCGCGCCGCACGGCGTTCGCGCTGGGAACGGTCGGTGGTTCGGTCGTGAGCGGCGAAGAACTCTTCTTAATCGAGTGGCGCGACAACGACGAAGTCTGGTTCACCGTCCGAGCCTTCGATCGTCCCGTATCCACGTTGTACCGACTGCTGCCTCGTCTGATTCGTGGTCGGCGGCGACAGCTGTTCCGCGCCTATCTGACCGCGGTATCGCCCCTGTTCGCTCCCTGATGGGCGCGACGCTTCCGCTCGGCGATCCTGTTCCGCGAGACGGGTCCCTTCCCGGCGCCGTCATCGCCCCCGCCACGCCCCTGTCGGCATACGTCCACATTCCGTTCTGCCGCGTGCGCTGCGGGTACTGCGACTTCAATACCTACACCGCCGATGAACTGCGTGGCGCGCGTCGGGAAGACTACGCCGGCACCCTCCGTGACGAGATCGACCTCGCGGCGCGCGTCCTTGCGCCCCACCAACGCCCGCTCAGCACGGTCTTCTTCGGTGGCGGAACACCGACTCTGCTTCCGGCGCGCGATCTGTCCGGGATCCTGGCGACCCTGCAGGATCGGTTCGGACTCGACGCTGACGCCGAAGTCACGGTCGAGGCCAACCCCGACACGGTGACCCCCGACGTGGCGGCAGAGCTGGCCCGCGCGGGAGTGACACGGCTATCGATCGGCATGCAGTCGGCGGTCCCCGAGGTGCTCGCGACGCTCGATCGCACTCATCAGCCCGAGAATGTCGCGACGGCGGTCCAGGCTGCGCGAGACAGCGGGCTGGCCGTGAGCGTCGACCTCATCTATGGAGCCCCCGGTGAAACCCTCGAGCAGTGGCGGCGCAGTGTCGAGGCTGCGCTCGCTCTGGAGACCGATCACATCTCGGCCTACGCGCTGATCGTCGAAGACGGCACGGCTTTGGAGCGCCGCATTCGGCGCGGCGAGGTGCCCGCGCCCGACGACGATGAGCAGGCCGCTATGTATGAGTACGCGGATGCCACCTTCACTGCGGCAGGCTTCGGCTGGTACGAGGTGTCCAACTGGGCGAGGAGTCCGGGCGATCGCTCGCGACACAACCTCGCCTACTGGCGCGGACACGACTGGTGGGGGTTCGGTCCGGGCGCTCACAGTCACATCGGCGGCGTCCGGTTCTGGAACGTCCGCCACCCGGCCGCCTACGCGCAACGACTGTCGGCAGGGGACTCGCCCGGGGCCGGCCTGGAAGTCCCCGACGAGACCGCACGGATGCTGGAGCGGGTGATGCTGCGCGTGCGCACCGTCGAGGGCCTGCCGGTAGCCGAACTGGCACCGCAGAGCCGGCCCGCGGTCGCCGGGCTCGTCGCCGATGGCTTGGTGGACGGCCGTGAGGCGGTTCGAGGCACCATCGTCCTGACCCGCGCGGGCAGACTCCTGGCCGACGGGGTCGTTCGCGCGCTGACGGCGTGATCCGGGGCGCGGGGAGAGGCATCCGCTAGAATTGGCACTCTGAGGATGTGAGTGCTAGCACGACGTCGACGCGGTCGACACCGGATGCGGAAGGAGGCGACATGGTCAGCGAGCGTGGGCTTCAGGTGCTTCGGGCAATCGTGCAGGACTACGTCGACACCCGCGAGCCCGTCGGAAGCAAGGCCATCGTCGAGCGTCACGCCTTCGGTGTGTCGGCCGCCACGATCCGCAACGACATGGCACTTCTCGAGGACGAGGAGCTCATCGAGGCACCCCATACGTCATCCGGTCGTGTCCCGACGGACAAGGGCTACCGGGTTTTCGTCGATCACCTCGCCGAGATTCGGCCGCTCTCGCCTGCGCAGCGCACCGCGATCGCCAGTTTCCTCGAGGGGCCTGGTGACCTCGATGACGCGCTGGCGCGAACAGTCCGAGCGCTGACGCAGCTCACCGGGCAAGTGGCGATCGTGCAGTACCCGTCCTTTTCCAAGGCGACGATCACGCACGTCGAGCTGGTTGCGCTGGAGCCGTCCCGGGTGCTCGTGATCGTGGTCACCGACACGGGACGGGTGTCTCAGCGCCTCGCGCTTCTCACCGGTGTTCTCGACGAGACAGATCTCGCGCGCGTGCGCGCTGAGGTGTCGACGCTGCTGGTCGGACGCAGCGTGCGTCAGGGCGCGAAGCGCGTCGAGGAGCAGGCAGCGGGCGACGTGCGTACCGCTCATCAAACGGCGGTCACCGACATCCTTCGCGTGGTGCAAGAGGAACTGGATGAGTTCCGCCAGGACCGGCTTGTGATGGGAGGCGCCGCCAACCTCGCCCGCCGCGAAAGCGACTTCCGCGGGAGCATCTACCCGCTCTTGGAGGCGATCGAAGAGCAGGTGACGATCCTTCGCCTGATGGGCGAAATGGTGGCCGACGATAACGGACTCGCGGCCAGCATCGGCCGGGAGAATGAGGCCTTCGGGCTCTCCGAGGCATCTGTCATCGCGAGTGACTACGATGCCACGGGCGCCCGAGCCCGCGTGGGGTTGATGGGGCCGACTCGCATGGACTACCCCAGCAACCTCGCTGCCGTGCGCGCGGTCGCGCGGTACCTGACGCGGCTGTTGGCCGAAGACGAAAAGGGCCGATGAGCCCGTGTGACGTGCCCGCGGCAACACGCGGGATGCAGAAAGGTGACCGTGGCTGACCACTACGAGGTCCTTGGCGTGTCGAGAGACGCGTCGCCCGACGAGATCAAGAAGGCGTATCGGCGCCTGGCTCGGGAGCTTCACCCCGATGTGAACCCCGGCGAAGAGGCTGCCGAGCGGTTCAAGCTCGTCACGCACGCCTACGACGTGTTGAGTGACCCGCAGCAGCGGCAGCGCTACGACATGGGCGGGGGACAGAACGGTGGTTTCGGTGGGGCCGGCGACTTCGGCGGGTTCAGCGACATCTTCGAGAGCTTCTTCGGTGGGGGAGGCGCGGCTCGAGGAGGCCGTCCGCGTTCACGCAAGGAGCGCGGGCAGGACGCACTGGTCCGCGTCGATCTCGATCTGAAGGACGTCGTGTTCGGCATCCATCGCGATATCGACGTCGACACCGCCGTGTTGTGCGAGACCTGCAACGGGTCGTGCACGCAGCCCGGCACGACCCCGGTGCGCTGCGACATCTGCCACGGAACCGGCCACATCCAGCGCACGGTTCGAAGCCTCCTCGGCAATGTCGTGACGTCGCAGCCGTGTGGGACGTGCCAGGGGTATGGCACGACGATTCCCTATCCCTGTGCGACATGTCAGGGTCAGGGTCGCGTTCGCGCCCGGCGGACCGTGTCGATCGACATTCCGGCCGGGGTGGACACCGGCCTGCGCCTTCAGCTGCCCGGATCCGGCGAAGTCGGCCCCGGGGGTGGAACCCGCGGCGACCTCTACATCGAGGTCTCGGTCGCAACGCACCCCGTGTTCAGTCGCGAAGGCGACGACCTGCTCGCGACTCTCGAAGTGTCGATGCCGGATGCCGTGCTCGGCGCGACCGCCACGATCGAGGGACTCGACGGGCCGGTGGATCTCGAGGTGCGTCCGGGCGTCCAGTCCGGGGACGTGCTGACCATCAAGGGCCGGGGCATCACGCCGCTACGCGGTAGCCAGCGTGGAGATCTGCGCGTGGGCGTGCACGTTGTCACGCCGACCAAGCTCGATGCCAAGGAACGGGGCCTCATCGAGGAGTTCGCCAAGCGCACGAAGGCTCCTGCGCCTCACCTCGCGGAGTTCCACCAGGGTCTGTTCTCGAAGCTGCGCGATCGGTTCCGGAACGGCTGATCGTGCCGCTTCACTTCGTCGTCGATGATCGGCTGGATGCTGAACCCGGCCAGACCGTGACGCTGACCGGCACCGAGGCTCACCATGCCGCGACGGTGCGCCGGGTGCGTGTGGGCGAGACTGTCACGCTCGGAGACGGTGCGGGGACCTGGGTCGAGGGGACATGCGAAGCCGTCGCGCCGCGCGAGGTCGTCGTCCGTGTTGCCCGTCGCACCGATGTTCCGCGTCCGGACATGCGCATCGAACTCGTCCAAGCTCTCGCGAAGGGGGACCGGGACGAGCTCGCCGTGCAGGCGTCCACGGAGCTCGGGGTAGACAGTATCACCCCGTGGCAGGCAGCGCGCAGTGTCTCACGCTGGGACGCGGGCAAGCGCGCGAAGGGTGTCGCTCGCTGGCGCCAGATCGCGCGCGAGGCAGGCAAGCAGGCCCACCGTGCGTGGCTTCCCGTGGTCAACGACCCGGTGACCACGGCCCAGTTGTGCGAGCGTGCAGGGGCGAGCCGGATGCTGGTGCTCGAACCGACGGCATCGCTGCGCCTGAGCGCGCTGACGCTGGATCCAACCGACCCGCGGGAGATCGTGGTGGTGGTCGGGCCTGAGGGAGGGATCGACCCCTCTGAGCTCAGCTCGCTCGAGGCTGCAGGAGCAACGCTGCTACGCCTGGGTGAGCATGTGCTGCGCACCTCCACCGCGGGACCGGCGGCGATCGCGGCGCTGAGCGCAAGCCTCGGCCGGTGGTAGAGGCCGTCGGTAGACTGAAGCCATGACTGAACCGTCCGTCTTCACGCGCATCCTGCGTGGCGAGATTCCCGCAGAGATCGTCACCGAGACCGAGAACGTGTTCGTCATCCGCGACATCGCGCCGAAGGCGCCGCTGCACCTCCTCGTCATCCCGAAGAGCCCCGACTATCGCGATGTCACCGAGCTTGCCGCGGGTGATCCTGCGCTCCTGGCCGAAATGGTCGCCGTAGCCAAGGATGTTGCGGCCGAGCACGGCGACGGTGACTTCCGGCTCGTGTTCAATACCGGTTCTGGTGCGGGCCAGACGGTGTTCCACGTGCATGCCCATGTCCTCGGTGGTGACCTCACAGAAGGTAGTCTCGGTGGCTGATCCGGGCAGCAGCGCGGAGTCGGGAGACACCGTCACCGAACAGCTGTTCGCTGACGGTGTCGCGATGGTGCAGCTTCTCGGACCGCAGGACCGGCTGTTGCGGGTCGTCGAGCGTGAGCATCCGGATGTCGATGTGCATGTGCGCGGCAACGAGATCACCCTCGCCGGCCGTCCGGAAGCCGTCGCTGCGGCGCGAGACCTCGTCGAAGAGCTCCTCACCATGACCCGTACCGGTCATGACCTCGCACCCGCCGATGTCTCCAGCTCGAACCGCATTCTGCAAAGCGAAGGCAACCCGCGCCCGTCCGAAGTGCTGGGCGAGGCGATCCTCTCGAGCCGCGGCCGGGTGATCCGGCCCAAGACGCTCGGCCAGAAGTCCTACGTGGATGCTATCGAGCACACCACGATCACCTTCGGCATCGGGCCTGCCGGTACCGGCAAGACCTACCTGGCGATGGCCAAGGCGGTGCAGGCGCTGCAGTGCAAAGAGGTCAGCCGCATCATCCTGACCCGCCCCGCGGTCGAAGCGGGGGAGCGTCTCGGGTTTCTACCGGGCACGTTGACCGACAAGATCGACCCCTACCTGCGGCCGCTCTACGACGCGCTCAACGAGATGATGGATCCCGAGATCGTCCCGAAGCTTATGGCGACGGGAACGATCGAGGTTGCGCCGCTGGCGTACATGCGTGGTCGGACCCTCAACGATTCGTTCGTCGTGCTGGATGAAGCCCAGAACACGACTCCCGAACAGATGAAGATGTTCCTGACCCGGCTCGGGTTCAACACCAAGATGGTCGTCACCGGTGACATCACGCAGATCGACCTGCCGCAGGGAGCATCGGGTCTGCGTCTGGTGACGAAGGTGCTGGGCACCATCGACGACATCCACTTCGCTTATCTCACCAGCGACGACGTCGTGCGGCATTCGCTCGTCGGCAAGATCGTTGACGCGTATTCCGAGTACGACGACCGGCGCCTCTCGGCCAAGCGTGAACGCGACGAGGCGAGCGAGCTCAGCAACCGGGCCGAACGACGCAGTGCAACCCGCCCTGCCGGCCCCCGCGATCACCTGCCCAAGCGAGGACGCCGATGACGATCGAGATCACGAATGAGTCGGGCATCGCGGTGGACGAGACCGTCCTGCTTCGCCTGACCGAGAACAACCTCGCAGAACTCTTCGTGAGCCCGGACGCCGACCTCGCCATCCTTCTGGTCGATGAGGGCGCGATGGAGTCCTTGCACGTCCAATGGATGGACGAACCCGGTCCCACCGATGTGCTCAGCTTCCCCATGGATGAGCTTCGCCCCGGCACCGAAGATGCCCCGACGCCCGAAGGTCTGCTCGGTGACATCGTCCTGTGCCCGCAGGTCGCCGAGAGTCAGGCGCAGGCGGCAGGCCACTCCACGATGGATGAGTTGATCTTGCTCACCACTCACGGGCTGCTGCACCTGCTCGGTTTCGATCACGCCGAGCCCGCGGAGGAACGCGAGATGTTCGCGCTGCAGCGGGACCTCATCACACGATTCCATGCGGCCGAACGCCGCCGCCTCAAGCCGTGACCGCGGCTCTGCTGCTCGCCGCAGCCGCATTGCTGGTCGCCTTCGGCGGTCTGATGGCGGCGGTGGATGCTGCGCTCGGGGTGACCTCGCGGTCAGATCTCGAAGAGATGAGCCAGGCGGGCCGCAACGCGGCATTCCTGCGCGGCATCGCCGATGACCCGGCAGCTCACGCCAACGCGGCCGGCTTCATTCGCGTTCTGTCCGAGACGACGGCTGCCGTGCTGGTCACGGTGGCGCTGACGATCCTGTTCGACAGCATCTGGTGGGCGATGCTGGCAGCCGCCATCATCATGACGGGCATCTCGTTCGTCGTCGTCGGCGCGAGCCCCCGGAGCGTCGGGCGGCTGCATGCCAAGGCGCTGCTGCGCGGGGCAGCTCCCGTCATCCGCGCCATGCGCATCGTGCTGGGTCCCCTCGCCCACGGGCTTGTCGCCCTCGGCGACCGGGTGACACCCGGCGTTGCCCGTGGGTCGTCGTTCGCCTCCGAAGAGCAGCTGCTGAGCATGGTGGATGAGGCGGCCTCGCAGGACCTCATCGAAGAGGATGACCGCGAGCTGATCCACTCCGTGTTCGATTTCACCGACACGTATGTCCGGGCTGTCATGGTGCCGCGCACCGAGATGGTCACCGTTGACGCCGACACGACGACCAAGGATGCGATGGAGCTGTTCCTCGACAAGGGCGTGTCGCGCGTTCCGATCGTCGATGACGATGCTGACGACGTCATCGGGATGGTCTACCTCAAGGATCTCGTCCAGTTCGCCTACCGGGACGAGGCGGGGTGGCGTGCAGCTGCGGTCTCACAGCTCGCGCGTCCCGCCGTATTCGTGCCCGAGTCCATGCGCGCGGAAACTCTGCTTCAGCAGATGAAGCGCGAAGCCGTGCACGTGTGCATGGTGGTCGATGAGTACGGTGGTGTCTCCGGACTCGTGACCCTCGAGGACCTGATCGAGGAACTCGTCGGCGAGATCGCGGACGAGTTCGATCCGCGGGCCACGGAGATCGCCGAGGTCGCTGAAGGTCGCTACCGCGTGAGTGCTCGTCTGGGTCTCGCCGAGGTCGGAGAGCTGTTCGACCTCGATCTGGAAGACGATGAAGTGGACTCGATCGGCGGGCTGCTCGGTAAGCAGCTCGGCAAGGTCCCGCAGCCCGGAGCAGTGACGGAGTTCGAGGGTCTGCGAATCACCGGCGGCGCATCCCGTGGCAAGGGCCGCGGAATCACCACCGTTTTCGTGGAACGTATCCCGCAGCCCTCGGGTGTCGACGCCGAAGCTGAGAGCACCGACGATGGCGGCGCGTCTGCGTCGTCCGGTCCGGTGAATGAACGGAAGGTGCGGTCATGAGCGAGAGTGAGTTCCGGTCGGGCTTCGTGACATTCGTGGGACGGCCCAATGTTGGGAAGTCGACGCTCATGAATGCGCTCGTGGGAGAGAAGATCGCGATCACGAGCGACAAACCCCAGACCACCAGGCGCGCCATTCGCGGCATCCTGAACCGCCCCGGCGGACAGATCGTCATCGTCGACACTCCGGGCCTGCACCGGCCCCGCACCCTGCTGGGTCAGCGCCTGAACGACCTTGTCGAAGAGGTCCTCGGCGACGTCGATGTGATCGCCTTCTGCGCCCCGGCCACCGAGAAGGTCGGCCCCGGTGACCGTCGGATCGCGGAGTCGCTCGACGGGTATGCGTCGGCACGGAAGATCGCCGTGGTGACCAAGACGGATGCCGCCTCCCGCGACCAGATCACGGAGCGGCTCATGGAAGTGGATGCCCTGCGCGAGGACTGGGCTGCCGTGATCCCGCTCTCAGCCGCCACCGACGATCAGTTGGGTGTGCTCGCCGACGAGATCCTGCGGCTCCTGCCCGAGGGACCAGCGCTCTACCCGGATGGCGTCGTGACCGACGAGTCCGACGATGACCGCGTCGCCGAGATCATCCGGGAAGCCGCCCTCGATGGGGTGCGGGACGAGCTGCCCCACTCCATCGCCGTCGTCATCCAGGAGGTCGCACCGCGAGAGGGCTCCGATCTCATCGACGTCTACGCCGACATCGTCGTTGAGCGCGACAGCCAGAAGGCGATCATCATCGGGCACAAGGGGTCGCGACTCGCGCGCGTCGGTGCTGCGGCGCGCGGACAGATCGAGCCGTTGCTCGGATCCCGCGTGTTCCTGTCTCTCCACGTCAAGGTCGCCAAGGACTGGCAGCGAGACCCGAAGCAGCTCGGCCGCCTCGGCTTCTGACACCTGGTCGCCGCCGCGAGCTCAGCCGATCGGGCGGAGCGCGGAGCGGATGATGACGACGCCATCGCCGTAATCGGTATCAGCCGCGGCCTGCAGCGTGCCGTCATCCCAGACGACGTCCGCCCAGAGGTAGCCGTCCTGCGTCCAGGTGGCGAGCAGCAGATCGCCGAGCGCCGCCGGCAGTTCGGTCGCGATCTCGTCGAGTTCGGCGGCCGGTGTCTCGCCGGGTACCCCGCCCGTCGGGTGCTCGGGCCTCATCGGGTCGTACAGCGCGAGCATGATCGGTGGCTGGGTGACGGTGAACACGTCACCATCGAACGTGCCGAACACGGCATACGTGCCCCACCGTGTTTCGCCCGATTCCTCGTACCCATCGACCCCGTCCCAGCTCCAGTCCACGAGCGTGAGACCGTCGCATTGGGGTGGGAAGGACTCGGCGACAGGACCGAGGCAGAGCGTTGCGTCGCCGGCGACATCCAGCAACATTCCGGTGCCGACCACCTCGCCCGAGGGCGGAGCTACCTGCGCCGTCGCGAGCGCGCTCCCTCCCGCCGACTGCCCGGTAGCGCAGCCGGCCATGACGAGGAGTGAGGCGGCAGCGACAGCTGCCGTGCTGATCCGAGTGACAATGCCCATACCCCTGGAGTGTCGGTGGAAGCACAATCGTCTCGCAGGTCATAGGGCGATTTGCTGATAACATCGCCCTATGCGTGCACTCTCGCTTCTTCTTAGCTGCCGCGGCGGGGCCATCTAGGGCCTACCTCGTCGCGGAGCTTCGTGCCGGCCCGTTCACCTCGAGCCAGAAGACAAAGCAGGAAGAAGCGACACCATGAAGAACACCCAGACGTCGTCGGGGATGCCGACGCACAAGTACGTTCCGTATCACGAGCAGATCCGCGTCTCGGTCCCCGATCGCACGTGGCCTGACGCCAAGATCACGCAGGCGCCTCGATGGTGTGCGGTTGACCTGCGCGACGGAAACCAGGCCCTCATCGACCCGATGAGCCCCGAACGCAAGCGGATCATGTTCGATCTGCTCGTGAAGATGGGCTACAAGGAGATCGAGGTCGGTTTCCCCTCCGCAAGCCAGACCGATTTCGACTTCGTCCGCCACCTCATCGAAGACGGTGTGATCCCGGACGACGTCACGATCCAGGTCCTGACCCAGGCGCGCGAGCACCTCATTGAGCGCACCTACGAGTCCATCCATGGCGCGAAGCGCGCGATCGTGCACCTCTACAACTCGACGAGCATCCTGCAGCGCGACGTCGTGTTCCGCACCGACAAGCAGGGGATCATCGACATCGCGCTCGAGGGTGCTCGCCTGTGCAAGAAGTTCGAGGCCACGGTCCCGGGCACCGAGGTGTTCTACGAGTACTCGCCCGAGAGCTACACCGGTACCGAACTCGAGTTCGCTGTCGACGTCTGCAACCAGGTGCTGGAGGTGTTCGAGCCCACTCCCGAGCGCAAGGTGATCATCAACCTGCCTGCCACGGTCGAGATGGCCACGCCGAACGTGTATGCCGACTCGATCGAGTGGATGAGTCGCCACCTGAGCCACCGCGAGAACGTCATCATTTCGCTGCACCCGCACAACGACCGGGGCACGGCGATCGCTGCGGCAGAACTCGGATACATGGCCGGCGCCGATCGGATCGAAGGATGCCTGTTCGGCAACGGCGAGCGCACCGGAAACGTCGACCTGGTGGCACTGGGTATCAACCTGTTCACGCAGGGTGTCGATCCGCAGATCGACTTCAGCGACATCGACCAGGTCAAGCGCACCGTCGAGTACTGCAACCAGCTGCCGGTGCACGAGCGCAGCCCGTGGGCGGGCGACCTCGTGTTTACGGCTTTCAGCGGCTCCCACCAGGATGCGATCAAGAAGGGCTTCGAGTCGATGGCTGCTGCTGCCGACGAACGGGGCGTCTCTGTCGACGAGCTGGAGTGGGCGGTCCCGTATCTGCCGATCGATCCCAAGGACCTCGGTCGCTCCTACGAAGCGGTCATCCGGGTCAACTCGCAGTCAGGGAAGGGCGGCGTCGCCTATCTGCTGAAGACCGACCACGCGCTGGATCTGCCGCGACGGCTGCAGATCGAGTTCTCGGGAGTCGTTCAAGCCAAGACGGATGCCGAAGGTGGCGAGGTCACCAGTGAGCAGATCTGGTCGATCTTCACGGACGAGTATCTGCCCGCAGCAGCCGCCGACGAGCGTTGGGGCCGCTTCGAGTTGCTGTCGACCCGCACCGAGAGCGATATGACCGGTGACGTCGCGCTGGACGTGCGCTTGCGCGATGGCGACACCGAGATCACGGCTCGTGGGATCGGCAACGGTCCGGTCGCCGCGTTCCTCGAGGTTCTGCGTGAGCAGGGCTTCGATGTCACTGTCTACGACTACGTTGAGCACGCTCTCAGCGCCGGTGGCGATGCGCAGGCTGCCGCCTATGTGGAACTGCAGGCCGAGGGCGAGCGCCTCTGGGGTGTCGGGATCGACGGCGACATCTCGACGGCCTCGCTGAAGGCCATCGTGTCGGGCGTGAACCGTGCCATCCGGGTACGTGAGGCATCTGGGGTGCTCGCAGCAGTCTGACCCTCATCGTGCACGCGGGGTCGCCGGTCAGCCGGTGACCCCGTTGCCGTCTGCGTCCCTCTCACGCGCGTCGCCGACGACGGTGATCGCCGATGTCTCGACGGCGACTTTGCGGCGGTAGAGGGCGCGCTGTTCGGGGAGCGAGATGTCGAAGACGACGGCGAGAAGCCGGATGACCGTCGTGACCGACACAGCGATGATGGCTGAGGCGACCAGCGGCACACCGAAACCATGGGCGATCGTGAGCGCCCCGCACCCGACGGCGGCAGCGACCGCATAGAGCGAACCGACGTGCATGATCGCGACGGGAAGCCCCATGAGCACGTCGCGAAGGATGCCGCCGCCGACCGCTGCAGCCACCCCCACGAAGACCGCGGGGACCGCAGGAAGGCCCATGACCAGCGCCTTGCTCGTCCCGAACGCGCCGAACAGGCCGATGACCAGGGCATCCAATCCCACGATGAGCCAGTTCACGCGGTTCAGGACGGATGCCAGCAGCATTCCCAGGAGCGCCGCGGCGATCGCGGTCAACAGATACCAGTTGGACTGCAGCGTCGAGGGTGCCACGTTCAGGAGCAGATCGCGGATGAGGCCGCCGCCCATCCCCATGACGATCCCGATGATCGCCACGCCCAGGAGGTCGAGCCGTCGTTGACCGCGGAATCCCGAGGCAAACAGCGCGCCTTGGAGACCGCCCAGTGCCACGGCTGACAGATCAGCCCACAGCGGGATGACGAAGAGCGGCTCGTTCACCCGTCCATTGTCGCTCGGTGCCGGGATAATCGAGAGGTGCCCACCTATCGCGACGAGGTCGTGGTCCTGCGCACCCACAAGTTGGGCGAAGCGGACCGGATCGTCACCCTGTTGAGCCGCCGGCACGGCAAGGTCCGTGCGGTGGCGAAGGGGGTACGTCGCACGTCGTCACGGTTCGGTGCCCGCCTCGAACCGTTCATGGTCGCCGATGTCCTGCTCTACCAGGGACGATCGCTCGACATCGTGCAACAGGCAGACAGCCTCGGCGCGTACGGCGCCGATATCGCGCTGCACTACGACCGCTATACGGCAGCACACGCGATGGTTGAGGCTGCAGACCGGCTCAGTGAGTCAGAAGCCACGACACCCCAGTACTTGCTGCTCCTCGGGGGCTCCGGGCTTTGGCGCGGGGCGAGCACGGTTCGCGCAGCATCCTCGATTCGTATCTGCTTCGCGTGATGGCGTTGTCAGGATGGGCGCCCGGCCTTGACGCGTGCGCCCGGTGCGGGCGCGTCGGCGAGCACACGTCCTTCGTCGCGCAGCTCGGTGGGATGGTGTGCCCGGATTGCGCGCCGGTCGGCTCGGCGCGGGTGGATGCCGAGACCCTCGGGGTGCTGCGCGCGCTCATGACGGGGGAGTGGTCGATCGTCGATGCGGCATCGCCGCATGCGGGCGGCGCCGCATCCGGCCTGATTGCTGCCTACACCCAGTGGCACCTTGAGCGCGGCATCCGTTCGCTCGAGCATCTCGGTACGTTCGCGCCACCCGAGCCGAAGGCGCCGCCCCTGCAGACTATGGAACCCACATCGTGAGCCCCAAGCCCTACACCCACCGGGATGCCGTCGCCTACCGGCCGATCGACTGGACGGGAATCTACCCGCCGGACTACCCGAAGGGGTCAGTGCCCAGCCACGTCGCGATCGTCATGGACGGAAACGGACGCTGGGCGAACCGGCGGGGTCTCACACGCGTCGAGGGCCACAAGGCCGGTGAGGCGGCGCTGTTGGATGTCGTGGCAGGCGCGATTCAGGCCGGCGTCAAGCACCTCTCTGTCTATGCGTTCTCGACCGAGAACTGGTCGCGGTCGCCTGACGAAGTCCGCTTCCTTATGGGGTTCAATCGCGACGTTCTCCATCGGCGCCGTGATCAGCTCAACGAGTGGGGTGTCAGGGTTCGGTGGGCGGGCAGAAAGCCTCGGCTCTGGTCGAGCGTCATCAAGGAACTGCAGTTCGCCGAGCAGCTGACGGCGGACAATGACGTGTTGACGCTCACGATGTGCGTCAACTACGGGGGCCGCGTCGAGCTCGTGGACGCGGTGCGTTCGATCGCCGATGACGTTGCGGCGGGCAAGCTGCGGGCCTCGGCGGTCAACGAGAAGCTCATCGCACGCCGCCTGTACCAGCCAGACATGCCCGACGTTGATCTGTTCGTGCGATCGAGCGGCGAACAGCGCACCTCCAACTTTCTCTTGTGGGAGTCCGCCTACGCGGAGTTCGCCTTCCTCGATACCCTCTGGCCGGACTTCTCCCGAGCTGACCTGTGGCGGGCCATCGACCTGTATCTCGGCCGCGATCGCCGTTTCGGCGGGGCGGTCGACACCCCGGAGCCTCCTGCGCTCTAGCCCGCGTGGTCGTTCCGAGCCCACAGAGGTTTCGCAGGGCGGTGGCGGCGGCCCGGCGAGTGCTGAGAGACTCGAGGTGACCCGGAGGAGATGCCATGCTTCACGAACGGGACAACATCCGCGATGAGCTATTCGACGAGGTGTTCGCCTCGACCGAGCTATCGGCGCGGCTCCCCAAGTTCCGGATGCCCCAGAGCGAACAGCTCGCGCGGCACGCCTATCAGCTCGTCTCCGATGAGCTGATCCTCGACGGCAACTCACGCCAGAACCTCGCGACGTTCTGCCAGACGTGGCTGGAACCGGAGGTCAGGGACCTCATGTCCCAGACGCTCGACAAGAACATGGTCGACAAGGACGAGTATCCGCAGACTGCCGCAATCGAGGCACGATGCGTGCATATCCTTGCCGACCTGTGGAACTCGCCCGAGGCCGAGAACACGCTCGGTACCTCCACGACCGGATCGAGCGAGGCAGCGATGCTCGGCGGCATGGCGCTGCTGTGGAAGTGGCGTGAGCGCCGCCGTGCAGCTGGACTGTCGACCGACAAGCCAAACCTCATCTGCGGGCCCGTGCAGGTCTGTTGGCACAAGTTCGCCCGCTACTGGGACATCGAGCTGCGGGAGATACCCATGGAGCACGACCGGCTCATCATGACGCCCGACGAAGTGATTTCCCGGGCGGATGAGAACACGATCGGCGTCGTCCCCACACTGGGCGTGACCTTCACCGGGCAGTTCGAGCCTGTTGCAGCCGTGAGCGCCGCTCTCGACGATCTGCAGACACGCACGGGCCTCGACATCCCGATCCACGTCGACGGTGCAAGCGGCGGCTTCCTCGCACCCTTCACCGCCCCCGACATCGTCTGGGACTTCCGCCTTCCTCGCGTGAAGTCCATCAACGCGTCGGGACACAAGTTCGGCCTCGCCCCGCTCGGCGTCGGCTGGATCGTCTGGCGCGACGCATCCGAGCTCCCCGAAGACCTGATCTTCGAGGTGAACTATCTCGGTGGCAACATGCCGACGTTCGCGCTGAACTTCTCGCGTCCTGGCGGCCAGGTCATCGCGCAGTACTACAACTTCGTCCGTCTGGGTTACGAGGGCTATCGGCGGGTGCAGCAGGCCTGCTACGACACGGCGTTGTACCTGGCCGAAGAGATCACGAAGCTCGGTCACTTCGAGATCATCAACGACGGAAGCCCCGAGCACGGGATTCCCGCGGTTTCGTGGAAACTCGTGGAGGGGGTCGACCACGGGTTCACGCTCTTCGATCTCGCCGACCGGCTCCGGACCCGCGGCTGGCAGGTGCCGGCCTACACGATGCCGGCCAACCGACAGGATCTCGCCGTGCAGCGCATCCTCGTCCGTGCCGGATTCAGCCGCGACGAGGCCACGCTCCTGATGGATGACTATCGTGACGCGATCGCCCACTTCGACCGGCATCCGGTCTCGGTGCCGATGAGCGAGGAAGAGGCTGGTAGCTTCCACCACTGAGGTCGTAGATGACGCGTCGAGGCGTCAGCGGGGGAGTGCGCCCTCGATTACCGCGACGATCGCGGGATCGTCCGGCTTGGTGGTCGGCCGGAAGCGGTGGACGGTGCCATCGGGGGTAATCATGAACTTCTCGAAGTTCCACAGCACGGGGCCACGCTTGCCCTCGGCATCCTGCGCCTTCTTCAGCGCCTTGTAGAGGGGCGCGGCGTGCGAGCCGTTCACCTTGATCTTCTCGACGACCGGAAACGACACACCCCACGTGGTCGCGCAGTAGTCGAGGATCTCTTCCATGCTGCCGGGCTCCTGCCCCATGAACTGGTTGCAGGGGAAGCCGACGACGGTGAATCCACGATCGCCGTAGGTCTTCTGCAGCTGCTCGAGCTGTTCGTACTGCGGGGTCAGGCCGCACTTGGAGGCGACATTGACCACCATGACCACGCCGTCGCCGTACTCGGCCAGCGTCGCGCTCCCGCCGTCGGCGGTGGTGAAAGGGATGTCACGGAGGGGAACCTGCTGCACGTCGGTCATGGGTTCAGGCTACCGCCGGCTCGGCGGGGCGGCGCGGCTCGGCATCCCCGTGGTCTGGGAGAATGGGGGGATGCCGTCCACCCCGTCCGCCACGTCTGTCGCGCCGCTGCGCATCGGTCCGATCACGGTCGATGCGCCTGTTGTGCTCGCGCCTATGGCGGGCATTACCAACACGGCGTTTCGGCGACTGTGCCGCGAGTACGGCGCCGGTCTCTACGTGAGTGAGATGATCACGTCGCGGGCTCTCGTGGAGCGGAACGAGACGACGATGCGGCTGATCACCCACCACGAGTCCGAGACGCCCCGGTCCATTCAGCTGTATGGCGTGGATCCGGCCACCGTGGAGGCAGCGGTTCGCATTCTCGTGGAGGAGGACCGGGCCGATCACATCGACATGAACTTCGGATGCCCCGTGCCCAAGGTCACGCGGAAGGGCGGCGGCGCGGCGCTTCCCTGGAAGCTCGGCCTGTTCCGCGAGATTGTCACGCGCGCCGTGGCTGCGGCGGGGCGCGTCCCGGTGACGGTGAAGATGCGCAAGGGCATCGATGACGACCACCTCACCTACCTCGAAGCCGGAAGGATCGCCGAGGACGCTGGGGTCGCCGCCGTTGCGCTCCACGCCCGAACAGCCGCCCAGTTCTACTCCGGTGAGGCGGACTGGGAGGCGATCGCCCGTCTCAAGGACCACGTGACCTCGATCCCGGTACTGGGCAACGGCGATATCTGGGCCGCTGAGGATGCGACACGGATGATGTTCGAAACAGGGTGCGACGGCGTGGTCGTCGGTCGTGGATGCTTGGGACGGCCGTGGCTGTTCGGAGAGTTGGCGCGGGCCTTCGAGGTCGATGCCGGTCCGACGGTGGATGCGACGCTCGGCTTCGTTGCGCGCGCTTTTCGCAGGCACGCCGAGCTCTTGGTCGAGTTCTTCGACGACGAGGGTCGAGGATGCCGCGACATCCGCAAGCACGTCGCGTGGTACTTCAAGGGGTACCCGGTGGGCGGAGACCTGCGAGCACGGCTCGCGACGGTGTCGTCGATCGCTGAGATCGACGCACTCCTGGCGGAAATGGACCTCGATGCGCCGTACCCCGGGAGCGCCGCCGAGGGACAGCGCGGGCGCGCCGGAAGCCCGAAGCGCCCCGCGCTTCCGGACCGATGGCTCGAATCGCAGGAGATTGACGGTGTCGACTCGTGTGCACTCGCCGACGCCGAACTGGACCACAGCGGTGGCTGAGCGGGAAATCCCGGTGTACCCCGGGTACTCGGATGCCGATGCCGAACGTTTCTACGCCGAGCGACACCGGTCGCAGCGCGACGGCTTCGCGCGGGACCGGGCGAGGGTCCTGCATTCGGCGTCTCTTCGTCGACTTGCCGCGAAGACGCAGGTCCTGAGTCCGGCAAGCCCCGCTGACTTCGCCCGCAACCGCCTGACGCACTCGCTCGAGGTCGCCCAGGTGGGACGCGAGCTGGCAACCGCGCTGCAGCTGGCTCCCGACGTCGTGGATACCGCCTGCCTCAGCCACGACCTCGGGCATCCTCCGTTCGGTCATAACGGCGAGCGTGCGCTGAACGACTGGGCCGAAGACATCGGGGGCTTCGAAGGCAATGCGCAGACCCTGCGCATCCTGTCTCGTCTGGAGCCCAAGGTCATCGGCGCGGACGGCCGCAGCCACGGGCTGAACCTCACACGGGCGAGCCTGGATGCGACGTGCAAGTACCCGTGGACCTCGGCGCACCCGCTCCCTGATCCCGGTGGGCGTCTCAAGTACGGGGTCTACGACGAGGACGAGGCGGTGTTCGTCTGGATGCGCCTGGGCGCTCCGGGGCGCGTTCGCTGCGTCGAGGCGGAGGTCATGGACCTCTCCGATGACATCGCCTATTCGGTGCACGACTTCGAAGACGCGATCGTCAATGGCTATCTGGATCCGGCTCGGCTGGCCGACCCTGCCGAGCACGACGCTCTCATCCAGGCCATCCAGACGTGGGTGGGCTACGACTTCGCCCGAGATGAATTGGAAGACGCGCTGTACCGCCTGATGCGGATGCCGGAGTGGGTCGCGACCTTCTCGGGAACGCGGTCTGATCTGGCCCGGCTGAAGAACCTCACCAGCGACCTCATCGGCCGCTTCGCCCGTGCCGCCGTCACGGCGACCCGCGCTGCCGCCACAGGTCCCGACTTGACGCGTTTCCACGCTCACGTCGTCGTTCCTCGCGTCATCGAGGCGGAGATGGGGGTGCTCAAGGGCATCATTGGTGCTGTGGTGGTGAGTATCGACGGTCGCAAGGCGCTCTACAAGGAACAGCGCCGCCTGCTCAAGCGCCTGGCCACAGCGCTCTGGGAGAACCCCCACGAGCTGGATGCCGTACATCGAGAAGACTTCGATCACGCCGCCAGCGATCGCGAACGGCGCCGCACGATCGTCGACCAGGTAGCGAGCCTGACAGACCAGCACGCGATCTCGTGGCACGGCCGCCTCGTGGGCGAGGTCGACGCCGCTTCGCTGGGCATCTGGGTACCCGGTGCGCCGATGCGGACGCGGTAGGGAAGCCGCATGGCAGGACGCATCGCACAGGCCGACATCGACGAGGTGAAGGCGCGCACGAACATCGCCGATGTGATCGGTGAACGCGTCGCGCTCAAGTCTGCCGGCGTCGGTTCGTTGAAGGGGCTGTGCCCGTTCCACGACGAGCGCAGCCCGAGCTTCCACGTGCGACCACAGGTCGGCTTCTATCACTGCTTCGGGTGCGGCGAGTCGGGGGACGTGTACTCGTTCCTGCGCAAGATGGACCATGTGAGCTTCGCCGAGGCCGTCGAACGGTTGGCCGGGCGGATCGGCTACACGCTGCACTACGAGGAGGGCGGCGCAGCCCCCGAGAACTCGGGACGCAGTCGCCTCTACGCGGCCAATGCTGCGGCTGCCGAGTACTTTCGTGCGCAGCTGTCGACGCCGGATGCCGAGATCGGACGTCGTTTCCTGGGTGAGCGTGGGTTCGACGCCGCCGCCGCCGCTCACTTCGGGGTCGGCTTCGCTCCCAAGGGCTGGTCGAATCTCTCGGATGCTCTCACGGCTCAGGGATTCACGCGCGAGGAACTCTTGGCTGCCGGGCTGCTCTCACAGGGACAGCGCGGGACATATGACCGTTTTCGCGGCAGGCTCATCTGGCCGATCCGCGATGTGACGAGCCAGGTCGTCGGGTTTGGAGCGCGCCGTCTTCTCGACGACGACCAGGGCCCGAAGTACCTGAACACGCCCGAGACGCCGATCTACCGCAAGTCCCACGTGCTCTACGGACTGGACCTTGCCAAGCGCGACATTTCCCGCGAGCACCGGGTCGTGGTTGTCGAGGGGTACACCGACGTCATGGCGTGCCACTTGGCTGGTGTGACGACGGCGATCGCCACCTGCGGCACGGCCTTCGGCAGCGATCACATCACGGTGCTGCGGCGCGTCATGGGCGACGACTCGAGCGGGGGAGAGGTCATCTTCACGTTCGACCCCGATGCCGCCGGACAGAAGGCGGCGTTGCGCGCCTTCGCTGACGAGAAACGCTTCTCGGCGCAAACCTACGTGGCTGTGGCTCCGGATGGTCTGGACCCCTGTGATCTGCGCCTTGCCCGCGGTGACGATGCCGTGCGAGCCCTGATGTCGGCGAAGTCGCCGATGTTCGAGTTCGTGATCGATCAGCGCCTTGCGCAGTACGACCTCGCGACAGTCGAAGGTCGAGCTGCAGCATTGCGAGCCGCTGCGCCGGTTGTCGCGGACATCCGCGACCCGTCTCTGCGCCCCGGGTACGTTCGGGTCCTGGCGCGGCGGATCGGCCTCGATCTGGATGAGGTCAGCGCCGCGGTCTCGCGAGCATCCCGTTCGCGAGACGCGAGTGGACCGCCGTCTCGGCGCGGGCGGGACGACGCGCAGGCCCGTCAGCCTCAGCATCCGGATGATGGGCCTGCCGCCGACGTGACACCGGTGCTGATCCCGACGGTCGCTTCGCTGCCGCGCACGCGTGATGTCGTGATCGAGCGTGATGCGCTCATGGCTGCGCTGCAGTTCGGTCACCGACTCGACGACACCACGGTGCGGCGCGCCCTCGGTGCTGCGTTCAACCACCCGGCGCTGGATGCCGTGCGCTCCGCCGTCGTAGAAGCGCCCGACTACACGCGAGCGGGGTGGGCCGTGCAGGCTGTCGACACGATCCGTGAACCGTACCGCGCGCTCGGCTCGGAGTTGCTGATGTCTGCCTTTCCGGCGCTCGGCGAAGCCGATGCTGCAGCTTCGGCATCCGATCTGATGCGTCGGCTGATCGTTCGGCGCGTCGATTCGGAGAAGTCGGAGCTGGTGCGGGCGGTGCAGCGGGTGCCCCCCGACTCCGAGGAGGGCCGCCGAATCCGGCTGCAGCTGCGTGAACTCGACCTCGAGCGACAGCGCTGGACGGGGGACGTCGAACGCTGATCGACGGATTCCAGACTGGATCCCAGCGCGGCAGCAAGGCAGGATGAGGGTATGTCTCCTCGTCGCAGAGTCACCGAAGCGGCGATCGTGTGCTCAGACCTGTCGATCAGTCATACCGGTCGCGGCGAGACCGACAAGCTCATCGACGGGATCACGTTCACCGTTGCACGCGGATCCGTGCTCGCCCTCATGGGCCCGACGGGCGCCGGCAAGTCGAGCCTGCTCTCGGTTCTTGCCGGCCGCGCCCACGAGGGAGTATCGGTCACCGGGGGAGACGCGCTGGTCGATGGGATCTCCGTTCGGCGACCCGGGCGAGCCATCCGGGAGCTGACCTACTACGCGGGATATCTGCCGCAGTCTGCCGGTGCGCACCTGCCGTCGCGGCTGACCGTGTCGGAGGTCATCGCCGAGCCCATCACCTCGCGAGAGCGGCGCGTCAATCAGAAAGCCCTCGCAATCCGGGTGGCGGGTCTGCTCGATGAGCTCATGCTCCCGCTGGGAGCGGCAGGTAAGTTCCCCTACGAGCTGTCGGCGGGGATGCGGCAGCGTGTGGCTCTGGCTCGGGCGCTCGTCGTCGACCCGCGGATCCTCGTGGCCGATGAGCCGTTCGCAAACCTCGACGTGGAGGTCCGCAAGGCGGCGCGGGAGGCGATCACGCGTCGGCGCGATGACACCGGAATGGCCGCGGTCATCTCCACCCACGATCCGGAGGCGGTCAAAGAGCTCGACGCGAACGTTCTCGTGCTGCGTGGCGGACACGTCGTCGCGTTCGGGCATGGAACCAACGACCTCATATGGACGCCCAGCGCCGAGGCCGACCGTCGATTCGTCGTCTCGTGATGTCACGCTGACGGCGCGCCCGGACGCTGGCGCGCGTCGTTGAAACCTCGTCGGCTTTGCTAAGATAGTGGGGTTGCCTGCTGCGGCGGGCATATTCCTCGGTAGCTCAATTGGCAGAGCAATCGGCTGTTAACCGATAGGTTCTTGGTTCGAGTCCAAGCCGGGGAGCCATTTCCCTCTCGGGCGGACCGCTCGCTCAGGCGTCGAGGTCATCGACTCCCGGCATCCAGGAGTTTCCCGGGGTGCCCCAGCCCTGCTTGCGGGCGATCTTCTGAGCGGTTCGCCAATCGCGATCACCGAGGCGATCCACGTAGAGCACGCCGTCCAGGTGATCGAACTCGTGCTGAAGAATGCGGGCGCGCCATCCCTCCACCTCGATCGTCACCGGCTGACCGTCCAGATCGAGTCCGGTGACCCGCGCGCGATCGGAGCGGCGAAGCGGGAACCGTTCGCCGGGGAATGACAGACAGCCTTCCGACTCGTCATCGGGGTCGGGTTCGCCGGGGTCGAGGGGAGTGATCCACAGCTCGGGATTGATGATCACACCTCGCCAGGGCTCGTCGTCGTCATCGACGTAGCTGTAGGTGAAGATCCGCAGGCCCACGCCGACCTGGGGAG
This sequence comes from Microbacterium schleiferi, assembly GCF_015565955.1. Lineage (NCBI taxonomy): Bacteria > Bacillati > Actinomycetota > Actinomycetes > Micrococcales > Microbacteriaceae > Microbacterium > Microbacterium schleiferi. Next base: position 1,732,367 of record NZ_CP064760.1, on the reverse strand, counting down.
CGGCCAGCCCCACGCCGGGCGCAGCATCCATCGTCTCGTACATGTCCTGGATCAGACGCCGGATGTCGTCGGTGATCTCGGCGACGGGGGTCGCGGGAGCGTGGAGGACGGGGTCGCCCATGATGCGAATCGGGAGAACAGCCATGCGACAAGCCTATTGAGACACACGGCGTCCGGCCGACCCCGGGATAGGGTCGAGAGGTGCTCCTCCTGACCGTGTCGGCGAACGTGACCGACCAGATCACCGAGGCGTTCCGTGACCCCGCGATCCTCGCCGGAATCCCGCTCGCGCTCCTTGGCGCCATCTTCATGTCGTTCGGCGCCCAGTACCAGTACCGAGGCGTCCAGAAGGTCGAGAAACTCACCGGGCGCTCCGGGGGCAACGGTCTCGACCGCAATCACCTCCTGAACCTGCTGCGGCGGCCATCGTGGCTGGCGGGCACCGTCATGCTGGGGCTCGCGATCGTGTGCCAGCTCGCCGCGCTCTCGGTGGCGCCGCTGATCCTCGTTCAACCGCTCGGTGCTGTCTCGCTCGTGATCACGACGCTGCTCAACGCGCGCATCAGCGGGCACCGCCCCACGCGCCAATCGATCCGGTCGATCATCGCGGCCGTCGGCGGCATCTTCATCTTCGTGACGATCGCGGCGTTCTTCGCCACTGAGCGTCCCGTGACGCAGTCGCAGCTGCTCATCATCCTGGGGCTGCTCGCCGTGACGATCGTCGTCTTCGCCGGTCTCTGGCTGGTGCTGCGCAAGCACGGCCTGGCGCTGTTCTACATCGTCGCCTCGGGCGTGCTCTACGGCTTCGTAGCGACGCTCGCGAAGGTGGTGCTCAGCCGCATCCGAGACCAGAACTTCGACTGGCTCACCCTGCTGTGCGTTCTGGCCCTGCTGGCAGCAGTCGCGATCGGGGCATACTTCGTGCAGACGGCGTACAGCCTCGGACCTCCCGACCTCGTGATCGCGGGCCTGACGGTCATCGACCCGATTGTGGCGGTTGTGATTGGGCTTGCCGTTCTGCAGGAGGCGGAGACCGCGCCGCTCTGGGCCTTCATCGGATTCGGCGTTGCCGGGGCGCTTGCGATCTACGGGGTGATCAGTTTGGCGCGCAACCATCCGCAGGTCATCAGCGACAGCCTCGAGCTGCCGTTCACGCGCCGCAGCTCTCGCGACGAGACGTCCTCTGACGAGCCGGGATCGGCGTCGTGAGCCCACGGCCGGTACGCTGATCTCCCAGGGGGCGGTGGCCAAGCTGGTCAAGGCAGCGGGCTCATAACCCGACGATCGTGGGTTCAAGTCCCACCCGCCCTACGAACAGAACCCCGCCATCGGCGGGGTTCTGTTCGTCGTGGGGTGTTGCCGAGAGCGTGCCCGTGGGTGGGCCCCATTCGCCGGAGGCTCCGCGGGTCGCGGAGCGAGCCGTGGAGGGGCGAAAGGGACAAGTCCCACCCGCCCTACGAACAGAACCCCGCCATCGGCGGGGTTCTGTTCGTTGTGGGGGCGTTGCCGAGAGCACGCCCGTGGGTGTTGCCGCCAGCGTGCCCGTGGATGGGCCCCGTTCGCCGGTCGGGCGGCTACGCCTTCGGCTTTGCGGTGCTCTTCCGTGCGGTAGCGGCAGGGGACGATGATTCGGTGGCCCCGGCGTCCGCCATGCCTGCCCCAAAGGCGCGGCCGACGGCCTGGCCCTGGATGATCGAAGCCAGATCGATGCCCGTCGCGGCCTGGACGCTGTCGAAGACCGACTTCATGGCTGTCGCACTGTCGGCGCCGATGACGCGGGATGCGCCCTCCTCGCCTGATCCGCCACCGACGATCGACACGTTGCCGATCGCGGAGTAGCCCTTCGCGAACTCCGCCATGATCGAGGGCAGGACGTCGAGGACGCGCTGGGACAGGATCGCCTCCTGGTTCGAGGCGATCGCTTCGGCCTCCGCCTCGATGGACTCGGCGCGCGCCTGGCCCTCGGCCCGGATGGCGTCGGCCTCGGCCTCCGCACGAAGGCGCCGGGCCGTCGCTTCAGCATCCGCGAGAGCGCGCAAGGCGCTCGCTTCACCGGTGGCTCGAGCCTCGGCTGCCGCGGCCTCACCGGCGGCGCGGGCGCGGTCTGCGTCGGCCTGCTGCTCGGCGATCCGGGTTCGAGCCTCGGCTTCCTTGACCTTCTCGATCGCGGCTGCCTCTGCTGCGCGCTCGCGCGTGTAAAGATCCGCCTGTGCCCGCGTCTCTGCCTCGTAGCGCTGGGCGTCGGCGACGCGCTTGACGTCGGCATCCAGCTGCGCCTGACGGTTCTCGGCCTGCTGCTGGAGAACTGCCTGCTCGGCCTGCGCGCGAGCGAGGTGTTCTGCCTGCTCGGCCTCGGCGCGGGCGCGACCGACGCCGGCATCGGCGTTGGCCGTGTTCGTGTCCAGTGCGGTCTGCTCGACCAGGTTCGCTTCCTGGTTGGCGATCACCTTCTGGTTGATCGCGCGATCAGCGTTGGTCTGGGCGATCTCGGCGGCCTGCCGCTTCGCCTGGATCTCGGGAGCGCCGAGCGACTGAATGTACCCGGTCGCGTCGGTGATCCCCTTGATCTGGAAGGAGTCGAGGATGAGCCCCTGCTCGGCGAGCTCGTGGGAGACATCGGCAGCGATCTGATCCGAGAACTTCTTGCGCTCACGCATGAGCTCGACAACCGAGAGCGTCGCGACGATACCGCGCAACGCGCCCTCGAGCTGCTCGGTGGTGAACTGCTCGATCGCCTTGTCCTGCGATGCGAAACGCTCGGCGGCGCGACGAACGAAGACCGGGTCCGAGCCGATCTTGACGATCGCGACCCCGTCGACGTTGAGCGTGACATTGTCCAGCGACTGCGCCTCGGCGTTCAGGGACACCTGGCGAGATCGCAACGAGATGATCTCGTGGCGCTGCGTGATCGGGTTGACCAGCGACTTCCCGTTGACGATCACGGTGACCGGCGACTCCGACATCTCGGACCGGCTCGTGCCATCGGCATCCACCACCGTGGACTGGACTCGCTGCTTGCGTCCCGAGATGACGAGGGCCTCGTCCGCGCGGGCGACCTTGATCCATGCCTTGGCCAAGAGCAGGCCGATGAGCGCGACGATGATCGCAGCCACGACCGCGACCCCGACAATGATCAGAATGCCGACAAGACCGGCTGCCTCCATGGACTTCTCCTTACGTTGCGGCGTGCGCGCGGGAGCGAGCGCTCATCGAGAGTCGCGTGTATCCCCCGCGCTCAGCCTGTCAGACTCCAGACCTCTCGGCAAAGCCCTTCGGGGAGCGCGGAGGCAACGCGCGAATCACAGGCTTGTGATTCGGCTCGCGGCGGGCGATAATGGGCGCGACAACAGAACAGCCACAGATCCCGTGAGGTCGTTGGGGAAGACGCACCTCAGAACGGAGATCGATATGGCTACATCAATGACGCGCGGTGTGGTGATGATTCACTCCGCGCCACGTGCATTGTGCCCGCACCTCGAGTGGGCGGTGGGGCGTGCGCTCGGTCGCGCGGTGAACTTCGACTGGGAAGACCAGCCGGTGCTCCCTGGCGCGCGCCGCGCGGAGTACTTCTGGTCGGGGCCGGTGGGAACCGGGGCCGCCATCACCTCGGCCATGCACGGGTGGGAGCACCTGCGCTTCGAGGTGACCGAGGACCCGTCTGCCGCATCAGATGGTGCTCGATGGATGCACACGCCTGACCTCGGCATCCATCACGCGCAGACGGATGCCGCGGGCAACGTCGTTGTGGGGGAGGACCGCATCCGCTACGCGATGGAACTCGCCGCTCGCGATGTCCACGACATGCAGCGAGAGTTGCAGGTGGCGCTGGGCTCCGCGTGGGACGACGAGCTTGAAACCTTCCGTCACGCCAGTGACGACGCCGCCGTCGTCTGGTTGCACAAGGTGGGATGAGAAGACTTCGCGTGCTGGGTGCGTGCGTACCGGATGTCGGTTGAGATCATTCCCGGCGCTGGGAGATCGTGTCGGCACGCGACGATGAGAACGGGTTCCTCCGAGCAGAGTTGCGGAGGAACCCGTTCTGCGTCTGCTGTCAGCAGTTCGGCGGCGTCGGATTGCCCGCCGGCGGTCGTCCCTGGATCTCTCCCCACGCGTACCCGCTGACGGCCTTGCCGTCGAGAGTTCCCGAGTAGGAGAACAGGCCCTCATACACGGGTCGATTCAGCGCATCGACCTCCTGGTTCGACGCAACGGCGGTGAAGACAAAATCCGCTGCGGGACGGGTCCCGGAGGCATCCAGGCGCACGTCATAGGTGAGGTCGTACACGTAGCAGCTCTGGGGTGATGTCCACGAGTTGGAAGGGTCGGCCGTGATGTGGATGGCGCCCTGCGGCCAGTTCGCGGTGGGGCGCAACGTGCCGTTGACCGACTGCTCAGACCCCGCACCGCCGATCATGGCGTACGAGAGATCGCCGACCTCTGGCTGACCGGTGACGGCGATGAGCATGCCCTGTTGCGAGCCGGGAAGCTGCACGGAGAACTCGGTCCAGGAGTACTGGTTTCCGACGACGTACTGCGCCGAGTCGTTGTACGTCTCGGTGAGGTTATCGAAGAACAGCGATCCGCCGGTGCCGCTGTGGGTGGTCGATCCGATGGTCACGGACCACTGTTCCACCTCCACGAGAGGCATCGAGTAGTAGTGGGAGCCCTGACCGGTCATCGGGTCGTTTGTCGCGGCGAGATAGGCACCGATGTCGCCGCCATAGGTGCTCATGATCGGACCGCGCTGGTCGGTGGTGGGGATGGGGCCATGAGCTCCCGGCAAAGGGGTGCCGTCGAACATCCAGAGCGGGAAGAAACCGTTCGGTCCATAGCCCCATTGGATGATCCCGGTGGTGTCTTTGGCGCGGATCGTGAGCGTCGTCGGCTCGCTCGTGCCAGACCCGATCAGGCCGGTCGGCGTCGACACTATCAGCTCGTACACGGCGCCCACCGCACCGATCCGACCCGAGACCACTTTCATGCTCATCGTCTGCGCCGGATGCCCGAAGTCCTGCTCCTCGACGTTGATGCTCCACGGCTGATAGGTGAGGGAGACGGGCAACGTGATGTCGGCGACGCCATCCATACCGCCGATGAGCGGGCCTTGATTCTGATCGAGCTCGTTGAAGACGAGCCCCGCCTCCTCGAAGGTGAGGCTGGGGCGCTGGGAGCCGGTGCTCGTGCTGTTGCCCTGCGACATGAGGGCGACCGAGTACATGCTGTTGCCGTCGGTCAAATGACCGAAGAACTCGTAGGACTGTGAGTCGTACTGCGGCAATCCCGTCGACAGGTATGCCCGGAATCCGGTGCAGTCCCGTCCTTGCGCCAAGGGAACCGAGGAGTATTCGGCGATCGACCCGAACGCAAGCACGGGGTCGCCCGGCGGAGTGTTGCTGGTCGGACATGCGGGCGGCACGGTCGGTGTGGGATCCGGCGCTGGTGTCGGTGCAGGCGTCGGCTGGGGTGCAGGCTGCGGCGTCTTGCCGCCGGAACGGCCCGATCCGCCCCCGGAACCGCCGCCGTTGTTGCCCGGTCCGGGGGAGGTGCCGGCGCCGGGAGCGCTTCGGGGGTCGCGGTTGACGTGGGTGACGCGGTGGGCGTCGCCGAACGACCAGGCGTGGCTGTTGAGGGGGAAGGCGATGCCGAAGGCTCAGGGTCGGGGGAGCCAAAAGTGCACGCGCTCAGGCCGACAATCAGCAGTGCGGTCGCCGGAACCAGAGTCAGTGCACGGATGGAACGCATCGTTGCAGTCTTCCACACTGCGACGGCCGGAAATCGACGACTCAGATGCTCCGGAACGCGGCGACGGCGTTGTGCCCGCCGAAACCGAAGGAGTTGCTGATCGCGACATGGTCGCCGTCGCCGAGGGAAACAGCCTCACCCACACGTAGCGGGATCTCGGGATCCTGCTCGGAGATGTTGATCGTCGGGGAGCGAGACGGTTGTGGAGTGCAAGCACCGTGAACACCGCCTCGAGAGCACCGGTGCCGCCGAGCAGGTGCCCCGTGGAAGCCTTGGTCGCAGAGACGGGGATCTCGTGCACGCGGTCACCGAAGACCGACAGCAGCGCCTTGTACTCGGCGATATCACCGGTCGGCGTGGACGTGGCATGCGCGTTGATGTGCGTGACGTCATCGACCGATGCGTCAGCCTGCTCGAGAGCCTGGCGCACCGCACGCGACGCCCCGAGGCCCTCGGGCTCGGGAGCAGTGATGTGGTACGAGTCGGCCGTGACCGATCCGCCCGCGACGACGGCGTAGATCCGAGCTCCGCGCGCTCGCGCGTGCTCCTCGGTTTCGAGGACGAGGGCTGCGGCACCCTCACCCATGACGAAGCCGTCTCGGTCGATGCTGTACGGGCGTGACGCGTGTCCGGGGTCATCGTTGCGACGCGACAGCGCCTGCATCGACGAGAAGGCCGCGAGGGTGATCGGGTGGATCACCGATTCCGTGCCACCGGCGATCACCACGTCGGCAAGACCGAGTCGGATGTGCTCGACCGCGTTCACGATCGACTCTGTGCTGGATGCGCACGCAGAGGCGACCGTGCGCGCATAGGCACGGGCCTCGAGGTGCATCGAGATCGCAGCGGCGGGTGCGTTGGGCATGAGCATGGGAACCGACATCGGCATGACCCGACGCGGGCCCTTCTCGCGAAGAGTGTCCCAGCCATCGAGGAGTGTCCACAGGCCGCCGATTCCGGTCGCGAAGTCGACGCCGAGCCGCTCGGGGTCGACCTCCGGCGCACCGGCATCCGCCCACGCCTCGCGGGCAGCGACCAGCGCGTACTGCGACGACGGATCCAGACGCTTGGCCTCGGGCCGTGCGAGCACGGTGTCCGCCGGGACGCGCGCAGAGGCGGCGAACGTCACCGGGAGGTCATATTTGGCGACCCACTCGTGCTCGAGGGAGCGCGCTCCGGATTCGCCGGCAAGCAGCGCCGACCAGGAATCCGGCGCGGTTCCGCCGATAGGGGTGGTGGCGCCGATGCCGGTGACGACGATACGTGAACTGCTCATGTAGTCCTCAGGAATGGACCGGTGGGGGCTGAGCCCCCCACCGGAAATCGGGTTACGCCTGGTTCGACGTGATGTAGGTGACGGCGTCGCCGACGGTCTTGAGGTTCTTGACCTCGTCGTCGGGGATCGTCACGCCGAACTTCTCCTCGGCGTTGACGACGATGGTCATCATCGAGATCGAGTCGATGTCGAGGTCGTCGGTGAACGACTTCTCCATGGCGACCTCGTCGGCCGAGATGCCGGTCTCGTCGGTGATGAGTTCGGCGAGTCCTGCGAGGACGTCGTCGTTTGTGAGTGCCATGGGTGTCTCCCTCTGGATTGATATGGGTGGATTGTGGTCGGTGTGAACCTCAGCTGAGGCCGTTCTGCCAGTCTAGAGTTCGCGGTCCGCCGCTCACGGGAGGACGACGACCTGCGCGCCGTAGACGAGGCCCGCTCCGAAGCCGATCTGCAGTGCCAGGCCACCACTGAGCTCCGGGTGTTCGGTGAGGAGACGGTGGGTAGCGAGCGGGATGGATGCCGCTGACGTGTTGCCGGTTGTCTCGATGTCGCGACCGATCACGACGGATTCGGGAAGCTTGAGCTGCTTGGCGAACTCATCGATGATCCGCATGTTCGCCTGGTGGGGAACGAACGCGGCGAGGTCGGATGCTTGGACACCCGCGGCCTCGAGTGCTTCGCGGGCGACCTTGACCATCTCCCACACCGCCCACCGGAAGACGGTGGGCCCCTCTTGCCGGAGGGTGGGCCACGGCGCTGTGCCGTCGCGGAACTCGGTCAGCGTGTGGTTCATCGTCACGGCATCCGCCTTCGAGCCGTCCGATCCCCAGACCGTCGGACCGATCCCCGGCGTGTCGGAGGGCCCGACAACGGCGGCGCCCGCACCGTCTCCCAGGAGGAACGAGATCGAGCGATCGGTCGGGTCGACGATGTCGCTGAGCTTTTCGGCGCCGACGACGACGGCGTAGTGGGCGCCGCCCCCGCGGATCAGCGCGTCAGCCTGTCCGACGCCGTAGGCGAAGCCCGCACAGGCAGCGTTGAGGTCGTAGGCGGCGGCATCCTTTGCGCCGATCCGCTCCGCCACGATCGCCGAAACCGACGGTGTCTGCCGCGGATTGGAGATGGTCGCCACGATCACCGCATCGATCTTCTCGGGCGAGACTCCGGACTTGGCAACAGCCTCGGCGGCGGCATCCGACGCGAGGTCGATGGCGTTGGTCGTCTCGACCGCTCGCACGCGGGTCACGATGCCGGTGCGCTGGCGGATCCACTCGTCGCTCGAGTCGATCGGACCGACGAGGTCATCGTTGGGAACGACCCGCTCGCCTCGCGCCGCGCCGTAGGCGTAGATGCGCGTGTGTGCGGCGCCCTGAGGCTGACGGAGGGTCGCGGTCATTCGGGTTCTCCTTGGGCGGATGCGGCAGCCAGAAGCTCGGCAGCGGAAGCGAGGTCATCGGGGGTCTTGACCGCGACCGAGGGTACTCCGCGCAGCGCACGCTTCGCGAGACCGACCAGGGTGCCGCCCGGAGCGAACTCGACCAGCCCCGTCACGCCGGCTGCCGCAAAGGCTTCCATGCAGGCGTCCCAGCGCACGGGGGAGGCTACCTGATCGACGACGAGCGAGAGAGCCTCGTCGCCGCTGCGCACGGGTGACCCGTCTCGATTCGTCCACAGTTGCACAGCGGGATCGGTAGGCGTGACGGTGGACACCGCCGACCGGAGCGTTTCGACCGCCGGCGCCATGTACCGCGTGTGGAAGGCTCCCGCAACGGACAGCGGAATCACGCGCGTTCCCGCGGGAGGCTCGGCGCTGAGTGACGCCAGGGCTTCGGCGGCGCCGGCGGCGACGATCTGTCCGCCACCGTTGAAGTTGGCGGGGGTGAGGTCGAGGTCGGCGAGGCGGGCTTCGACGGCGGTCTGGTCGCCGCCGATCACGGCGCTCATTCCGGTGTCAGCCAGCGATGCGGCATCCGCCATGGCGCGACCGCGGATGCCGACAAGGCGCATCGCGGTCTCGGCGTCGATGACGCCCGCGGCTGTCAGCGCGGCGAACTCACCCACGGAATGCCCGGCGACGCCGCCGAAAGCGAGGGGAGTGCGCGCCGCGAGAAGCTCCCACGACACCAGCGACGCAGCGACGATGAGTGGTTGTGCGATGCGGGTGTCGCGGATGGACTCGGCATCCGCTTCCGTGCCCGCCTCCACGAGATCGACCTCGGCCCACTGCGAGAACTGCTCGAGTCGGGCACGGACCCCCTCGTGCTCGAGCCACGAGCGGAGGAAGCCGGGTGTTTGGGAGCCCTGACCCGGGAAGACAGCGATGATCACCATCCCATCCTGCCAGCGTGCTGGGAGGGCCTTCTGGAGATGATCACCGAGAAAACGCGTTGTCGTTTGTCGCGCGTCTACACGCTCAGGCTGATACGCGACGGTGCAACGCGGTTGAGCGACGACGAACCGACTCTGTTCCCATGGATCCCAGAATCAGTGCGGTCTGCAGAATGAGCGCTTCGCGGGGGCCCGTCGCATCCCAACCGATCACTTCGGAAACGCGCTTGAGGCGGTACCGAACAGTATTAGGATGGACGAACAGCTCTCGGGCGGTGGCCTCCAGCGACCGCCCGTTGTCCAAGTAGCTCCACAGGGTCGTCACGAGATCCGTGGAGTGCGCGTGAAGCGGCCGGTAGATCCGCTCGATCAGCGTCTGCTTGGCCAACGGATCGCCGGCGAGGGCACGCTCGGGAGGAGGTCATCTGCCTCCACGGGACGTGGCGCGTGGCGCCAGGCGCGGGCCACCGCGAAGCCCGCGAGCGCTGCGCGAGCGCTCATGCTCGCGTCGACCAGCGCCGGGACGGCGGGGCCGAGGACGAGGTATCCGGGTCCGAACCCGGGTTCAAGGCGACGAGCGATCTCGGGGAACGGCAGATCCTGCTCAGCGTCGTCCGATCGGGGAGAAGCCTCCGACCGTCCGATCACGAGAACGAGACGCGATCCCTGCACACCGATGAGCACATCCACACCGAGCTTGCGGGCTGTGCGGCGCAACTGGTCGACATCGAACTGCGGCGGGGTCGTGCCCACCAAGACGGCGACCTCGCCATGCCCGTGCCAGCCGAGCGCGGCAATCCGACTCGGCAGCTCCTCGTCGGTTTCGCCCGTGAGGATCGAGTCCACCACGAGCGCCTCGAGACGCGCATCCCACAGGCCGCGGGCTTCGGCAGCTCGTGCGTACACGTCAGCCGCCGCGAACGCGACTTCTCGTGAGTAGAGCAGGATCGCCTCACGCAAGCTCTCGCTCTTGCTCGCGATCCGCTCTTCGGTCACGGTGACCGACACCCGGATGAGCTGCAGCGTCTGTTGCAGGCTCACGCTGCGCAACAGCTCGCGGGGAGCTGCAGCGAAGATGTCAGCAGCGATCCACGGTGTGGATTGGGGATCGTCGTACCACTGGATGAACGACGTGATACCCGCCTGGGCGACCAGGCCCACCGCCGAGCGACGCGCCGGCGGCATCTCGGAATACCAGGGCAGGCTCTGTTCGAGTCGCTGGATCGTCGCGGTCGCGAGATCCCCCGAGATGCGGCGTAGCCACGCCAGCGTCTCGGCCTTGTCGGTGGGATGCGCGGTCATGGTCGAGGCGTCAGCTCTCCCCGCCCGCGTTCCCGCTCGTGCCCGCCTTGACGTTGTGCAGGTCGTACTTGCGGATCGCCTGACCAGCCAGGGCCCGGTCGACCGCGCCCTCCTCGGCCAACGCCTGCAGAGTCCGCACGACGATCGACGGGCCGTCGATCTTGAAGAAACGCCGCGCTGCCGGACGTGTGTCCGAGAAGCCGAAGCCGTCGGCGCCCAGCGTTGCGAAGTGCCCCGGGACCCACGGACGGATCTGGTCCTGAACCGCGTGCATGAAGTCGCTCACGGCGATGACGGGTCCTTCGGCGTCCTGCAGCTTCTCGCTGATGTAGGCGCGTCGCGGCTCGTTCTCGGGGTGCAGGAAGTTGTGCTCGTCGGCTGCGAGGCCATCGCGACGCAGCTCGGTCCACGAGGTCACCGACCAGACGTCGGCCTGCACGCCCCAGTCGTCGCGCAACAGCTGCTGTGCCTCAAGGGCCCACGGCACACCCACGCCCGATGCCAGAAGCTGCGTGCGGGGCCCTTCGCCTTCGGCGGTGGAGATGCGGTGGATGCCGCGCACGATGCCCTCGACATCCACGCCCTCGGGCTCTGCCGGCTGAACAAGCGGCTCGTTGTAGACCGTGAGGTAGTACATGACGTCCGGGTCGGGGTGATGCCCGCCGTACATCCGCTCAAGTCCCGACTGCACGATGTGCGCGATCTCGTACCCGTATGCGGGGTCGTACGAGACTGTCGCGGGGTTCGTCGACGCGAGCAGGTGTGAGTGACCGTCAGCGTGCTGAAGGCCCTCACCGGTCAGGGTCGTACGGCCAGCGGTGGCACCGATCACGAACCCGCGCGTCATCTGATCGCCGGCTGCCCACTGGGCGTCGCCGGTGCGCTGGAATCCGAACATCGAGTAGAAGACGTAGACCGGAATCAGCGGCTCGCCATGCGTCGCGTAGGACGTCCCCGTGGCCGTGAGCGCGGCCAGCGCGCCGGCCTCGTTGATGCCGACGTGCATGATCTGGCCCTGCGGGCTCTCCTTGTAGGCAAGAAGCAGATCGCGGTCGACCGACGTGTAGTTCTGACCGTGCGGGTTGTAGATCTTCTGCGTCGGGAAGAACGCATCGATACCGAACGTGCGTGCCTCGTCCGGGATGATCGGCACGATGCGGTTGCCGAAGCCCTTGGCGCGCAGCAGATCTTTGAGCAGGCGCACGAAGGCCATGGTGGTGGCGACTTCCTGCGTGCCCGATCCCTTCTTGGGGAGGGCATAGACGTCGTCGCCCGGCAGGGTGATCGCGGTGTGCGACGTGCGGCGCTGGGGGAGGAAACCGCCCAGCGAGCGGCGGCGCTCCATCATGTACTGGATCGTCTCGTCCTGCGGGCCGGGGTTGTAGTACGGCGGCAGGTACGGGTTCTCTTCGAGCTGAGCATCCGAGATCGGAATGCGCATCGAGTCGCGGAAGTGCTTCAGGTCCTCGAGCGTCATCTTCTTCATCTGGTGGGTCGCGTTGCGGCCCTCGAAGTGGTGACCGAGGCCGTAGCCCTTGATGGTCTTTGCGATGATGACCGTGGGCTGCCCCTTGTGCTCGACGGCAGCCTTGTAGGCAGCGTAGACCTTGCGATAGTCGAGCCCGCCGCGGCGAAGCTTGCCCCAGATCTCGTCGTCGCTCCAGTCCTTCACCAGGGCTGCGGTGCGCTCATCACGGCCGAAGAAGTGCTCGCGAATGAACGCGCCGTCTTCCGCCCGGTAGGTCTGGAAGTCCCCGTCGGGGGTGGTGTTCATGAGGTGAACGAGCGCGCCGTCGGTGTCCTTGGACAGCAGTTCGTCCCACCCGGTACCCCACACGACCTTGATGACATTCCATCCCGCGCCGCGGAAGAAGCTCTCGAGCTCCTGAATGATCTTGCCGTTACCGCGAACAGGGCCGTCCAGGCGCTGCAGGTTCGCGTTGACCACGAAGGTGAGGTTGTCGAGGCCCTCGTTGGCAGCTACCTGCAGCTGACCACGGCTTTCGACCTCATCCATCTCGCCGTCGCCGAGGAATGCCCACACGTGGCTGTCGCCGACATCCTTGATTCCGCGGTTGGTCAGGTACTTGTTGGTCATCGCCTGATAGATGGCGTTGATCGGGCCGAGGCCCATCGAGACCGTGGGGAACTGCCAGTAATCCGGCATGAGTCGCGGGTGCGGGTACGACGGGATGCCGTTGGGAGCCGCCGACTTCTCCTGCCGGAACCCGTCGAGCTGCGCCTGGGTCAGACGCCCTTCCAGGAAGGAACGGGCGTAGATGCCGGGGGAGGCGTGCCCCTGGATGAACACCTGATCGCCACCGGATTCGTGATCCGGGCCGCGGAAGAAGTGGTTGAAGCCGACCTCATACAGCGACGCCGAGGACGCGTAGGTCGAGATGTGACCGCCGACACCGATCCCGGGACGCTGTGCGCGGTGAACCGTGATCGCGGCATTCCAACGGATCCAGCGGCGGTAACGACGCTCCAACTCCTCGTCACCGGGAAAGTCGGGTTCGGCATCCGGGGAGATGGTGTTGATGTAGTCCGTGGTCGGCACCTGCGGAACGTTGAGCTGGAGCTCATGCGAGGTCTGCAACAGGCTGAGCATGATTTCCCTGCCGCGCCCGTGGCCCTTGGCCGAGACGAGCTGCTGCAGGGACTCCTGCCATTCCGCGGTCTCGTCGGGGTCGCTGTCGAGCGGTCCCTGCGAGTACGGATCCTGATCGTTGACGGTCACGTGAAACCTTTCTTCGACGGGCAGGGTGTGCCACGAACGGGCGGCCGTGCGCTGCAGGGTGAGCACCGCAGGGTCTGGTCGTGCGCGTGTCTGTACGGCAGACCACGACCCAGCCTAGCGATTCCCGCATCCGGTGGGAGCGGTCGAGGCGCCCTGGGCCTGTCGGTGGAAACGATGGATGCGTCATCCGCCCCGTAGACTCGCCTCGAGGGCCTTTAGCTCAGCTGGTAGAGCGCCACGTTTACACCGTGGATGTCGTCGGTTCGATCCCGGCAGGGCCCACATGAATGCGAGTCCGGACGACCAGCGGCGTCTTCTCGAGGTCGCTGCCCTCGATGCCCGAATCCGCAGCGCCGCAGCTGCCGCGCGGTCTCCGGAGCAGGCAGCTCGGGTGTCGGAGCTGATGCAGTCGCGGACCGAGCTCAACCAGGAACTCGTGCGTGCCCGGGGGATGTCGACGACGTCCGCGCCGAGCAGCGTCGGCTCGATGACGACCTCAAGGTTGTCGAAGCACGCATTGCGCGCGATGCGGGTCGATTGGCCGACTCTGCCAACGCCAAAGAAGCGCAGAATCTGGAACACGAGCTTGCGGCACTGGCCCGACGAAAGAGTGATCTCGAAGACGCCGATCTCGACGCGATGGAGCGCGCGGAGGCCGCCGAAGAGATTGTTACCGGACTTGAGGCGAGACTGCGCGAGATCAACGAGGAGGGCGCCTCGCTCAGCGCCGCGGCAAAGTCCGCCGTTGCGGCAGCCCAGGCTGACGAGGCGGCAGCCTCCCGCGACCGCGAGGCCGTCGCCGCGACGGTATCCGCCGACCTGCTCGGCCTTTACGACAAGCTCGCTCAGCGGAGCGCGGGTGCAGCCTTGCTGACACGTCAAACGTGCGGTGGATGCCACATGGTTCTCGCGGGCAGCGATCTCAGCGCCCTGCGCGCCGCAGCGCCAGAGGCTGTGGTGACATGCCCCGAGTGCGGCTGCATCCTCGTCCGCACCGAAGAGTCGGGTCTGTAACCGCGGCCCGGAGCACGTCGCTGCTCGTGCCGCCGCGTAGACTCGCGGGTGCGAATGGGTCGGCTGGACGGTCGCGTCGCGGCAATGCCGCGCCGAGGAACGTCCGGGCTCCACAGGGCAGGGCGGTGGGTAACACCCACCCGGAGTAATCCGCGAGACAGTGCCACAGAAAGCAGACCGCCGGGCTCGTCCCGGTAAGGGTGAAAGGGTGGTGTAAGAGACCACCGGGGTCGTGGTGACACGACCCGCAGGGTAAACCTCGTCCGGAGCAAGGCCAGACAGGGGATGACGACGCGGCTCGCCGAGTCCCCGGGTAGGCCGCTAGAGCGGCGCGGCAACGCGTCGCCGAGAGAGATGACCGTCGACGGAGCGACAGCTCCCGAACAGAACCCGGCGTACAGGCCGGCCCATTCGTCCCGATGACGCGTTGCGGCGCCGAACTGCTCAGTCGGCGGCTGTCGCCTGAGCCAGCTGGGGCATCGCGCCGAGTGACAGAGCTGCTGCGCCGATGATTCCCGAGTTGTTGCGGTGCACTGCCGGCACGATCGGGGTGTTCAGCTTCAGCAGGGGCAGGAACTCCTCGGGGTGCTTCGACACGCCGCCACCGACGACGAACAGGTCGGGCGAGAAGAGGAACTCGAGGTGGCTGTAGTACCACTGGAGCCGCTTAGCCCACTTCGCCCAGGAGAGTTCTTCGCGCTCCATGGCGGAGTAGGCCGCGTAGTACTCGGCATCCTTGTCCTTGCCGGGCCGTGCGAGGTGACCGAGTTCGGAGTTGGGGATCAGGACGCCGTTGTAGATCATGGCCGAGCCGATGCCGGTGCCCAGGGTCGTGAGCAGGACGAGTCCCTCCACGCCCTTCGCCGCGCCGTAGCGCACCTCCGCGACGCCGGCGACATCCGCGTCATTGGCGAAATGGATGTCGCGGCCGAGACCGTCCTCGAAGAACTTCTCGGCCTCGAAACCGATCCACTTCTCCGAGACGTTCGCGGCCGAGAGGGTCTTGCCGTTCTTCACGATCGCCGGGAAGGCAACACCGAGCGGAATATCCGAGTCGGCCACCTCCAACGTCTCGAGAACTTTCTTGACGGCTTCCAGAACGGCCGGCGGCTCGGCTCCCGCGGGGGTGGGGACCTTGATGCGATCGGTGACGAGCTCACCCGCTTCGAGGTCGACAACACCTCCCTTGATTCCCGTGCCGCCGATGTCGATGCCCACTGCTCGGGTCAGGTCAGATGCCATGCGATCAGCCTACCCACCCACGCGGCTCGGATCAGTAGGATCGAGTCAACGGAACCCACCGAGGGAGCAGACGTGTCCGCTGATGCCGAGAAGTACTGGTACAACCTGACCACCGGTCAGGTCGAGAAGGGCTTCGAGTCGCCCGCGGTCGACCGCGCCGGTCCGTTCGATACCGCAGAGGAGGCGGCTCGGGCACCGGAGATCATGAAGGAGCGGTCGCGCGCCTGGTCCGACGACGAAGCCCGCGAGGACTCCTGGGGCTCCGGCGGCACTGCCGCCCACTGACGTTCGTACCGAGAGGACCTCCATGGACAAGCAGCGGGACTTTGTTCTTCGCACGATCGAGGAGCGCGGCGTCAAGTTCGTGCGCCTGTGGTTCACCGACGTGATCGGAACCCTCAAATCGGTGGCTGTCGCGCCTGCCGAGGTTGAGGGGGCATTCACGGAAGGCCTCGGCTTTGACGGCTCCGCGATCGAGGGTCTGACGCGCTCGTACGAGTCGGATCTGCTCGCGCACCCCGATCCCACGACGTTCCAGACGCTGCCATGGCGGGGCGAGATCGACCCGACAGCTCGCATGTTCTGCGACATTACGACGCCCGACGGACAGCCGGCTGTGGCCGACCCGCGTCACGTCCTCAAGCGGACTCTCGCAAAGGCCGCGGATGCCGGATTCACGTTCTACACGCATCCGGAGATCGAGTTCTACCTGCTCAAGTCCTCCTCCTACGGTGCCGAGGGCCCGGAGCCGGTGGATTCGGCGGGGTACTTCGACAACGTTCCCGGTGGCACTGCGCATGACTTCCGCCGTCGGTCGGTGCGGATGCTCGAAGACCTGGGGATCTCGGTCGAGTACAGCCACCACGAAGGCGGGCCCGGCCAGAACGAGATCGACCTGCGGTACGCCGACGCGCTTGCCACCGCTGACAACATCATGACGTTCCGCACGGTGATCAAAGAGGTGGCGATCGAGCAGGGGGTCTACGCGACCTTCATGCCCAAGCCCCTCAGCGGCCAGCCCGGCAGCGGCATGCACACCCACATGTCGCTGTTCGAAGGAGACACCAACGCCTTCTACGAGGAGGGTGCGCAGTACCAGCTCTCGAAGGTCGGACGGCAGTTCATCGCAGGCCTTCTTCGGCACGCGAACGAGATCAGTGCCGTCACGAACCAGTTCGTCAATTCGTACAAGCGTCTGTGGGGCGGCGATGAGGCGCCGAGCTTCATCTGCTGGGGGCACAACAACCGTTCGGCGCTGGTTCGCGTTCCGATGTACAAGCCCAATAAGGGCCAGTCCTCCCGCGTCGAGTATCGCGCTCTGGACTCCGCAGCCAATCCCTACCTGTCGTACGCGCTGCTCCTGGCTGCCGGGCTCAAGGGCATCGAAGAGGGCTACGAGCTGCCCGCCGAAGCCGAAGACAACGTGTGGTCTCTCAGCGATTCCGAGCGCCGTGCCCTGGGCTACGCGCCGCTGCCGCAGAGTCTGGATCACGCGCTCGAGTACATGGAGGACTCGGAGCTGGTGGCTGAGACGCTCGGCGAGCAGGTCTTCAACTACGTCCTTCTGAACAAGCGCCGCGACTGGCAGCAGTACCGTGCGCAGGTCACACCGTACGAGCTGAAGAGCAATCTCGAGATGCTCTGACTCTCCCGGGACCGTCGATGGCATCCACCGAACGGACCACGGGTCTGACCGACCTGGCGCGGGTCGGCTTCAGCGAACTCGCCCAGGCTGATGCGGGACTAGCCGAGCTCGTCGAGACCCTCGGTATCGACCGTGCGCAGGCAGCGGCGCCTGCTGCAACGGCCCCCGATCCCGACGCGGCGCTGCAGGCACTGCTCTGGGTGGCGAGACGAGATCCCGCCGCGCTCCGGCTCGCGGCATCTGACGAACGCCGGTGGGCCCAGCTCTGGCTGCTGCTCGGCGCCTCACGGGGCTTCGGCGAGTTCTATGGCCGGCATCCGCGTGAGATCGGGAAGCTCGAAGGTGGCGCCGACGCCCTTCCCTCAGAAACAGAGCTCCGCGAGACCCTTCTGAGCGCCGTGGGTGCGCAGGACGGCTTCGCGGACGACGGTTCCGAGGATGCCTGGGTTCGCCTGCGGATCGCGTATCGGACCCAGCTCGCGCGCATCGCGTTGTTTGATCTTTCGCACGTTGCGCCGGAGGCGGTGCTCGATGCCGTGGCAGCAGCACTCGCGGATGCGGCGGGCGCGGCGCTGGAAGCATCGCTTTGCGTTGCCCGGACCCGGATATCGACGGACGGGCCCGCTGGGCAGTTCTCCCGCGAGCAGGTCGACGCAACCCAGCTCGCCATCATCGGCATGGGCAAGTGCGGCGCTCGCGAATTGAACTACGTCTCGGATGTCGACGTCATCTTCGTCGCGGGGACCGATGACGAATCCCTCGTCTCCGAGAGTCGCGCCGTCGATATCGGTACCCGCCTCGCTGTGCAGACGATGCGCGGGATCTCCGGTGTCGAAATCGAGCCGCCGCTGTGGGAGGTCGATCCGAACCTCCGGCCCGAGGGCAAACAGGGCGCCTTGGTGCGCACCCTCGATTCGCACGTGGCCTACTACGAGCGGTGGGCGAAGAGCTGGGAGTTCCAGGCCCTGCTGAAGGCGCGGCCGATCGCCGGCAACCGGGTGCTCGGCGACGCGTACATCGACGCCGTGCAGCCGCGCGTGTGGGCCAGCGCTGCTCGCGAGAACTTCGTCGACAGCGTGCAACGCATGCGGGAGCGCGTCACCGACCACATCCCGCAGGACGAGGTTGCTCAGCAGATCAAGCTCGGTCCCGGCGGCATCCGCGACGTGGAGTTCACGGTGCAATTGCTCCAGCTGGTGCACGGGCTGAGCGATGAGGCGATCCGCCAGCGAGGCACCCTGTCGGCGATCAACGCTCTCGTCGCCGAGGGATACATCGGCCGGACAGACGCGGCAGCGTTCGCACGCGACTACCGTCTGCTGCGTGTTCTGGAACACCGTCTTCAGCTGCGTCGCCTCTCGCGCACTCACCTGATGCCGACCGATCCCGACGAACTGCGTGTGTTGGCGCGGGCCACGGGGCTGGCCGATACCGGTGCAGAACTGGTGTCGCAGTGGGAGTCGATCAAGCGGGAAGTCCGCGACATCCACGTGCGGTTGTTCTACCGGCCGCTGCTGTCGGCGGTGGCCGCGCTGCCCGCCGAAGAACGCGCCCTCTCGGAGGACCAGGCCCACGACCGGCTCGCAGCCATCGGATTCCTCGATCCTCCGGGTGCCCTGCGCCACATCCGGGCGTTGACGACCGGGCTGAGCCGCAAGGCGACGATCCAGCGCCATCTCATGCCCGTGATGATCCGTTGGTTCGCGGACGGCGTCGATCCCGACTACGGCTTAATCTCGTTCCGACGCTTGAGCGAGCGCCTCGGCGACACACCGTGGTTCTTGCGGATGCTGCGGGACTCGACGGGGGCAGCTGAGCGCCTGACGCGCGTGCTCTCGGGCTCGCGGTATGTCGGAGAGCTCGTCGAGTGGATTCCCGAATCAGCTGCGTGGCTCGATCACGAGGAGCACCTGCGGCCTCGGTCGGGTGTTGCGCTCCAAGAGGAGGCGCGCGCGATCCAGACGCGTCACCGTTCGATCGAGGACGCGGCGCGGGCCGTGCGCGCGCTGCGTCGCCGAGAAGTGCTGCGCACCGCGATGGGCGGGGTTCTCGGCATCCTGTCGATCGACGAGATCGCCGACGCGCTGACGACCATCACAGAGGTCACCATCCAGGCGACGCTGCGGGCGGTGCGACGCGATGCCGTGCCGCCCGAGGATGACGCCCTCGACTTCTCTGTAATCGCCATGGGACGATTCGGTGGCGCGGAGCTCGGCTTCGGGTCGGATGCTGATGTCTTGTACGTCTACCGCGCCAACGGCCTCGAGGACGGTCGCGCCTCCCAGTTGGCGAACGCACTCGTTGCCGGCCTACGGCAGCACTCTGAGGATCTGCGGCTGCCCCTCGATCTGGACGCCGACCTCCGTCCCGAGGGTCGCACCGGACCGCTCGTCCGGTCGCTGGATGCCTATGCTGCCTACTACCGACGATGGTCGCTGTCGTGGGAGGCGCAGGCTCTGCTGCGTTCACGGGGCGTCGCCGGCAGCGTGAAGCTGATCGGGGCTTTCACTGATCTCGCCGACGCGGTCCGGTACCCCGCATCGGCCGACGAGAACGGTCTGCGAGAGATCAAACGCATCAAAGCTCGTGTCGAGAACGAACGTCTGCCTCAGGGCGTCGATCCGGCGCGGCACCTCAAGTTGGGCCCCGGTTCTCTCAGCGATGTGGAGTGGCTCGTGCAGCTGCTCCAGCTCCAGCATGCGCACGCCGTCCCCGAACTGCGCACCACATCGACCCTGCGGGCGCTAGACGCCCTGGCCGCCCACAGCCTGCTTCCCGCTAGTGCCGTCGAACGCCTGAGGCACGCGTGGATTCTCGCGAGCAGATTGCGATCGGCAAACACGTTGCTGTCGGGCCAGACGAGCGACGTGTTGCCCACGGATCGCCGCAAGCTCGACGGCCTGGCTCGACTCTTGGAATACCCACCGCACTCGGCATCCCAGGTCGAAGAGGACTACCTGGGTGCGACGCGCCGTGCCCGGCGGGTGTTCGAGAAGTACTTCTACGGTTGAGCCGCCCACGCGCCTGCGCAACGGGAACGACAGAAGGCTCGCATCCGGTCGGATGCGAGCCTTCTGTCGTTCAGGACCGGTCAGACGCCGAAGTACAGCTCGGCTTGAGGATCTGAGAACCGGAGGGTGTTCCACAGGATCATACTCCCCTGCAAATACAGGGAAGTGCGATGTTGAGCATGGAGTTGGTCGCTACTGCGGCGGTCCGAGAACCCGTCCGTTTACTCGATTCTTGGCCGTCCTACGGGGTTCGCTGGAGGTCTGCGGGTGGTGCCGCCTACCTCATTGGTATGAGCGACGACCGCCCCCGCCTCTGGACTCCGCAGGAGCTTGCGGAGTACACGGGCATCCCGATCAGGACGCTCGCTGACTGGCGCACAGAGCGTGCGCGCAGCCGAGGTCTCGGGTTGCCGTTCGTCGCACTCTCGTCGCACAACGTTCGCTACCGCGATGAGGATGTCGAGGCGTTCATCGCTGGGCGGATCGTGGCCCCGACGGATAGGGCGGGCGACTGATGGCGCGGCCGAAGCGCGCACTCGGCGAACTCGGCAAGGTGACCTACACGGTCGAGCCGAGCGGACTGGTCATCGCGCGAGCGCGGGTCTATGACGGCCAGGGGCAGGAGCGTCGTCCCAGCGGCAGCGGAGCGACCGAGGCTGAGGCGCTGACGGCGTTGCAGGAAGCTGCTGATGTCGCTGTCGGTCGAGTGCTGGCGCGACGAGCACAGGTCATGACTGTCGCTGAGCTGGCGAAGGCGTGGCTGAAGACGGCGTATCACGACGATGATCCGCGGGTGCTGCGCCAGCGCCGCGAGCAGACCGTCGATGGCTACGCATCGGTTGTTCGCGCGCATGTCGTCCCGCGCGCCGGTGCCATCCCCATTGCCGACATCACCGCCGACCGTGCTGATGGGCTGCTCATGGACGTAGCACGGGAGAAGTCGGTAACGACCGCGAACAAGGTTCGGAACGTGATGTCGCTCATGTTCGACTGGGCGATCCAGCAGGGGCACTTCTCGGCTGCCGGGTCGATCCAGAACACACGGTACGGAGCGGTCGTCATGGCGAACCCGATCCGTGCGACCAGGCGAGCGGACGAGCCGGACACGGTGTACTTCGAACTCGACGCGGTGCAGGTCAAGTACATCCTCCACCTCATCCGCGAGGTGTGGCCCGAGCGGCACCGGAAGCGGTATCCGGTGGGCCGACGGCCCAACTACAAGCTGCTCGCCGACTACATCCTCATCACGCTCGGCACCTCCGAGAGGACGGCAGAACCGATTGCGATCCGGTTCCAGGACGTGCGGTTCGAGGCGGTGGAACAACCGGATGGAAGCCTCACGATGGAGGCGCTCGTCTGGGTCGGCGGGACGATGGTTCGCACCAAGTCCCGCGGCCTGTTTCGCCAGGACTCGCCCAAAGCGGAGCGGCAGAAGCGTTGGGTTCGCGTGCCGAAGTTCGCAGCGAAGGTACTGAGCGAACTCGTGGCGAGCCACGTTCCCGACCCCGAACGGAATCCAGACGACGTGCTGTTCACGACCGAGCGCGGCCGTCCGCGCGACCCCAGCGCCGTCGGCGAGTTGCTCCGGATGTTCCGCCGCGAGTTCGAGCCGGAACTGCTGGCTATCGGGGTCGACGCCGAGCATCTCACCTTCCGCAGTCTCCGCAAGGCGGTCGCGGCCGCGGTATCGGACACGGCTGGCGTCGAGGTCGCACGCGACCTGCTCGGGCACAGCAGTACCGACATCACGGAAGGGCACTACGCGAAGCGTCCCGACCTCATCGTCGAGGTCGCGGCTGACGCGCTCGACGAGGCGTTCGCGGGCATCGACGCATGAACTGTAAGGCTCAAGAAGGGGATGCCGTATGAACACTTGTATTGTCCAGAGTGTGCAGATGGAGGTAGGATGGGGTCATGACCATGACGAGCTTGACGATCAACCCGGAGGATGTGCGCTCCAGCGCCGGGGCGCGCCCGGCTTGGCTGGAGCAGGTCGCCGCATATGTGCAGCAGGCGGCAGCCGATGGGGAGACGGTGACGCTGACGGCGAAGCGCCGCATGATGACCCCCGAGCAGGTCGCCGACGCGATGGGCGTGTCTCGTCCCACCATCTCGCGGAAGATCAAGGCGGGGGAGATTCGCGCGGTCAAGGTCGGCAATCGCAATCGCATCCCCTACGAGGAGTTCGCGCGGTACTGGCGCAAGACGATGGGCGACCTCGTGGAGCTGACGCGCGATGAACTCCGCGACGACCTCTTCGGCGATCAGTGAGCTGACGCGCGTTCTCCTGGACGCGAACATCATCGCTAAGCCCGTCACTCGGACTCTGCTGGTCGTCGGCGGGGTGCCGAGCGGCTTCCGCGCCTTCTGGAGCCGGGCTGCCGAGCGGGAGGCCCAGGTGCACATGCGCCCGAGGGCGTTGCCGCCGTCGAGTGTCCGGGAGCGATTCGACGTCTTGCTCGGGCCGACCGGCACGGGTGCGGAACATTTCGGAGGCACGAAGGGCGCGGATCGGCAGATCCTTGCCGATGCTGCGGCCGCGGGCGCACGCTTCCTGGTCACCGAGGATGTGGACGACTACGGGCTGGACGATCTTGCTAGCGTCGGCATCTCGGCGGCGAACCCCGATCTGTTCCTCGCCGCGCGGCTCACCCGCGATGCCTATTCGACGGTGATCGACCTGTTCGTCGAGCGTCAGCTCAACCCGCCGACCACGCCCGCGCAATTCCACGCCGCCATCGCCAAGAACCACCCGCGCCTGTTCGCCGCACACGCGGACCTCTACGAGGTCGAACCCGAACACGGCATCCACGGCGAACCGGAGGTGATCTTTCGCGGCGCGCGCTGCCTGCGCTGCGAGCAGATCATCGCCGACCCGGCCACGATCGTCGACGGGCTCGGCCCGGAGTGCCGCTGAGCTACAGCCGCTGGGCGTTGCCCGGCGGCGCGGCCGGAGGCGTCACGGGGACGAACGGGGTCGCGGGCTCACGACCCGCACCCTCCCGCGACCCGAGGTTCGGTTCGTAGGCGCGCACTGCTTCGATGGTCAGCTCGACGCGCTCGGACTCTGGCGCGGCGGGCTCGGGTGCCGGTTCGTCCTGCATCGCGGCGAGCTGGGACTCGACGCGGGCGAGGTCTTCCTCGGCGTCGGCGAGGGTCTGTGCGTGGCGGAAGGGCTGGCCGAGGCGCTGCTGGGTATCGGTGACGGTCTGCTCGGCTTCTTCCAGGTCTTCGCGGGCCTGGTCGAGGAGGGAGGGGATGCCGCTGACACGGTTCTCGATGCGCTGCACGAGCCCGAGCCCGGCCTCCAGGAACGACTCCTTCGACATCGTGAATCCCGAGCGGGGCACCTCGGGCAGGGAGAGGGTCACATCGAGAGCGGCGAGCCCGGAGCGGGCCTCGACGTGGATGTCGAAGCCTGAGATGCGGCCGATGATCCCGAAGTCCTTGTGCCCGTACCGAGGCAGCCACTTCAGGCCGGAGTCGCTCATCCATGCGGCGAGGGCGTGGGCGGCTTCGGAGCGGGAGTCGTAGTCGCGCGCGCCGAGCGTGATGCGGAACCTGTCGCCGCTCGTGTCGATCATCCGCGGGGCAGCGGCTTCCAGCCCGCGAATGTCCGCGGCGGCGCGCTCGGCGGCTGACCGGGCGCGGTTTCCGGTGTGGACGAGCATGTCCTCGTTGCGCTCGTGCGCGCGCTGGAGGCGGCGGAGCCGGTTCACCTCGTTGAGGATGACGGAGTGCTCCAGCAGGAGCGGATTGCCGGAGGCGATTGCCTTGGCCTCTGCTGCGGACAACGCGGAGGTGTCGATCTCCTCGATCTCTCGGGCGTTGATCTTGCCGCGCAGGAGCTGCGCGAACGACGCGGCCTTCCGCTCGACGGTCTGCCACATGTAGGAGTCGAAGGAACGCTCGGTGACGTAGCGGACGATCGCCACTTCCTCGTTCTGGTTGCCCTGCCGCATGATGCGACCGTCGCGCTGCGCGATGTCGGAGGGCCGCCACGGGCAGTCCAGATGGTGCAGCGCGATGGCGCGGGCCTGGACGTTCGTGCCGACACCCATCTTCTCCGTCGATCCGAGGAGCACGGCGACGTGGCCGGCACGGGCTGCGGCGAACAGGCGGGCCTTCTCCACGTCGGTCTTCGCCTCGTGCATGTATCTGACCTGCTCGGCGGGGATGCCGCGCTGCACGAGCTGCTGCCGCAGCTCGTCGTAGGCGTTCCACCTGTCCTGGTTCGGGGTGCCGATATCGGAGAACACGAGCTGGAGCGACCCGCGCACCGTGGAGGGTTGCCCGGTCACCGTGTCGAGGTACTCGTTGTCGCGGGTGCGCTCCCAGATGCGGTGGATCGCGTCGGCGGCGACGTCGACCTTGCTCGGCCCGGACGGGTCGCGGGAGATGACCATGCGGATGTCGAGCGCGGCCTTGCGTCCGTCGGTGGCGATCAGGAGCATGTTGTCTTCGTCGGGCCGCACCTGGCGGGTGGCGACCTTCTCGGCGCGCTCGGCGAGGGATGCGACGTACTGTTCCAGCTCGACGGTCGGCTGCACCGGCACGGTGGAGGGCGCGCGGCTGCCGTCGTCGCGCTGCACGAGCGCGGGCACGGGCAGGTCGAGGTCTTCAGCGGTCTTCACGTCGGCGAACACCGACCACATCCGGAGCAGCTCCTGCCCGTTCTGGAACCGGGCGAAGCGGGTCTTCATTCGGAAGGTACTGCCGGTCGGCGAGATCTCCATCTGCGTGACCAGCTCGCCGAACGTTGCCGCCCACGCATCGAACGCGCCGACACCCGCCGACTCCAGCACGTCGGGCCGCAGGTATCGCTGCATGACATAGGTTTCGGTGATCGAGTTCGAGATGGGCGTCGCGGTCGCGGCGGTCACGACCCGCTCGCGCCCCGCGGAGCGGAGGTATTCGAGCTTCATGTGCAGGTCGCTCGCGCGATCCGAGCCCTCGATGGCCGCGTCCCTGATGTTCGACTCGGTGGCGAGATTCTTGTACATATGCATCTCGTCGACGATGACGTAATCAATGCCGGTGTCCTCGAAGCAGACGCCGCGGTCGCGGTCGGAGTCGAGCCGATCCTTGAGCTTGTTCTCCATCGCCAGGAGCTTCCGCTGGATGCGCTTGACGCTCATCCGCTGCTCGCCGGTCGCCTCGCCCAGCACTCGCCGCACGTCGTCTACCTGCCCGCGGATGTACTCCTGCTGCGTCTCGGCGCGCAGCGGGATCTTGGCGAACGCCCCCTGCGTGAGGATGATCGCGTCCCACTCGTTCGCGGCAGCGCGGGCGACGAACAGCCGCCGCTTGTCTGCCGTGAGGTCGAGGCTCGACGCCGCGAGCACGCGGGCGCGCGGGTAGATCTGGAGCCACTCGCGCCCGAACTGCTCCAGCATGTGATTCGGCACGACCACGACGGGCTTGCCGATGAGCCCCATCCGGCGCATCTCCATCGCGCCCATAATCATTTCCGCGGTCTTGCCCGCGCCGACCTCGTGGAACAGGCCCGCGGCGGGCTCGGACACCATGCGCGCGACAGCGGCTCGCTGGTGCGTGCGCGGCTCGAAGTTCGACGCCAGGCCGGGCAACGACAGATATGCCCCGGCATCCGTGTAGTCACGGAGCACGATGGAGTTGAAGCGCCGGTTGTACTCGTCCACGAGCGCCTGCGCGCGTGCCGGGTCTTCCCACACCCACTCGCTGAACCGCTCTTGGAGGCCGTCGGCCTTCTCCTGCGCTGCGGCGGTCTCGACGGGGTTGAGCACGCGACGCACCTTGCCGTCGATGTCCTTCTCCTCGTCGTAAACGAGCATCGTCCGCTGCTCCATGACGGCCTGTGCGATGTCCGGCGCGGGGCGGCGGGGCGTGCCCCATTCCGAGGTGGAGGGCAGCCCCTGCCGACCGCCGCGAATCTCCCACATGCCTGGCAGCGGGTTCTCCACGCGAACGTCGGGCGCGCGCAGAGTGCTACGCAGGAACTGCTCGTGCACGTCGGCGCTGATCCAGACGGCGCCGAGCTTCGCGTGGATGTCCTGGATGCCCAGCGGCGCGGGCAACACCTCAGCGAGCGCATCGACGTTGACCTGGAACTCCGGGTCGTCCTCGGCGCGGAGCCGTGCCGCTTCGAGCTTGACCCGCACGTCGCCCGACAGATACTCCGGCGCGTGGGTGAGCTGGTTCGTGACCGGATCGGCGAACACGAGCGTTCCCAGCGCCGCGCGCGCCTCGCGGTCGTTCATGCCGAGCAGATCGGCGACGAGGGTGATGTCGATGCGGCCGGTGCGGTCGAGGCTGACCGCTATGGCGTCGGCCGGGCTGTCGACACCCTGCACCTCGGCGCGCGGCACCACCACACGGTGGCTCATGATCGCGGCAGGCGACGCGGACTGATCCTCGTCGTCGAACTGCTCCAGCGCGAGCACCAGGGGACCGAACGGGTCGGAGCGCAGCAGCCGGATCGGTGTCGGCACGATGCGCGCGAAGGTCTCCTCGCCGTCCTCGTTCGTGCGCCCGGTGGGGCGCAGCGTGTAGCGGTTCAGCGCCCCGTAGGTGCCGACGTACTTCAGGTAGTCGCGGCGCAGCGTCGTGCGGGTGAGCACGATGTCAGGCGTGTCGTCCACGCTCGCCGCTTCCGCGGTCAGCAGGCGGGATGCCCCGTCGCGCAGACGCAGCAGTGCGCGTAGCTCGCGCTCGGCGGACTTCGGCACCGCAAGCGGCTCCAGCGAGCCGGAGACAACGGTGCGGAAGCCGCCGGTCTCGCTCGCCACGATGCTGCCGTCCCATAGCTCCGGCGCCGACGGGGTGAACGCTGCCCGGCGCGCCTGCTGCTCGGCGGTGCGCTCGGTCATCGTCAGCCCGGCCCGGCGCGCGGAGAACACGATCTGGTCGACGGCGACCGCGAGTTCCGCCTCCAAGTCAGCCAGATCGGTCGTGATGGTGAGCGTGGCCGCGTCGTACATCCCGTGGCCGACGCCGACCTCCCCGAGCATCTGCTCCGGGTGCTCGTCGAAGTAGCGGTTGATCCGCATCGGCACGCCGTCGATGGGCACCTGCGCGACCGTCTCCCAGGCGTCGTCGCGCATCTGCTCGCCCTCCGGTCGCCGCCGGAACACGAGCAGGTCGGTCACCACCTCCGTCCCTGCGGCGCGGCGGTGCGCCCCGGTGGGCAGGCGGATCGCGCCCACGAGGTCGGCCAGCTCGTTCATCTCCCGCCGCGCGCCGGGGTTCTGCGCGTCCATCGTGAAGTGCGAGGTCAGCACCGCGACGATTCCGCCGGGCCGGGTCAGGCGCAGCGACTTGATGATGAAGTGGTTGTGCATCGACTGCCGGGTCGCGTTGTGCAGCGGGTCGTGCAGAGTGACGCTGCTGAACGGCACGTTGCCGATGGCTGCGTCGAAGTGTCCTTCAGGCAGTCGGGTGTCGGCGAAGGACTCGGCGCGGACGGTCGCGTGCGGGTACAGCTCGGCGCAGATCGCCGCCGTCAGTGGATCGAGTTCCACCCCGGTCATCTGCGCCGACGCCGGCGCGAGGCCGATGAACGTACCCGCGCCGGAACCGGGCTCCAGCACCGCGCCGCCGCGGAACCCCAGCCCGTCCAGCAGCCGCCACACCTGCCGGGCGATCATCGGGTCGGTGTAGTGCGCGTTGATCGTCGTGCGCGCGGCGGCATCCCACTCGTCGTCGCTCAGCAGCTCGCGCAGCTCAGCGCGCTCGGCATCCCATTCGGGCTTCAGATCATCGAAGACCTCGGGGATCGCGCCCCAGCTCGACCAGCGGGCGAGCACGCGCTGACCCTCTGGAGACGCGGGGCGACCCGTCGAGTTCAGATCGTGGATGAGGTGGATCGCCTCCACGTTTGCCCGATAGCGTGCCTTCGCGCCCGAGGGGCCAAGGTCGTCCTGCGAGGCGGGAACGAACCGAGGCGCTACCGCAGCTCGCGGAAGAAGCGGATCGTCGCCGCCTCGGCGAGCGTCGCCCGGTTCGCCCGCATGTACTCCCGTGGGGGCTCCGTCGCCACGAGCTCCAGCAGGAACTCGACCGGCAGCGCCCACGTCTTCGCCATCTCCTCCAACTCCACGGAGGAGGGCATCGAATCCGGGCAGTCCTGCATCCGCTCGGCCCAGAGGACCAGGTTCTCGTCGGAGGGGCGGGTCTGCTCCCATTCCTCCCGTGCCTGATCCAGCGGCAGGCTCGGGTCGGTGACCCACGCCAGTTGCGACATCACGACCTCCTCCGCCTGTCTCCGGGCCGCTGTCAGCCGGGCGACCTTCTGCAAGAAAGTCTCCCCCTGCCGGTCGCTGCCCGCCAGCATCGACGCGAGGTTCGTCACCTGCGCCTGCATCTCCAGGCCCAGCGTCTCGAAGAACGTCGCCGGATCGCTCAGCTCCGCCACTCGGCTCGGAGCTGTCGCCTGCCAGTGCTCCAGCGCCATCTGCCCGTACTTGTTCATCGCCTGCCCCGGTTTCGCGAGCGGTGGCGAGCGCGGTGTCGGCGGCGGGCTCGTCGAGCCCCCACAGGTCGAACTCCAGTTGCCCCGGCCAGGGCTTCCGGGATCGCTGCCGCGCCATTCGCCGTCACCGCCCGCGCCCTACTGCTCCGCCGCGAGATGGGCGTAGAACTCGTCCTCGATGGCCTGCCTGCGAGCCACGTCGTCCTTGACGAACTGCGTGAAGTCGGCATCCCGGTCGGGGATCACCGTCTCCACCAGCATGGGATGCTCGTCCTCGCCCGGCCACACCGCCTGCCGCGTCGGACGGTCGGTGTTGAGCTTCGTGCCGCACGCGGTCACCGCGTCCCGAAGCTGCGGCACGAACGCCCAGAAGTCGCGCCACCAGCCGAACGGTGCCGAGCCGTGCTGCTTCTTGTCGTAGGCGTTGAGGTAGTGCTGCCGCAGCGCCGACAGCGGCCACACCAGCTCCGGGTGCCGATGCCAGAACGGCGGCACGACGTTCACGCTCAGGCCGAACTCGTGACGCAGCCAGTTCACGAAGGCGTTCAGCTCCAGCCACTCCACCTGCGCCTCGGCCGCGGTCAGGATGTTCCAGTTGACGGGGCGCGGCGGCTCCGGCGTGTCCTTCGCCTCGGCGTCCGGCTCCTTGGCCGGCCTCGGCGAAGGTGTCACCGGCTCGGGCTCCGGTTCCTCGAGCGGAGGCACATCGAAGTCGGGGTCATCGGGCGGGAACAGCGTCTCGTCGGTGGTCATGACGCGGCCTCACAGCGTCATCGGACGGGGTGACGGTTGCTGGGGGATGGTCGGGTCTGGCGCTTCGATGGCTGCGCTCTCGACGTGCTGCGTGCGCGAGCGGCCGCGATCGACGGCGTAGCTCGTGCGGGCGGCATCGGGGCCGATGTGCGTGGCGATGAACTCCTCGCCGCTGATCGTCTCGCCGTTCTTCTCGTAGCTGAACTTCTGGACGTGCCCGCTGGCGACGAAGGTGTCGCCGCGCGCGAACTTCTCGTAGGCGTGCTCCGCGGTCTTCCGGAACATCTTGAACGGGTAGAACTTCGTCTCGCCCTGGGTGAACGAGCCGTCCGGGTTGCGCTCGAACTGCTCCTGACCGATCCAGGCGAACAGTCGCGCCTCTCCTTTCTCGTTGAAGGACAGTTGCGGGTCGCTGGCGAAGAAGCCCCACAGGGACTCTTTGGTTCGCATCGGGATGCTCCTAACTTCTCCTGCCGAGAGAGGACTGCTACCCGATAGGTGCGCAAGCTCGACCGTCCGCGCCCCGGGCTACTGTGATGACATGGCTGAGAGGCGAGCGTCGCCTGGGCAGAGAACGCTGTAGGGACTCTTCGGAAATGTCCATTTCGTGGAGGAAATGTCCACGAGATGTCTATCCGGGACATCTTCCGGGAGGATCGCGGGTCGAAGAGCGAAGGTGCAAGCGCGAGACCGAGTACAGCCACTGATGTATAGTCAGCATGTGCTGACTATTGCCGATCGACTCGATGTGATGAACCGGCTCGGCCGAGCTATGGCCGACCCGACCCGCTCTCGGATCCTCCTGACCCTCTTGACCGGCCCGAGTTATCCGGCGGTGCTGTCTCGTGATTTGGGGCTGTCCCGCTCGAACGTGTCGAACCATCTGACGTGTCTGCGCGGGTGCGGGATCGTGGTGGCTGAGCCCGAGGGCCGGCAGACCCGGTACGAGGTCGCAGACCCGCACCTCGCGCGCGCGCTGACGGCGCTGGTTGATGTGACGCTCGCGGTCGACGAGAGCGTGCCATGCATGGACCCGGACTGCGGGGTCGAGGGCTGCGTGGCGGGGGAGGTTCGGGCGTGAGCGCGGTCACGGGCTCGCAAGCCGAACACGTCGACCTCGACGACGATGATGACGATCAC
Organism: Microbacterium schleiferi; assembly: GCF_015565955.1. Lineage (NCBI taxonomy): Bacteria > Bacillati > Actinomycetota > Actinomycetes > Micrococcales > Microbacteriaceae > Microbacterium > Microbacterium schleiferi. The sequence goes on along the minus strand of NZ_CP064760.1, from coordinate 1,701,725 downwards.
CGGCCGTGGTATCGGAGCCCGAGCGTTCTGATCCCGATCGCCTCCGGCGTCGCGTTCGCCGCCGGTCTGGTGTGCGAGTGGACCGGCGCGGAGACCGCGGGTCTGGTGTTGTTCTGGATCGGTCTGCTGCTGGGCGCGTACACGTTCGTGCCGGGCGCGCTGCGCAAACTGTTCACCAAGGGCAAGCTCGGTATCGGCCTGCTCATGACGATCAGCGCCACCGGGGCGGTGATCCTCGGCTACGTCGAGGAGGCCGCCGCACTCGCGTTCTTGTACTCCATCGCGGAGGCGCTGGAAGACAAGGCCATGGACCGCGCCCGCGCAGGGCTGCGGGCACTGTTGAAGCTCGTGCCCGACACCGCACTCGTCAAGGGCGGCGACGCCACCACGGAGGTGGAGGCGAAGGAGCTGCGTGTCGGCGATGTGCTCGTTGTCCGGCCGGGCGAACGGATCGCGACAGACGGCATCGTGCGTGCCGGGCGGAGCAGCCTGGACACGTCCGCGATCACAGGCGAGTCGATCCCGGTCGAGGTCGAGCCCGGCATTGACGTGTCGGCCGGGTCGATCAACACCACCGGCGTCCTCGAGGTCGAGGCCACCGCCGCTGGCACCGACAACTCGCTCACCACGATTGTGGAACTGGTCGAGCAGGCGCAGGCCGAGAAGGGCGACCGCGCCCGCCTGGCCGACCGCATCGCCCGCCCCTCGTTCCCGGCGTGATGATCCTCGCCGTGCTGGTCGGCGTGCTCGGGTCGCTGCTGAGCGGCGACCCCGGGGTGTGGATCACCCGTGCTCTGGTCGTGCTGGTCGCAGCGTCGCCGTGTGCTCTGGCGATCGCTGTCCCGGTCACCGTCGTATCTGCCATCGGCGCCGCGTCAAAGTTCGGTGTGGTTGTGAAGTCCGGTGCCGCGTTCGAGCGATTCGGTGGCATCCGCCACCTCGCCGTCGACAAGACCGGCACTCTGACCCGCAACAAGCCCACTGTTACCCATGTCGTCACCACCGGCGCGACCCAGGATGGTGTGCTGGCATGGGCAGCGAGCCTGGAAGGCCACAGCACGCATCCCCTCGCCGCAGCGATCACCAACGCGGTTCCCGGCGCTCCGGCCGCTACAGACGTCCGCGAGACCGCCGGCCACGGCATTGTCGGCACCCTCGACGGAGCTCGTCTCGCCGTAGGGAGTCCACGTTGGCTAGACGCTGGCACGCTGGCCGACGAAGTGCAGGCGATGGAGTCCGAGGGGATGACCGTTGTCATCATCCACCGCAACGACCAGCCAGTCGGCGCGATCGGGGTGCGGGACGAGCTGCGTCCTGAGGTTCCTGAGGTCATCGCCACGCTGAACCGGCGCGGGATCGGGGTGACGATGCTCACCGGCGACAATGCCCGCACCGCCGCGGCCCTCGCCGTACAGGCCGGCATCAGCGACGTGCGCGCCGAACTGCGTCCCGAGGACAAGGCCGCCGCTGTCGCGGAAATGTCGAAGTCGCAGCCCACCGCGATGATCGGGGACGGCATCAACGACGCCCCCGCTCTCGCGGCCGCGGACCTGGGGATCGCGATGGGGGCCAAGGGCGCGGATGCTGCGATCGAGTCCGCCGACGTCGCGTTCACCGGCCACGACCTGCGTCTCATCCCGCAGGCTCTCGCTCACGCCCGTCGCGGCCGCAGCATCATCAACCAGAACGTTGTGCTGTCCATCGCGATCATCGCAATCCTGCTGCCGCTGGCGATCACCGGCATTCTGGGCCTCGCCGCCGTGGTGCTGGTGCACGAAGTCGCGGAGGTCATTGTGATCCTCAACGGGCTCCGCGCGGCGCGGCGCACGAAGGCATGACCGGTCTCGTTCATGGCCTCGCGCAGGGAAGGGCGGATGCCGTGAAAATGAATTCCGCCGGCCCTATTGGCTCGCGCGTCCGACCACGTCTATTCCTGATCGCGTGCGCCGTCGCTGCCGGGGCGGTGCTGATCGACCAGGGAACCAAAGCACTCGCCCTTTCACGGCTCAGCGAACAAGCCCGCATCCCACTCCTCGGAGACTGGCTCGGCTTGCAGCTCGCGTTCAACCCCGGCACCGTCATGTCCCTCGGATCCGGCTCAACCTGGCTGCTCACCATCATCGCGGCCGCGGCATCCGTGGCTCTGCTCATCGCCGCCACGCGCGCCCGCACCGCCGGGTGGGCGGTCGCGATTGGCCTGCTATGGGGCGGCGCGGTCGGCAACCTCCTGGACCGCCTGCTCGCCCCACCCGGATTCGGTCGCGGCCACGTCACCGACTTCCTCGCCTACGGCAACCTGTTCATCGGCAACCTTGCCGACGTCATCCTCGGTGTCGGCGTCGCCCTCGGCATACTCCTCTACGTCTCGCAGTCGAAGGGCAGAAGGTCGAGTCATCAGCCCGACGAGCACAGATCGACTCCGAAAGACATCTAGAAGCATGCTCGCGGCGGCTTTCGAGGACATTCCGCCTGTCACTTCCGCGTCCTGCCGCTGCGAAGATGGACATTTCTGAGCGGTCCCTACAAACGCGAGAGGTAGGTCGTCCAGTGTCGTTCGTGAACAACTCGACCGGCGAAGAGTTCGAGGATGAAGACGAGTACCTGCGTTCGATGAAGCAGGATGACTCCTACCAGTTCTCATACGACTATGAGTACGTCGCCGACAGATTCGGCGACGGTGATGACGACGTGAAACTGGAGAACGCGAGGCTCAACGTCTCGCTGACTTGGGACGACTACTCGGCTCCGGGATACGTCGTCTCGTATACCGTCGATTCGCCGACCCCGATTCCAAACGACTGGACGGGCGACGCCGACCAGATCTTCAATGACTTGTGGCTTGCCGTTACCGCGGACCTGAGTTCGCTTGGTATCGGCTCGCAGCTGCACAAAAACTGGCCGATCTAGCCTCCTCACAGTCAGTCGTCGGTGACTGTTGCCTCACCTATCCCTGCGGTGCCCGGCCGCATGATCGCCTCGACCTCGGCGCGCTGGGCGAGCAGCGTCTCGGCTTCCGGCCGATGGAGCCAGTAACGCATGGTCGTGATGATCGGCGGCGCGGAGCGCAGCAACACGAGCGAGGTGCCCTGGGGCAGGGTGCGGATGTCTTCGACCTTCATGATCGGGACGCGGCGGATCGAGCGTTGGTTCGAGCGCAAGCCGCGCTCCCCGATGGTCACGGAGTCAGTCGTCTCGTCGCGTTCGCCGATCAGTGTGGAGATGTCCTGGAGGTGCCGTGTGTCCGTCCCGCCGCCGAGGACGATCTTGGTGATGCTCGCATCCCACATCGCGGTCGCGGCGTCGTCGCCCCAACGACCTCGCGCCTGGGCGAGCGACTGGAACACGGGCATCACCGTGAGCCCGGTGCCGCCGCCCTCCGCCATGAGGACCGGAAGCGAAGGCAGAGGCGCGAGGTTCCCGATCTCGTCGAGCGCGAGCAGCACAGGCGGATCGAGCCGCGCGCCCGGCGAGCGCGCGGCGATGCGCCGAGCCGTCTCTACGAGGTCTTCGATGAACGCCGCGACGAGCGACGAGGACGCCCCCGCTCCGGCTCCTGTCGCCAGCAGGTAAAGCGTGCCGGACCCGCGCAGGAACGCCTCGGGGTCGAACTGCTCGTCCTCGCTGGGGCTGACCGCCTCCAGCACCCGTGGGTCGGCGAGCGAGGCGAGGGAGAGCGAGACGCCCTGCCAAATGGAGTCGCGGGTGCGAGGGTCGGATTGCAGCATCCCGTCGAGCGACTCGGCCCATCCGGTCGCGGCGTGGGGGTGCGACGCGAGAATGGAGACGGCATCCGCCGCAGCCGCAGGGTCGAGCGTCCAGCGGAATAGCTCGGCGGGTTGCCGGTGATCGAGCGCCGCGGCGTGCAGAAGCGCCTGTAGCGCCGTGCGCGTCTTGCCTTCCCAGAATCCGCCGTTCTCGACAGAGGGGCCGGAGAGCCCGGTTCCCGCGGCGAGACCTGTGCCGCGGATCATCGCGGTCAGGGGCACCTCGCACCCGCGGATCGGTGACCACCGCAGACCCGCGGGCACGCCCTCGGCGAGGTGCTGGGGATCGAACACGGAGACTGGGCCGCCGTGCGACTGGCGGGCGCGGAGCGTCGCCGTGAGGTTGTCTGGCCGGGTCGAGGTCGTGATGACCGCACCGGGCGCGTCGAGGATGGTGTTGATGACGATGTTCGCGCCCTTGCCGGATCTCGGCGGGCCGATCAGCAGGATCGAGTCCTCCACGGATGTCCACACGCGCTTGCCGCGCGAAGTGCCGAGGAGGTAGCCGACCTGCTCGGGTTTCGGGTCGGTGAGCGAGGGGCGCAGGGTCTTCGCTCGACGCAGGAGGTCGCGTTCGGATGCGGCCCGCTGCACATCGCGCCCCTCGGCGATTCCCTCGATCCGGTTCGGGTCGGCCTTGGTCCGCTTGCCCAGCTCGCGCACCCATCGCCAGATGAACCACGTCGCCGTTCCGACGGCAGTGAGCAGGAGTGCGACGGTGATCCAGTAGGCGACCGGGCTGAGTGACGCGGAGCCGAGTGCCGAGCCGGGGTCATCGGGGTGGAAGACCACGCCGACTCCCGCTTCGAGACCTGCCGCAGGCTGGGGCGCAACTGTGACGAACGCAGCGATGCTCCCGGCCAAGCGCAGCGCACCGGCCAGCAGCATCGCACCGATGAGCGCGCCGAGGGCGAGGTTCGTCAGCTCGTCGCCGAACGCCCTGGCTCGCGGTGACGAACTGGTCATGCCGGGTGTCCGATGACGCAGGTGCCCGAGACGCGGCCGAGCAGGATGACCTCGTGCGTGGGGCTCAGATCGAGCAGACCCGGCTCGATCTGAGCCCTTGCCGCTCCGTCGCCGCTTGCCGCGGCGTGCCGGACGATGACCGCTACGGCCACATCCTCGCCTGGTACGAAGCCCTCGCCATTCTGGAGTGCGCGCGGGTGCGAAGGCTCCGTCGCATCCCGCGCGGAGTCGCCATCCTCGACCGAGGCCCGCGGTCCTGCGGGCGGGGACTGGTCGAGGGACACGGGGTGCAGTGGAGCGGTCACGATATCCGTGTAGACGGTGCCATCGAGTTCGTGCACCACGACGCGGACTGGGGAGCGGCGCTGCTCGATCACTTCGCTGATGATCTGCGCGAACGAGTGCCGCTGCCACGGCGGAGCGAACGTCGGCGGACCGAACAGCTTCCCGTCGACCACGACGCGCAGCGTCGCGTCCGCCTGCACGGTCATCGTCACGACCGGCAGCACGGGCGGCACGTTGGCTGAGTCCTCCTGCTCGGCGCTCTCTGAGCGAGCGCGGCGTCGCCGCGAAAGGGTGATGGACATTTCACGCTCCTCTGGCCTTCTGACCTGTCTCGTACATCGCAAGTTCGGCAGGGTGGAGCTGGTGTTGGACGACGAACGAGCGGTTCTTGATCCTCCAGAGCCCCTGTCCGGTGCCGAGACCGGGTAGCAATCCCTGCTCCGTTCCGGTGAGTCCGAGGGCCTGCGCAGTAGCTCCGAGCTGATCGCTCTCCTGCCGGTAGATCACCCGTGTCTCGGCGTTGGCGAGCAGGGACGAGGCGAGTGCGCGCATCGCCGAGCCTTGGTCGCCTACGTTGTCGAGGTCGCTGAGCTTGTGGAAGATGAGCAGGTTGGCGATGCCGAAGTGCCGCGCGAGCCGCCACTGTGCGTCCATCCGGCGCAGCAGTGCCGGATGCGACATGAGCCGCCACGCCTCGTCGTACACGACCCACCTCGGGCCGCCCGCCGGGTCTAGCAGTGCCGACTCCATCCACGCCGAGGAACAGGTCATGAGCACGGAGATGAGCGTCGAGTTCTCCGCCACCCGCGACAGGTCGAGCGACACCATCGGCAGTGACGGGTCGAAGCGCACGGTGCTCGGGCCGTCGAACAGCCCCGCCAGGTCACCGGCCACGAGCCTCCGCAGCGCGTGTCCGACGAGTCGGCCGTCCTCGGCGAGCCTGTCGTCGTCGTCCTTGGCCTGCGGGGCGAGGATGCGGTCGACCACCATCGGAAGGATCGGCACCTCGGCCGAGCGCACCGCATCGGCGAGCGCGAAGTCGACGGCGGTGTGCTCCAGCGGGGTGAGGCCGCGGTCGAGGACGGTCTCGGCGAGTGCGCCGATGAGGTCGCGTCGCCGGGAGGTGACCTGGCTCTGCCACTCGGCATCGCTGAGGCCCGAAGGCCGATGCCCTTCATCGAGCGGATTCAGCCGCGTAGACATCCCGTGCCCCAGCACGATCGCCCGTCCGCCGACTGCTTCAGCGACAGCCGTGTGCTCGCCTTTCGGATCGCCGGGGACATACACCCGCCGACCGAATGGGATGGAGCGCGTGTAGAGGCTCTTGGCGAGCGAGGACTTGCCGGAGCCGACGATCCCTGCGAGGACGATGTTCGGTGCGGTGATGAGGCCCTGCGCGTAGAGCACCCAGGGGTCGTAGACGAACGACGCCCCGCTGTAGAGATCCTGGCCGACGAACACCCCGGCAGAGCCCAGTCCGCCCTCAGCGAGGAACGGATACGCTCCGGCCAGCGTCGCGCTCGTGTCCTGGTGACGCGGCAGCCGGAATCGGCCCGGCGTGCGGAGTGCCGCGGGCCTCGTCTCGCCGAACGGTGGCAGGTAGGTCGTCGCCCGCCGCGCCTCGCGTTCGGCCTCCCACGCCGCGCGCGCCAGATCCTGCTGCGCCTTGCGGTCGGCGGTCTCGATCTTGTTCGCCGCTCGCCGTCGCGCCTTCCGCGCGGCGCGGCGCTCGCCTGCCGGGTCGAGCAGGACCGCGGTGTGCAGGCGCTCGCGGTCGCCGGGGCTCATAGTGATAGTCCTCGCCGGGAGCTGACCGGGAGTGCCTCGAACGGGTCGCGGGAGAACGGGTCCAACTCAGGTCGATTGGCGACAGGTGCCGGGTGCCAGGCGATGTAGCTCGAATGCTGCGACGCCTGATCGACGGCGGTCTCGGCTGACCGGACGAGTTCTGCGGCCCTGCGCAGTGCGTTGGCGGCGGCCCAAGCCTCGTCAACCCCGGCCTCGTGGTCGCCGTTGTCGAGGAACGCCTTGTCTTGGTGCAGGACATGCGCCGCCGCGACCTGCTCCAGCACTTGCTCCAGGGAGCGCAGTGTCCCTAGTAGCTCGCCGACCACCTGATAGGTGTCCTCGGGGTCGGTGAAGGCCCGGCTCGCATGTGCGAGCGCCCGCACCGCCTGGCGGGTCTCCGTGGCGTCCTGCACGGGGCTGCTGAAGGTTGGCATGGCTACTCCTTCCGGGGTCGAGGGCTGGGTGCGTCACACGTCCCGACAGAGCGGGATCGCGGCGACGGCGAACGCGGTGGCCTGCTGGCCGACGAGTCTGCGCGTTTCGCAGGACGCTTGGACCGCGGCTTGCTCGATGGCGGCGACGGCGGCATCCAGCTCATCGACCGTGGGCGCGGAGACGGAGATGAGGCCGGTGTAGCGGAGCACGCCGTGCCCCGCGGTGAGGTCGGACTCCTGCTGGAGCACGTCCTGGTACTCAGCCGTGCGCGAGGCGTCCTCGACCTGCCCGATCTTCGCACGTTGGGTCGCGTCGGAGAGCAGGCCGACCTTCTTCTTCCGCAGGTCTCGGGCCGCGGTGTCGGCGCGAACCGGCGTGCATATGAGTGAGAACGTGCGCTGCACACCCGAGGTCAGCAGCACCGGGGCGAGGAACCCGGGGAACACCTGCGAGCGCGGCCACTCGGAGAGCCAGAGCACGGTGTGGTGCGCGGAGTCGGTGCGCACGCGATCCCAGCTCTCGGTCACCGCGACCGGCCCCGCAGTGGCGAGGGCGCGCCCGATGTCGGCGTGCCGTTCCAGCGCGGGCGCGGCAGCCGGGTCGTAGGCGGAGCGGAGGATGACGGCGACCTCGCCGGGTGCGAGCCAGCCGGTCGTCGTGAGGTCCGCAGCGCGCAGCGCCGTGACGAGCGTGGTCATCTCCTGGCGGAGCACGGCGGCCGCCCCGCGGATGCCGCCGCCCGAGGAGCGGATCTGCCGTCCCGAGGCGTTCATATCGAGCGCAATCGAGATCGTCGTCGCGTGACGCTCGCCGGTCGGCCCAGCGCGCTCGATCAGCTCCCGGTAGGTGGTCGCGGGCCAGGAGCCGTCGTCGGTGCCGTGCCTGGCCCACCATTCGGCGAGCCCTGTTCCGGAGTCGGGGAGCGTGCGTTCGGAGATCTGGAGCCGGGCGATCCGGCCCGAGCGGCACGCGGTGGCGAGGACCCGTCCCCACCCGTTGACCCGTCGCTCCTGCTCGCCCGGATCGAGCAGGACGAACGCCGGATGCGTCACTCCCAGCACCGCGGTCAGGGTCTGCGCGTGTGGGTCATGCACCATCGCCGCCCCGTCTCGGGATCGACCCACTCGCGCAGCGCCGTCGCGTCGCCGGGGAGCGCGAGCGTGCCGACGGGACGGGGCTTGATGACGCGGTGGCGGAAGATCAACTGCCCTGCGGTGCTCCGCCACATCCAGCGCGACACGATGGGCAGCCAGTCCACGAGCTTGCGCCCGCCTACGGGAACCACCGCGAGCAGCAAGCAGGTGAGCCAGATCGGGGATGTCCAGACCAGCCCCACGCCCCCGCCCGTGTAGATCGTGGCGACGACGGTGACCACGCCAATGCCCAGCACGATCAACTGCGAGATCGACAGTCCGAGCAGGACGCCGCGGTGTGCGAGCCGGGAGAACTGCACGGGGAGAGCTGCTGGCCGGGGGCCGGTGGGTGCTGGGTCGCCATGTTCTATCCCTTCCGCGGCGTGACGGGAGCGTTCGAGCGCGGCTGCGGCGCCGGTGGCACCGAGACCGGCGCGCGCGGCGTCGGGCTGCCTGCCGCGACGGGCTCGGCGGCGTCGGCCTGCCCCATCGCCGCGCCGCCGACCGCGGTACCAGCCTTCGGCCCCGCGGTCGCGGCGGCCTTGACCAGTTGCGCGCCGACGACCGCCGCTGCCGCTGGCCCGGCCGCCGCAGCTCCGGCTCCTGCCGCGCCTCCCGAAGCAGCAGCTCCGCCGCCGGATGCGGCCGCACCGCCTCCTGCGCTCGCGGCTCCAGCACCGCCGCCCGCCGCGCCGCTCGCAGAGGGAGCGGTGCTCGGCGCGGGCGGAGTTCCACCACCGGAGCCGCCCTGCCCGTCGAGCACGGGCTTCGCGGCGTTCGGCTGGGCCTTGACCGGCAGCGGGATAGGTCGGTTGAGCGCCGACTTCGCCTCCTGCTCGCTTGACATCGCGTGGTACATATCGAAGCCCACGAAGGAGATGAACTTGTACGTCAGGTACGGCGCGAACGCGGCGATGAACATCAGCACGACGCCCGAGATCGGGTCACTGATCGAGGCGAGGTCGAGGTCGATGGGCGCGCTGATCTGCCCAATGGCGACGAGGAACACGACGACGATGACGAGCTTCGAGAAGATGAGCGCCACGACAAACGCCGCCCAGCGTCCGAACCAACCCTTCGCAGCATCCCAGGTGAACCCAGCGAGTGCGATGGGCGCGAAGACAATGGCGACCAGCAGCAGCGCCTTACGGATGAGCAGCGTGAACCACACGATGCCCGCACCCGCGATGCCGAGCCCGGCAAGGAAGATCGTGATGATCGCACCGACGCCGGGCGAGGCGATGTTGATCGTCGTCAGCCCCGCGGCGAGCAGCGCCATGCGGTCGCCGATGCCCTCCATTGTGTTGCCCGTCGCCTGCACGATGCCGATGGCGAGCTGATCGGTGACCTCCAGCAGCGTCGCGGTGAGGGTGATGGCGACGAACGAGCCGAGCACCGATTTGGCGAGACCGATGCCAGCGCGCGACAGCGCCATCGGATCTCGATGCACGAGGCCGGTGATGAGCTGGAGGCAGAAGAAGACGAGCATGACGAAGATCGCCACCCCGAACAGCACGTTGTAGACCGCGACGTACTGGCTTCCCGTCACGTCGACGAGCGTCGTCGTATCGAACACCGCCCACACGGCCTCGAACAGCCAGGCCGCGGCCTGGCCCATCGCTTGTGCGAGCCAGTCGAACGGCGCGGCGATGAGCGAGGCGGTTCCCTCGCCCACGAAGTCGCACACGGATGCGATGACCGGCACGTCGCAGACGCTCATCGGCTCCCTCTCTCTGTCGCGCTCGCGGAGCTACACCGACTGGCCGACGTTCCAGAAGAAGTTCACGAGCGTCACCGACGCGCCGCAGATGATCGCTGCACCGCAGGAGACGAGCACGCCGACCTTGCCCCGGCTGGCGAGGTGCGGGTTCGAACTGTTCGCCCCGTACCCCAGACGACGGCCGAGATGATGAGCGCGAGAACGGCGAGGATGAGCCCCACTGTCATAGCTGCGCCGACGATGACGCGGAGCTGCTCGATGCCGGGCAACCCGTCGGTATTGGGGTCGATGTCGATCACTGTGTGCTCCTTGAGGGCGGACGAGAAGGTGGGTCTCGCCTGTCAGGTGCGCACGTCGTCCCGACGATGTCGGAGGCCAGGGGTACGGTCTCGCGTATGCGAGGAGTGCGTTGTCCGACGAAGCGCCCGCCTGTCGAGACGCAACTCGAGGCGGCGGCGATCGCCGCGCGCGTAGCGAAGGGCGCTGACGCCGTCTATTGCCACTACTGCGGCTGGTGGCACGTCGTCGGCTACGGCTCGCCGTTGGAGCGCCCCTCGAAGCCCCGTAAGCGCAGTTGAACTAGCTCAGCTCGATGCGACGCGCCTCAGTACCCTTGCAAGGATGATCCTCATGGCCCCGGACAGTGCTTCCGATTGGATAGGCGTTGGTGTAGAAGCTGTCGCCGCGCTTGCGACGATCGCGACAGTGATTGTTGCGATATTCGTAGCTGTCCGCGCTGATCGGCGAGCCGATGCAGCAGAGAAGCGGGCAGACGTGGCCGAGCAGAAACTTCTAAAAGCGGAACTTGATCGTCGCCGGATGCAGACTGTCGAGTTGCGCATGGAGCTGCGAAAGCTCCGGGGCGACCTCCCGACGCACGAGCATTGGCTCTCGGTCGCCGAAAGCTATGGGGATGAACCGCGCAAGGCTGCGCTCGGATCGGAGTTAGGAGTGATGCGCGAGAGGATCTCTCTCATCGAGGAGATTCTTGCTGAGCTTGGCGCGCTTGAAGCAGAACTTGAATAGATCTGGCAAGCATTGATTCTCGTCATCGAGCGGTCAGCTCAGATGCTTGCGCCAATGCCGAGCAGGAAGTTCACCCAGGTGACGCCGAGGCCGGCGAGGGCGGCGGCTCCGATGGAGACGAGGAATCCGGTGCGCGCGCGGACGGCGGACGAGATGTTGCCGTTCGCCGAGGAGATCGCCCAGACTGCGGCGCAGATGACGAGCATGAGTACGGCGAAGATGAGCACGATGGTCAGCAGCGCGCCGACGATGGCGCGCAGCTCGGCTTGACCGCCGACGGCTCCGAAGTCGGGGAACACATCCATGTCACGCAGCTCCTTCCGCTGAGCAGAGTGCCGCGGTGCCCGCGGCATCGAGGTTCTGCACGCCGCGCGCGGCAAGCCACGGCTCCGCGTCGACGGCCGAGCTGTTCGTGCCGCCGAGACGGATCTCGAAGTGCAGGTGGGCTCCGGTGGACTTCCCATTCGAGCCAACATTGCCGATGTGCTGGCCCGCGACGACACGATCCCCGACGCTGACGAGCACGCCGTCATCCCACATGTGGGCGTAGGCGGAGGCGATGCGCTCGCCGCCGATGGTGTGCTCGATCACGATGAGATTGCCGTAGCCACCAGACGGCCCGGCGAAGCTGACCACGCCGTCGGCGAGGGCGAGGATCGGCGTGCCGTCGGCTGCGGCCCAATCGGTACCGGAGTGGAAGTCGCGCCCGCCGGTGAAGGGGTCGGTGCGCCACCCGTAATCGCTCGTGTTCACCCACGTCCCGTTCGGCAGCGGGAACACGAGCGAGGTCGTCTCGGGCACATCGCCGAGCGGCGTGCCGCCCGGCGTCGTCTCGGCCCGCCGGGTGAGCGCCGTGACGATCGCCTCGGCGACCGGCTGGTAGTTCTGGTAGCGGTCGGGGTAGGCGGAGACCTCGACCGCTTGCGCGGCTTCGCCGGGGTCGAGGCTCTGCCAGCCGGGGATGTCGAGCAGTCCGCGCGGCGATGGGTAGTTCGGCCCGGTCGCCCCGCCGTAGAACGCCCGCGCCTGATACCCGGCATCCATCAGCTCGGCGACGGTGCCCCAGCCTGCGCTGGGCCGCATCTGGAACAGCCCGAGCGAGTCGTGGTCGTTGCCCGTGCCGTCGTTGGGGAAGTCAGTCGACTCGGGGACTGCGCTCGGATTGGCGAGCATCCGCAGCCGCGATTCGGTGAGCGCCGCCATCAGCGCGACGAGGACGCCTGCACGCCCCACGCCGTCGGTCTTCGCCCCACGGTGATGATCGTTGCCGCGCGCGTGAGCTGCTGTCGGTCGAGCGTCACGGTCGCGCCTGAGCGGGTGGTCGCGGTGAGCGACTCGGGGATCGGCCCGACGACGAGGGAAGTCGACGACAGACACGCGGCGAAGGCTGCGGGCGACATGAGCAGACCGACCCCGAGCAGGCTCATCGGCAGCATGGCGACGAGTGCAGCGGCTGCGATGACGAGTTTCTTCATGCCGGTGCCCGATCAGCGCAGCGGGTTGTCCAGCTCGGAGAGGCGCAGCGCTCGGCAGGTGTCGAAGGTCGGCTCGCAGGTGATGAACACGGTGAACGCGACATTGTGCGAGCTGGTCACCGGCTCCGTGCCGTGGATGCCCTCGCGCTGCCGGACGCCGGTGATCGTGTAGGCGACGGTGCCCGGAAGGATCTGCCCCTCGGATGCCTGCTCCAGCGCCGTCGCCCATTCGTCCGGCACGAACACGTCGTTGATGTCGAGCCATTGGCGGGTCTGCATCGTGCGGAGTTGCGCCCAGGCGTCGGTGGTCGGGAGGTAGGTGCGCACGTCGGAGGCGAGCCCAGCGGTCTCGTTGCCGGAGGGGTCGCCCACGTCCACGATGACCTGCGCGTAGTCGGCCGGCCCGAACTCGGTCGCGGTGTCCCAGGTGAAGAGCGCGGCGGCGAATGCCCGCGCGAAGGTCTCGGGATCGTCGGACTCGCGGATGACCGGCGGCGTGCTCGACGACGGCGAGGGGGTGCTGGTGGACGCGTCGGGAGGATCGCCCGCGACGCTTCCGCTCGGTGAGGGCTCGGAGCGGGGCGCGAGCAGCAGCCCGTAGAGCCCGACGCCGACGAGCACGGCGAGGACGGCGGCGCCGACGATCAGGACGATCATGAGGCGACGGGGGAAGCGGGTCTGCGGCATCAGGCACTCTCCTTGGCGAGACGTTGGCGAGCGGCGCGGGCCGCGTCGAAGAAGCGGACGGTGGCGTCGAGGATCGTCTCGAAGTGCTGCCACTGGTCGTCGCTCAGTGCGGTGCCGACCTCGGCGGGGTCGTAGTGCGACCACCACTGATCGAGGTCGTTCCAGGTGAGCGTGAACGCCCGCACCGGGTAGCGAACGGGCACCGCGGTCGACGCTGGCGCGGGTGCCGGTCCTCGCTTGCGCCCTTGCTTCGCGCGTTCCAGCGCCTCTTGCGCGAGCAACTCCAACTCGTCGGGCGGCTCAGGCTCCTCCTGCGGGATCGCGAGCATGGCGATCGTGCGGGCGTGCGCCGTGGTGATCGACGCGCCGCGGTCGATGGCCTCCAGCTCGGAGCGGGCGAAGTCGCGCACGTCCTCCGGCTGCCGGGGATCGTTGACGATCCGCTGGAGGTCACTGATCTGTTCCAGGCTCGTGTACGACTTGCGGCCGGTAACCATGAGCGCCGCCTGCGCGCGGGACTTGCCTGGAGCGCCGATCAGCGGTGGTGCCGTCACGGCACCACCGCTCGTTCCGGCGATTCTCCCGCCTGCGCCGAACTGCGTCGCTGCTTGGCGACGGGAGGCATCCTCGGACATGAGTGCCTTCAGCTCGCGGTACAGCGCCGCGGCCTCGGTCTGCGTGAATGGCTTGTGCAGCACGTTGTCGGCTTGCTCAGCCATGAGTCGCTGGAGGCGGTCGCTGATTCCGGAGCGCACGAACACGTTGACCTTCTTGTGCCCAAGCTGGCGCAGCGCTGCGAGACGGCGAGCGCCGCAGACGAGTACCCCGTCCGGTGTCACAGTCGGGGGTTGGAGCAGGCCGTCACGCTCGATGGACGCCGCGAGCGCGTCGATGTCGCCCAGCTCCGTGCGATGACGGCTGCCGATGACGATGGAGTCGATGGTGCGTTCCAGTTCGATGTGCCCCGTGCCCGCCGCCATGTGCTCACCTCGCTCCCGCCAGAGTCGGAGCGTTCAGTCCCAACAGCAGTACGAGGTCGTCATCGGTGAGCAGTGCGCGCAGTGGCTCGCCGACGAGAAGGCGGAAGAACACGCCGCGGCCGACGGCGGTGTGCGCCTGGTCGGGATCGGGGTTGCCGAGGATCGCGCGGAGCAGCGCGTTCCAGCTCGTCGACGACAGATCGAGCACGGCTCGAGCGTGTCGGTCTCGCCGCAGCGACTCCGCAGCACTCGCCCGCGATGGCGCTTCACCGAGCCGGGTGCAGATGTGTTCGATAGCCGCGCGTGCCGTCTGCTCCGGCCAGTCGAGCAGGGTCAGCAGCTTGATCGTGTCCTCGACCGCGCGGACGACGCCGGTTGCTTTCTCATCCCGCTCGTCCTCGGCCTCACCCGCGGGCGCGACTTGCAACGCCTCGTGGTAGTTGGTGAGCGGGTTCTCTCGGTCGCTGAACCGCTCCGGGTCGTGGAAGCCGCTGTACTGCGGCCTGCGCGCCTGATGCGTCGAGCACAGCAGGCCGTTGCCCCGTTCCTCGGCGATCAGCGTGACCTGTACGGCACGGGTGATGACCGCCCAGGGATCTTCGGCGGTGCGCACGGCAGGGGTGCGCATCGCGTCGAACGCGGCGCTTGCCGCCTCCCACGGGTCGAGGCCGTGCTTTCGCGCGAGGCTCGCGTACCGACCCGCCGTGTACTCCATGAGTGCGGCGACATCCGCGTCGCGCCGCCACGCGCCGTTCCCGTCGTCGTGCAGGCGCTCCAGGAGCGCGCGCAGCCCTTCCGGGTGCGGAACGACGCGGGAACGGTCGGGGCAGACATGATGCACTCACAGGCGTCGGAGCGGGTCGCGGCTGACGGAGGACTGGTGCGCGGGCGACTGCCCGAACGCGGAGAGGGGCGCGAGGCCCTGCGCACGCGCACGGATGCCCGGTCGGGTCGCCGGAGTCGCCTGCGGCGACGTCTGCCGACGCAGTTCAGCGCGCCGCGCCAACTCGCTGCGAAGGTCGATGCCGCGCCCGATCATCCGCGCCGAAGCGGACGGGAGCAGCTCGGTCGGCCGCACCCACACCACCTGGCTCCGGTCGTACTCGGCCCGCAGCCGATCTTCCAGCGACATGGCCGCAGCCGATGCGGGTGCCGTGCGGGACGGGTCGCCGTGGCGCGCCAGCTCTGACACCTCCTCCGCCTCGTCGCGGCGCTGCTCGGCGACATGCCGAGCCTCCGCAGCCTCGCGTGCACGCTCCGCTTCCGACGTCTCACCGCTCACAGCGCGCCTCCTTCAGGCGCGGCGGCGAGCGAGGGCGTCGACAGCCAGCGGCCGACCGTGGACGGATGCACGCCGGTCGCACGAGCGATGGCCTTGTTCGTCATGCCGTCCTCTTTCATCCGCAGAGCGAGTTCTCTAGGAGCAAGGTGCGCAGGCGCTTCCGGCGCGAGGTACTCGATCACGCCGGAGACCACCTCAGCGGTCTGCGGCGAGGGCTCCGTACGGAACCTTCGGGTGAGCACCACCGTCAAGTGCGTGATTGCCAGCAGCACGAGCGGCGGGACGGCGGCGACCGCTCCTGCGAGCGCGGAGGGAACGTCGGCATCGGCGGCGACCACGGCGTGGATCGCGTTGGCGGCGACCGAGACCGCGGCACCGGCCATGAGCAGCAGCCACGGATACCAGGCGGCGCGCTGCCCCGCGAGCGCGACGACGGACACCGTGGCGACGACGATGATGCCGTCCACGATGAGCGGCCAGGCCCATGCTTGGCTCTCGTCGACGCCGGAACGTCGCGCGAGGTCGGCGAGCGCCGTGAACGACAGCCAGAATGCGGCCGCGGCGATGAACACGGTCCCGGCCACGGCCGTCCACACGGCCAGCCGCCCGCGCGACCGTTGCACGGTTCCGGGGATCACGAGAGCACCTGACCAGATGAAGGCAGCGATGAGTGGCCGGATACGGGATAAGCGGTGGGCACGGAAGGTGCGCCCGTCGCTATGCGGTGCGCAGAGCGGATCGTCGTCTCGATCTCCGGCGCGGGCAAGCCCGCGCGCTCAGCGGCCGGCCCCAGCGCGGCACGAACTCGATCAGGTGGGATGCCCGCCTCGATGAGCCGACACGACGCCCAGAACAGTCCGCGGTTGCGCTCGCCTTCGCCGCGCATCCCGACCCATCGCGCGATCCGCTCCACGTCGATGCCGTCCGTGCGCTCGGCGGGGATGACAGGCATGAGGCGCGCAGGCCGCGGATCGAGGAACTGCCGCAGGACGCGAGCGTCGACGGGCACGGCGTTGCCGCGCCCGGAGCCGATGAGGGCATACGCGCACCGCCCGGCGTCCGTGGGGATGATCGAGGGCGGCACGATGACGTAGCCGCCCGCGCCGCGGAAGTCGATGCCAGCGCGCGCCACCTGCCAGGACGGCTGCGCCAGTTCGGGATCGGCGGGGTAGTAGGCGTGAACACCGCCCGACGGCGTGCGGACGAACGCGGCCCAGCGATCCGTCAGTCCTTCGCGCCGGGCCAGCTCGAACGCCGCGAAGCCGCGGATCGCGCCATGTACATCGACATCCACGACCTCCAGCCCCGAGGCGTGGCCGGTCGGCATTCCGATGTTGGCGTGCGGCCACCGCGCCCACCAGCGGGCGACCTGTCGCGGCTCGGTGCTCGCCTCATGGAATCCCCGCTTGGTGAGCGGTCGCTTGCCGCCCGTGACGCAGGGAAAGACCGGGATGCCCGCTTCGGCATACCGGAGTGCGGCGACGGCGCGGGAGACCCCGGCGACCGAGGCGAGCACGCCAGCGACATCCACGTCGTCGCGTTTGGCGCGCGACGCCTCCGGCATCGTCATCTCGGCACCTCCTGTCGCCTGGTCGGGAGCCGGTGGGCTCTTGTCGATCAGGTGCGCCAGGGTTGCCGGGAGACGGTCGAGGGCCTTGGGGTCACTGCCGTCAGGAGCGGATGCGCCTGACGCTGGATGCGATCGGGTCTAGCACGGCAGCAGGCGGTGACTCAGGCGGTGCGCTCGATTGCGTCCCAATCCAGGTCGGGGATGTCTGCATCCCGAACGCCCTGCGCGCTTCGGTACTGGTCGGGGGTGACTCCGATGCTGCGCCGGAACGCCGCAATGGCGTGACTGCGGCTGCGCCAACCGACCTGCGACGCGGCAGTGGCGACGGTCATGTTCGCGCCGCTCAGAAGCCGTGCCATCTCGCGCGAGCGCACCATCGACAGGTAGACCATCGGCGTCAGGCCGAACGCCGTCGAGAACACCCGTGTGAGCTGTCGGCGCGACAGGTGCACCTCTTCTGCAAGGTCGCCGATTGACCAGCGCCTCGCCATGTCGGCGTGCAGCGCTCGTTGCGCGGCGATCGCTTCCGCGCGCAGCGGCGTAACGAACTCCCGTTGCCTCGGCGGCGCGGCCACGGGCGAGGACGCCGGGGGAGTGACGGTGCGCGGCGGTCGCGCTCCGACGAGCGGTGCGACGATGTGGAGCAGCTCGGAGACGAGCGCCTGCGCGTGGTAAAAGCCGTCCGGCCCGCTCGCGAGGCTGGCGGCCAGATCGTCGAAGATCAGCTCGAGGTGACGGCCGACACCCGGCGTCGGGCGCACATAGCTGAGCGGCGGCAGGAAGTCGGGCCCGAGCGCATAGGCCCGCATCGCCTCTCGGCTGTGTCCGGTCGGAGCCGTGAGCCAGAACCACAGCTCGAAGAGGTAGTCGGTGTCGATGTAGACGGTCGAGATGGTCACCGACTGCTCCGGCGTACCACCGCACAGCACCGCCGTGCGCAGGAACACGAGGTCGCCCTCGCTGGCGATCCGGGTCTCGTTCCCGGTCGTCAGGATCGTCGATCCCTCGCGGATGAGCAGCAGCTTCGCGCAGTCGAAAGCCACAGGGGGAACCGGCCGTCGGAACTCCCTGGTCTCGACGGCGATCGGCCCGTAGCGGAATCTGCCGCTGGAGCCGTGGCCTGCGCTCGGCTCGCGCTCCATATTCCATTGTCACCTGTTCGGGGTGACGCGGGCGATTCCTTCCGATCTGAGCAAGATGCTCGACGCGTGCCGCGACCGACGCGCCCGGGCTTGTCGTGGGCCGTCGGTAAGTTAGAAGGGCTGTGGACATGAAGGTGGGAGAATATGCGAGCGGACTCACCGCTGTGGCGGGTGATGGGCGATCCTGCGCAGGCGCAGGAAGCCGAGGCGCTCGCCGCTGTCCGTAACCTGCTCCCTGATGACGGCATCGCCCGCGCCTGGGCGAATGTGACCTTCACCGACAACGACGGTCGACTCAACGAGGTCGACGTCCTCATCCTCACCCGCGGAGGCCTGATCGTCGTAGAGCTAAACCTCGATCCACCGATGGACGGGGCGTTGAGCGAGCGTCGTGACGTAGAAATGCCCCTCTGATCAGGAAGAATAGAGCTTGCTTAGGGTTCTGTTCGTCTGGTCGGAGAGGCATCTCGTAGATGCAATTCAAGCACGCCCCCGCCGCAGTGTCTGCGGTGTTCGATGATCCGAATCTCGTGTCGGCCGCGGGGCTGGTGCCGATGCTCCGCCTGGCGCGTTCCGCGGGGTTGGACGAGCTCGCGCGTGAGCGGTTGAGCGTCCCGACGGATAAGGGCGCCAACGCGGGTGCGAAGGTGATGGCACTGGTCGCGGGCATGCTCGCCGGGGCGGACTCGATCGACGACATGAACCTGCTCCGCCATGGCGGAATGGGCCGGTTGTTCGACCGGACGTATGCGCCGTCGACGCTCGGGTCGTTCCTGCGGGAGTTCCGGTTCGGACACGTCCGCCAGCTCGACGCCGTCGCCTCCCGGGTGTTCGCGAATCTCGCTGTCGACGCGCCGCTGCTCCGAGCAGGCGATGGCGAGCGGGTGATGGTGGATCTGGACGACACCATCATCGAGGTCCACGGATACCAGAAGCAGGGCGCCGGTTTCGGGTACTCCGGCGTCCGGGGGCTGAACGCCCTCCTCGCCACGGCATCGACCACCTCGTCGGCGCCGGTGATCCTGGCCCAGCGGTTGCGGCAGGGGAAGACCGGGTCCCCGAAGGGGGCCGCGCGGATCGTCGGCGATGCTCTCGCCACCCTGCGCCGCACCCGCGCCGCGACCGGGGCCAGGCCGTTGCTGCGGGCGGACTCCGCGTTCTACGGACACGCGACCGTCGGCACCGCGATCAAGGCGGGCGCCGACGTGTCGGTGACCGTGAGGATGGACCCGGCGGTGAAGGCCGCGATCGCGACCATCCCGGATGATGCGTGGGAGATGATCGAGTACACCGACGCGATCCGTGACGAGACCACCGGGCAGCTGATCTCCAAAGCCGAGGTCGCCGAGGTCCCGTTCACCGCGTTCCGCTCGAGGAAGAAGGCGGAACAGGTCGCCGGACGGTTGGTGGTGCGGCGCATCCCCGATCTGAACCCGAGACAGGTGGAGCAGCCGACCCTGTTCGACGTCTACCGGCATCACGCGTTCTTCACCACCACAGCGAAGGAGGTGATGGACACGGTGGCCGCGGACAAGACCCACCGCGGTCACGCGATCATCGAGCAGGTCCACGCCGACCTCAAAGCGGGGCCGCTCGCGCACCTGCCCTCCGGGGTGTTCACCGCGAACAGCGCCTGGCTCGTCATCGCCGTGATCGCATTCAACCTCACCCGCGCTGCCGGTCTCGTCGCCGACCGAGCGGGACGGCTCGCGAGAGCAACGACCGCGACGATCCGCCGCACCCTGATCCACGTCCCCGCACGGCTGGCGCGCTCCGCGCGCCGAATCACGCTGCACCTGCCCGAGGCCTGGCCATGGCAGACCGCGTTCGACCGGCTCTTCACAGCCACGCACGCGCCACCGCCAACGGTGACCACCTGACCATCGCCGCAACGCGGCACGACCGAGGACCAAGTGGACGACCGGGATGCGACGCCCGGAACTCAACCCTGCCCTCGACGCGTCACCGCGCCCCGATCATGCCGCCCCGGCACACCCACGGCTCATCGGTGGATCGAGGCTAAAGGGGTGGCACGGCGAGGTCTCCGGCAACCAGCAGGATTGGTTCCATGCGGGTCGCGTCGAGCGAAACCCCCGCATCCTCGCTAATGCGAAGGCGAAGCGGCTCGCGAGCGTCCTCAAAGACATTGCGCGCTCAGCCAATGCGCCGCACGGAACGGTGCCGTTCGTGGCGGAGGCGGTCATCCTCCACGGTCGCGACTCACGCATCCGTCTTGACCAGTTCGGCGCAGAGTCGGTCTGGGCGCTCGATGGCGTCAACGTGCATGGCCTCGGTGCGGCGAAGAACTTCTCTGTGCTGCTGGCGCAAGCGCCCCGCGATCCGATCGACCGCCAGCGCGCAAACGCCATCGACGCGCTGATGAACGCGGCCGGCCTCATGCCCCGCGCCAAGCAGCGGATGATCGGCCAGTACGCGCTCGACTCCGGCGAGCCGCTTGGTGAGGGCCCCGGCTGGCAGGATTTCCTGGTCACGCATCCGCGGGCGAAGACAAAGCGGCGCATCCGACTCTTTCCCTATCCCAAGGGGGCGAGCCGGGATGTTCGGGCGGAGATCGACCGCCGAGCCGAGCGGGAGTTCCGCCTCACCGACGGCATCGTCCACCCGGGTGTCATCGGCCCTGCCGAACTCCTTACCCCCGAGGAGGGCCCCGCTCTCGTTTTCGCGTTCGACGCGGACGAGCTGAGCCTCGTCGACTATCTCGACACGCGTGCCGCTGACCTCACGTTCGAGGCGCGAGAGCGCATCGTGCAGCAGCTCGCCGAGCTGGTGCGCTTCGCGCACGGACAGCGACTTACTCATCGCGCGCTCTCGCCTATCAGCGTCCGCGTGAAGGTCAGCTCCGACGGCATCCCGAGCCTGCGCATCCGCGACTGGGATCTTGCGCGTCGCCCTGAGGCGGGAACGACGACCGCGACCGAGATTTCGCGGGGTGTGACGGATGTCTTCGCGCACGTCGAGCAGGACGCGGTGCTGTACCTGGCTCCGGAGACGCTGCGTGGCGCGACCCCCGACTCGGCGCAGTCGCTCGACGTTTACGGCGTCGGTGCCGTCGCCTACTTGATCCTGACGCAGAAGGCTCCCGCAGCGAATCTCGCAGCCCTGGAGTCGCTCATCGCCTCCGGTGCTCCCGGACTTGACCCGCGCGCCGTGCTCCCCGAAGTCTCCGATGCGGTCGCCAACGCGATTCTGAGCGCCACCGCGTTCCACGAGATGCTTCGCACGATCGACATCGGCGAGTTCCAGACGAGCTTCGAGCAGGCCCGCCGCAGTGAGCGGGATGAGGAGGCACCAGCACCAGTACAAGGCGACCCGCTTGATGCGGCAGTGGGCGACATCGTCGGGGACCGCTTCGAGATAGAGAAGCGACGCGGCTCGGGATCGACCGGCGTCGCGCTACAAGTCTCCGACTACGACAGCGGTCACGAGCACGTCATCCTGAAGCTTGCTAAGGACGACGCGGCGGCGGCGCGTCTCGCGATCGAGGCGGGCGTGCTCGACCGCCTCGATCACCCGCGCATCGTGAAGCGACTCGACGGTCCGCTTGCAGTCGGCACCCGCCAGGGGCTCCTCATGACGGATGCCGGGCTTGAGACGCTCTCCGACCGCATCCGGCTGGAGGGGAAGGCCACCATCGAGCAGCTCGAGCGATGGGCGTCCGACCTCTTCGAGGCGGCGCAGCACCTAGAAGAACGAGGTGTTTTCCACCGGGACATCAAGCCGTCGAACCTCGCGGTCAAGTCCGACCCGGGCACTCGTAAGCCCCGTCTCATCCTTTTCGACTTCTCGCTCGCGGAGGAGCCACTCGCGAACGTGCGCTCGGGTTCGCGCCCCTATCTCGACCCGTACCTGGGCTCGGGTGGGCGACCGCAGTACGACAGCGCGGCCGAGCGGTTCGCGATCGCGGTGACGCTGTTCGAGCTGGCGACCTCGTATCCGATCTGGTGGCCCTCTGGCGATGCCCCTGGGAGCGCCGCGGAGGCGACTGTCGTGGAAGCGTCGTCTTTCGACCCCGGCGTGGCGGAGGGGCTCGTCGCCTTCTTCCGCACGGCATTGGCTCCGACGGCCGCTGATCGACACGCATCACTCGACGCGATGCGCAAGGCGTGGATCGGTGCCCTTGCGGGCGCCGACACGCGCGAGGAGGAGGCGGAGGCGAATGACGCGAAGGCGGCCGCCGTCACGCTCGACACCCAGCTCACCGAGGCGGGCTTGAGCACCCGAGCCCTTTCTGCGCTGTCACGGGTGAAGGCGACCACCGTTGGTGAGCTGCTCGGTGTGCACCCGATGGAGATCAATCAGATTCGCGGTCGTGGTGAGCAGGTGAAACGTGAGATCGCGTCTCGAATCCGCGACTGGCGCGAACGACTCAGTCAGACCACGACCCAAATCGACGCGTCGGTCGTACCCGGGCGTCGCCCGGTCGAGTCGTACCTCGGCACGATCTCGCAGAAGCCGACCGAGTCGAGCGAGAACCGCTACAAGCGGATCAGGAAGAACGGCACGCTCAAGGCAGCGACGGAAGACGCGGCCCGCTGGGTGCGCGACCTCGGCGGTGTCGCGACGCTCGACGAAGTCACGACGAAGCTGCTGCGAGAGTACGGTTCGACGCTCGGCGATGATACGCGGCGACAGGCGGCCGGGGAGGTCGTTCGGGCGGTCCTCGAACTCGACAGCCGGTCGAGTGCGCCCCAGTTCGTCTTCCAGACCGTGCGTGATCGCTCCCGAACGGCCATTGCGTACGCGCCGGATGACGGTAGCGGGATGTCCTTCGATGATGCCGAGCTGTATCTCGAAGCCCTGCTGAGCCATGCCGACCTTGTCGATCAGCTTCTTGCCGAAGACGATGTCGTCCCGGCACCGCGGCTCCGGGAGACGCTGCTCGCCAGCGACGCACCGTCGCTGCGCCTTCCCGATGCGCGAGTCGCGCAGCTCGCGATCGGGCTGTCGGCGACGGGCAGGGTCTCGTCGATGGGGGAGGCTTACCGGGCGAGTCTCGACCCGGCGCGCGCGGTCGAGCTGGCGCTTCGGGGGGCGGCGACCCGTGAGCTTGCGGTCGTGACGATCGAGCAGCGCGTGCGCGCCCGGTTCCCCGACGTGCAAGCCGTCCCAGGTCGGCCCGCGCTCGACACCGCCGTCAGGGCCGCGATGCCGTACCTCGACTGGCGCGATGGCGAGGGCAAGTACAAGCTCCGCGACAGCGATCTCCAGTCCGTCACGTACACCAACACCTCTACGACCTGGGGCCGCTCGGCGGCCGACCCGGCGATCGCTTCACGACTCGCCAGCTGTGTCCGCGACAAAGGGTCGCTCGTTCTCGTTGTGTCACGGAAGCACGGTCTCGCGCCCACGGCGACACGGCTCGCACGAGAGCATGGCCTGAGGGTCGTCGACCTCGCCGACGTCGCGCTCGATGCGATCAAGGTCACCGCGGACGCGAAGGGAATCAAGTGGCCGATCGTGCTCCGTGCCGACGGGCAGCCCGAGGGCTCGCAGGATCGCAGGAACCTTCTCCAGCTCGCTCGCCTCGCGATCACCCCGGTGTGGGACGCATTGCTCGCGGCGCCCGATCCGGTGATCTTCCTCAACACCGCTGTGCTCGCCCGGCTTGGCCTCGTTGACCTCATTACGAGAGTGACCGATCTGGCGACCCCGCGCGCAGCGGCGCGCTGGTTTCTCCTCCCGCGGCCGCTCTCCGGCGGCACTCCCGACCTGGACGGCGTGCCGTTCCCGTTCGGCGCGGATGGCTGGCTCGAGCTCTCCCTCGACGCGTTCCCCTCCGAGGTCGAGCCTGTCGACACCACCACGAAGACTCCCGCACTTAAGAAGATCGGCCGCACGTGATCGACTCCCCACTCCTCCTTGCCGACCTCAAGCGCGAACTGAAGGCGCTTGAGTCGGATCTCCGCGCTCGTGCCGAGGACGCGAGCAACCCGTGGGGTAAGCGACTCCGTGACGAGTACGACGCGGCGATGCGCCGGGAGCGCACCGGCCTCGCCTGGATCGACTGGCGCGACGGCGAGGTGTCGCAGGCCGCGGTCGCCTGGATCATCGCGAGTGTGTTCATCCGCTTTGCGGAAGACAATGGCCTCCTCGCCGGTGCGCAGCGTGACGCACGCCCGGTCGCGCTGCCGTGGATCGCGGCCCCGGAGACGGGCTGGAGCGGGCAGTAGAGAGCGAGCAGGCGTTCTACGCGGCTTCTCCCACTGCCACCAGCCGTGACTGGCTGCAGGATGCGTTCCACACTCTCGCCGATTTGCCGGCAGGTCGACCGCTCGTCGACCCGGACCACTCGCCGGTGTGGCACGCTCCGATCTCCGCGGCCGCGTCGGACGCCCTGATCGCGTTCTTCCGCCGGACGACCCCTGGCGGCGAGTTGGTGCACGACTTCAGCGACCCCGACCTCGGCACTCGCTTCCTCGGTGACCTCTATCAGGATCTCTCCGGCTACGCGAAGAAGACCTACGCGCTGCTGCAAACCCCGGTCTTCGTGGAGGAGTTCATCCTCGGCCAGACCCTGACCCCTGCGATCGCCGAGTTCGGCCTGACGGGCCTGAAACTCATCGACCCGGCGTGCGGCTCCGGTCACTTTCTGCTCGGCGCGTTCGACCGGCTCACGGCGGCGTGGGCGGAGACCGCACCCGGTGTGGAGAAGGGCGAGCGTGTGCAGCGCGCCCTCGATTCGATCCACGGCGTCGACCTCAACCCCTTCGCGATCGCGATCGCACGCTTCCGTCTCACCGTGGCCGCGATCAAAGCGGCGGGTATCCGCACACTGACCGCCGCTCCCGCGTTCCGCTACCACCTCGCGATCGGCGACTCGCTGCTCGGGAGCGTGAACCCGTCGGCCACGCTTGACCTGGGCGACGGCGAGTACTTCGAGTACGACACCGAGGACCTGCGCGAGTACGCGGGCATCCTCGCCGGAGACCAATACCACGTTGTCGTGGCGAACCCCCCGTACATCCAGCCGCCGGACGCGAAGCTTCGCGACCAGTACCGGGCGCTGTACTCGACCTGCCACGGAAAGTACGCGCTGTCGGTGCCGTTCATGGAACTGCTGTTCCGCCTCGCGAAGCGGGGCAACGGAGGCGGCGCAGGCTACGTGGGGCAGATCACGTCGAACTCGTTCATGAAGCGAGAGTTCGGCAAGAAGCTCATCGAGCAGTTCCTGTCCGGCACGTTCACCGGCATGTCGCCGGAGTACGTCGACCTCAGCCACATCATCGACACCTCCGGTGCGTATATCCCTGGCCACGGCACCCCGACCGTCGTTCTCATCGGGCGGCCGCGAAAACCACACCTCGATTCGGTTCGGGCAGTGCTCGGTGTGCGGGGCGAACCCGGTCAACCGGCTGTTCCCGCCGACGGTGCCGTCTGGCGGGACATCGTCGAGCATCTCGATCGCCCCGGCTACGAGGGCCCATTCGTCTCAGTTGCAGACATGTCACGTGTGACCTACGCCGTGTTCCCGTGGTCGCTCTCGGGCGGCGGGGCGGCAGGTCTGAAGGAGTCCATTGAGCGCCGTAGCAGCGTGACACTCGGGCACGTCGCCGAGAACATCGGCTTCGTAGCGATAACGGGGTTGGACGATTTTCACGTCCGTGATTCTCCGACCGGATCAATGCGCTGGGAGTCCATCCCGGCGCGTCCATATGTAGAAGGGCAGGGGGTTCGCGACTGGGGTGTGCAGGATTCTCGACTGGTGCTGAACCCTTACCTCGTTCCGGATTCAAAGCGGAACTCGGCAAGCTATTGGCCGTATCGTAGCTCGCTTGACGCGGTGATCTATTTTGGGCAGACTCCGACCGAGCGGGGACAGTGGTGGGGTGAGTATGCCTTTGTTCATCACCCGCGGCTCAACTCGGATCGTCTCATCACGTTCGCCTTCGTTGCAACGCACAATCATTTCGTTCTCACACGGGAGCCAGGAGTCTTCAATAAGTCCGCGCCCGTGATCAAGCTGCCGGGGGAGCGACCGAGGACGACCACTACGACCTGCTCGGTGTGCTCAACTCCTCTGTCGCCTGCTTCTGGCTCAAGCAGGTCAGCCACAACAAGGGCGGCCCCGGCGGAGGCAGTAGCAAGGACGAGAAGTGGCGCGACTTCTATGAGTTCACAGCCACGAAACTCCATGAGTTTCCTCTTACACCCACCTCGTTGAAGAAGTACGCAGCTCGACTTGACGAACTGGCTCAGGAAAGTGCGAGCTTGTTGCCGAGCGCGTTCGAAGCGTCAGAGCGCCTCGCAGGTGCCTTGAGAAGTGCAGGTGAGCGCTGGTGGAACATACGCGCGCTGATGATCGCGCTTCAGGAAGAACTCGATTGGGCGGCTTACCACGCGTACGGGCTTACTGAGCTTGAGGCACTATCTGCCGATCAGGTTCAGCAGGTGTTGTTGGTCGGCGAACGACCCGTAGAGATCGGGCTCGCCAGACGAGTGGCTGCCGGTGAGCTCGTAACTCGCTGGTTCGATGAGTTTGCCAGCGTGACCACGGATGCCGTGCCTGAGTTCGCGGACGTTGACTACGCGAAACTTGTAGAGCGTCGTCTCGCTGAAATCGACGCGAACTCATCCGTCCGCCTGCTCGAAACACCGGACTTCAAGCGGAAGTGGGAGACCCAAGGCTGGGATCAACTTGTCGCCGATGCCGTAAGGATCGCACTTCTCGACCGTCTCGAAGCACCCGAACTGTGGCATGACGGCTCTGGTCGCCCGGTGGTGCGCTCCGGCGCGCAGGTTGCGGATGAGCTGCGGCGCGACGAGCGGTTCCGTGAGCTGATGGTCATCCACACCGGTTCGCAGGACTACGACCTCACCGCTGAGGTCGGCAAGCTCCTCGCGGGTGAGGCCGTTCCGGGGCTCGCGGCGCTCAGGTACAAGCCATCCGGCATCGAGAAGTTCCGGATATGGGAGCGCACGTGGGAGTTGCAGCGAGCCGAGGACCGCGGCGAACGTGTCGACGTGCCGGTGCCGCCCAAGTACGCGCCCGCAGATTTTCTCAGGACGTCGTACTGGTCGGCGCGCGGCAAGCTGGACGTCCCGAAGGAGCGGTTCATCTCATTCCCCGGCAGCAAGCTCGTCGACGACGCAACCGAGCTGTATGGGTGGGCCGGGTGGGATCACGGCGAG
The DNA here is from genome assembly GCF_015565955.1 of Microbacterium schleiferi. Taxonomy (NCBI): domain Bacteria; kingdom Bacillati; phylum Actinomycetota; class Actinomycetes; order Micrococcales; family Microbacteriaceae; genus Microbacterium; species Microbacterium schleiferi. The sequence continues at coordinate 1,674,322 of NZ_CP064760.1, read as the reverse complement.
CGCGGGCAGGCGATCGCCCGACTTGCGAACGACCTGTCGCGTGCCGGGGCACCCGACGAGCAGGTCATCCCGCTCGTCGGTGCGCTCATCGAGATCGAGCCGTGGCTGAAGCAGTGGCACGATGAGTTGGACGCCCGCACCGGCGTCAGCCCCGCCACAGCAGTCGCGGGTATCACCACCACGCTGCTCGGCCGACTCGCCCTCGGCAGAGATGCCGTCGCCGCCTGGCGGCCAGCGGCTCCCGCGCGCGGGAGGAGGAGCGCATCATGACCGAGTACACCCTGAACTCGCCCCTGCGCGACCTCATCCACCTGCCCGAGCGGGTCGAGGCCGCCGACTTCGTCATCAAGCTCGACGAAGGTGTCGCCCGGCACGAGCAGACCATCAAGGACTACGTCGTCACCGACGCGATCGCGGGCGCGATCGGCGATGGGCTCGACCTCGTCGCGAGCGCGCTGCGCGGGCAGTCCTCCCGCGGCGCATTCCTCGATGGCTCGTTCGGTTCCGGCAAGTCGCACTACATGGCGGTGCTCCACCTGCTGCTCTCGGGCAGCATCCCCGCCCGGCAAATCCCTGGCCTCGCGCCTATCGTCGCCGCCCGGCAGGACACGCTGGAGCGGAATCTCCTCGTGCTCGACTACAACCTGCTCGGGGCGCGCTCCTTCGAGGACGCGATCTTCGGCGGATACCTCGACACCGTGGCCCGCAGGCACCCTGACGCCCCTCCGCCGGTGCTCCACGCGAGTGACTCGCTGATCGCCGACGCGCGAGGGTTGCGCTCACGCATGGGCGATGAGCCCTTCTTCGAGGGCCTCGGCAGCGGTGACTCCGGCTGGGGCGACCTCGGCGGAGCATGGGATGCGGCGAGCTTCGACGCCGCCGCGTCGGAAGCACCCGGACATGCGGATCGGGATCGGCTCGTCGGCGACCTCGTGGCCGCCTATTTTGGCGGCTACGGACGCTCCGGTGAGTGGCTGCCCATGAAGGAAGGCTTGCAGTCGCTGACTGCGCACGCGAAGTCGATCGGCTATCAGGGGCTTGTCTTCCTCATCGATGAGATCGTACTCTGGCTCGGCCAGCACCTCGCCGACCAGGCATGGGTGCAGGGTGAGATCGAGAAGGTCGTGCAGCTCGCCGAGAATGCGGCCGCGAACCTCCCGATCCCGATCGCCTCGTTCCTCGCCCGGCAGCGCGACCTGCGCGACTTCCTCGGCTCGCATGTCGCGGGCGCGCAGCGGGTCGCCCAGGGGCAGCTCTTCCAGTACTGGGAGGATCGCTTCTCGAAGATCCGACTTCAGGCCGCCGACCTGCCGAAGATCGTCAAACAACGACTCCTCCAGCCGGTTTCACCCGCCGCCGCTGCGACGCTCAGCCAGGCGCTCACCGAGGTCAAGCGCGACTATGCGGCGTGGGGTTACCTGCTCAGCGATGACGCGAACTCCGACGAGCGGGCCTTCGCTGATGTCTACCCTTTCAGCCCTGCACTCGTCGACACGATGGTCGCCCTCTCCAGCCTGATGCAGCGCGAGCGCACCGCGCTCAAGCTCATGGCCGAGTTGCTCAGCCGTGGCCGCGACAGCTTGCTCGTGCGGGACGTCATCCCCGTCGGCGACCTCTACGCTCCTGTGGTGCTCGGCGGCTCGCAGCCGCTCACCGAAGAGATGAAGCAGCACTTCGCGATCTCCGCCCGCTTCTACCGGACGAAGATGTTGCTCTACCTGCTCCGCAAGCACGGGCTCGCCGAGAGCGACATCGCCGGGCTTCCTCGCGGCCACGCGTTCGTCACCGAAGACCGGCTGGCGAAGACCGTGCTGATCGCCGCGCTCGCGCCCGAGGCGAAGTCATTGGAAAACCTCACCGCAGCGAAGCTCGCGGCCCTGAATTGGGGCACCATCGACGCCTTTATCCCCGGCACCGAGGCGGAGCAGGTGCTTAGCCTCGTGCGGGGTTGGGCGGGCGAGTTCGGCGAAATCCATATCGGCGACGGGGCCGACCCGATCATCACCGCAACCCTCAGCGGCGTCGACTACGACTCGATCCTCGACCGAGTCCGCACCGAAGACAACCAGCAGACCCGTCGGGAACTCATCCGCAAGCTCATCGCCGAAGAGCTCCAGCTTCCGCCCGACAATCTCGTCGGACGCCAACTGCCGCACGTCTGGCGTGGCCACAAGCGCACGGTCACGGTGAAGTTCGGCAACGTCCGCGATGAGGCCGAAGTGCTCGAAAGCGACCTCATCCACGGTGACAGCGAGTGGCACGCCGTCATCGACTTCCCTTACGACAGCGGGACCCACTCACCGGCCGACGATGTCGCACGGCTCCGGAAGCTCCGCGAAGGCGGACGCTCGGCGAACACCATCGCGTGGATTCCGAACTTCCTCTCCGACGCGCGCCAAGGCGACCTCGGCAAGCTTGTGCTGCTCGAGTATCTGCTCACCGGCAGTCGCTTCGACCAGAACGCCGACCACCTAGCCCAGGCTGATCGTGGGCCCGCTCGCCAGACACTTGAATCCCAGCGGCGCACGCTGCGAGAGGTGCTGGCCGTGGCGCTCCGGCAGGCCTACGGCGTCAACGCTCCCGACGAGGCGAATGTCGGCAGCGATCTTGGCGGGAACGAGATCTACTCCGCGCTGATACCTGGGCTCACGATCGCGCCGCCCCCGACCGGCACCCTGCTCACCGGTCTGCGGCATGCGCTGGAGACGGCGTGGAAGCATGAGTTCCCGGAGCACCCCGACCTCGGCAGTGATGAGGTCACGGATCGCCGACTCGGCGAGGCGCTCGCGCTCGTCACCTCGACGGTTGAGGCGGGTGGCCGCCGGCAGGGACTCGCCGCCGTGGAGCAGCGACTCGCGCAAGACATCATCGTGCCCCTCGGGCTCGGAGCACGAAACGAGAACGTGCTCGTCGTCGACGCCGCGAACTTCAGATGGGGCGCCAACCTCGCTCGTTGGGAGGGCGAGCTCGGCACGGCGATCACCGTCGGGGGGCTGCGTGCAAAGCTCGCCCCCTGGGGCCTGACGAGGGGGATGCAAGACGCGATCCTCATCACTTGGGCGCTGCTCGGCAACTACGAGTTCACGGGCGCGGGCACGCCCGCGATCGGCACGCTGCCGGACGGGTCGACTCCACGGAAGGCGAACCTGCCGAGTGAGGCGGACTGGAGCCTCGCTGCGGAGCGGGCCGGGTCGGTCTTCGGCGTCGCGCGTGAGGTGAACCTCACTCCGCGCGCCGTCTCGCGGTTCGCTGGGGTCATCCGCACGCAGCTCGCGGGGAGCCAGATCGGCGCTCTGGTCGGCCAGCTTGAGGCGCATGCCGACATGCTCGGCATCGACAAGACCGGCGCGACCGGCCGTCTCGCCACCTCCCGTCGTGTCGTGGAACTCGTCAAATCACTGTCATCTGCGAGTGGCGACAAGTCACTGATCGAGACACTCGCCACCTTCGACCTTCCCGCCGAACTCACCGCCTTCGGGAGTGCGCACGGGTCAGCCGAGCGACTCTCCCGTGAGCTGGCCGGCCTCGACTGGGGGATCATCGGGCGGCGCAGTCGCGCGGCGATGCTGGGTTCGAGGCGGCACTCGGATTGTTGCGTGAGGCCGCCAACGTCGACGAGTCGGTCGTGCCGCTTGAGCCCCGCCTCCGTGATGTCGCGGCGAAGGCGCGCGCGCTCGTGGTTCAAGCACCCGTTCCGCGACCGACACCGACTCCACCCGGGGGTCAGCAGCACCGACGCACCGCCTCCGTCGCGGAACTCGGCGGCGTGCTCGAGGAACTGCGTGCTGAGATCGAACAGGAAGCCGGCTCGGACGGCAGTGTCACAATCACGTGGCAGGTCGAGTGATCATGACCGCCCCGATCGCCACCGAGACCGCCCTGCGCGAGCACCTTGCCGCGTGGCTCGGGGGCACGCGCCGACGCTCGCGCACGATCCTCGTGCGCGCCCAGCCCACCTGGTCGGGCGCCCCGGTACTGGAGTTCGGGGACGCAAGAGTGCGGGTCGTGGAGGGCATTTCGGGGCTCGCGGCACTCGACGCGATGCGTTCGGCAGGCGAGGGGGAGTTCGTCGCGGTGCTCACCGCCCTCACGGAGGCTGAGCTGGGAACAGCCGTCGTGCTCGACGCCGAGAAGCAGAAGGTCACCGACCTCGATGAGTGGAACATCGTGCCCGCCCTCTTCGGAGTGCGGGATGCCGCAGCTCGTCCCGTGCGCGACCTTGGCCCGTGGGTTCCGCGCCTCTTGACCTCCCTGCGGCGCGACCGTGGGTACGCCCCGGCTCCGGGCGGGGTGCTCTCCGCCGACCACGTTGTGCGATCGATCCTCGTCGCGCTGCTCGGGCTCGACCGGCTCGACGCTCTCGAATCTTCGACCGCGCTCGCGCCACTCGATGACCTGGGCGTACGAGTACGGCTGACAGACCTCGACGAGGACGCCCGCGCCGGTTTGATCCGGGCTGTTGCGGCGCATGTCGATCCGCACCTCGCGATGGCGCTCCGCGCCGCCAGTGCGCCGGGACGAATCTCGGCGATCGCCGTTGGGCTCGTGGTAGGGGAGCTGTGGGCTGCCGGTTCGGTTGCCCCCGATGCGACGGTCGCTGCTGCGCGGGTGCGCGCGGAGCAGCACGTCGGCACCGCGCCGAGCGCCGCGGCCGCGCAGCGCTATGGCGCGTCGGCGAAGCTCATCACACAGCGCTGGCTTGCGGATGGTGATCCGCACGCCCGCGAGGTGCTCGAACAGGCCGAAGCGCTCTGCGGCGACCTCGGCTGGGGGGAGGGCGCCGCGTCGTCCGACTTCCTGCCTGCGGGCCTTCGTGCGCGAGTGGCCGAGTTCGCCACGGCGATCGAGGCGGCAGCGGCTGCGCCCGGCGCGCGAGCCTCCCTTGCCGTGGACGCAGCGCTTGCCGCCATCGAAGCGCACGGGGCTCGCGCCACATTCGCGCGTTCACATGACACCGCGCGGATGGCCGCGCGGCTCGTGCGCTGGCTTGGTGAGGTCACCACGCCCACAGCCGGGCTGAACGCGGCGATCCTCGCCTATGCGGCGGATGGCGCGTGGGCGGAGCGCGCCCTTGGTGACATCTGGGACGGCGACACTGATCGTGGCCTCGCGCACGCGTACCGAGCGCTTGCGCACGCAGTGCAGCATGTGCGCCGCGAGCAAGATGCTGCCGCCGCCCAGGTGCTCACAGGGGCGCTTGCGGCGGACGGCGCGGTGCTGCCCGTCGAGTCGCTTCTGTCGCAGCTCGTCGTGCCGCTTGTCGTGCGCGACCGCGTCCTCATCATCGTGCTCGACGGGATGAGCGCACCGACGGCCGTGGAACTCGCCGTCGAGGTTCCCGCGCGGGGCTGGATCGAACTCGTCCGTGAGTCGACGCTCCGGCGGAGTACAGCATTCGCTGTCCTCCCCACCATCACCGAGTACTCGCGTACATCGCTCTTCGCTGGTGAGCTGCTTGCGGGCAACCAGCAGACCGAGAAGGCGCGGTTCGCCGCGGCGGCCGGGGGGATCGTCTTTCATAAGGATGACCTTCGCGCCCAAGCTGGGCATGCGCTCCCGCCTGCAGTCACCGATGCGATCGCTGACGCCGGGCGGAAACTTGTCGGTGTCGTCTTGAACACGATCGACGACGCCCTTGCCAGTGCCGACGTCGACGCGCTCCGCTGGACGCTGCACTCGGTCGCCCACCTCGAAGCGATCCTCGCGGCCGCACACGATGCGGGGCGAATCGTTATCCTCACCTCCGACCACGGGCACATCGTCGAACGCGGAAGCGATCTGCGCAGCGTGCCTCAATCGTCGGCACGATGGCGCGACCCCTCGACCGGCCCGGCATCTGCCGATGAGATCCTCGTCACCGGCCCCAGGGTGCTCGCACCCGGCGGGAGTGCTGTGCTTGCGGTATCCGATGGCCTCCGCTACGCCTCGAAGAAGGCCGGATACCACGGCGGCGCATCGCTCGCCGAACTCACGATCCCGATCGTTGTGCTCAAGCCGCGCGGCGCGCATGACCCATTGGGATGGGTCGAAGCGCCACCGCAGGAGCCAACATGGTGGAACGAACCCGCCAGACCCGTGGCGGAGGCAGCCTCCTCTCCACCCAAGGTGGTGAAGCCGAGGGCGCCGAAGGTTCCCGCGGGCTCCACTTTGTTCGACTTCGAGCCCGAAGCTGCCGCGACCCCCGTGCCGCAAGATGGGAGTCTCGCCGAGCGACTGATCGACAGCGCGACATACAAGGCGCGACGAGGCATCGCTGGCCGCCACCCCGTCGATGATGCCCTCGCGACGACCATCGTGGCAACACTTGTCGGCGGTGGCGGACGTGCCCACCGTGACACCCTCGCTGTCAACGCGGGGATTCCGTCCGCGACAATGTCGGGCCTTCTTGCCGCGCTCCGACGAGTGCTCAATATCGACGGGTACCCGGTCATCGACATCGATGCGGACGGCGTCACTGTGATCCTCGACGTTGTGCTGCTCCGCGAGCAGTTTGAGCTGGGGAGCGGTTCGTGACAGTCATCAGCCCACGCAGACGTCGAGAGATCATTGACGCGCTCCGGCGCGGAACCGTCCCGCAGCGCGGCCTCGACGTCATGGCCGTCGGGCTCGACCGCTTCCAGCTCGCGCTGAACGACGAACTTGACGTCGCCGCCGATGGCGGAGCCGTCTTCAAAGCAGTGCGCGGCGAGTACGGCGCTGGCAAGACCTTCTTCGCCCGCTGGCTTACCGAGACGGCGAAGCAGCGCGGCTTCGCCACCGCCGAGGTGCAAATCTCGGAGACCGAGACCCCACTGCATCGGCTGGAGACCATCTACCGGCGGATCACCGAGAATCTCGCCACCGAGGCAACAGGCCCGAGCGCCTTCCGCGAAGTCATCGATGGCTGGTTGCGTGTCCTCGAAGAGGACGCCATCGCCGCCGGTGCTGACGCCGCGGATCGCGGCGAGGTGGCTCGTCGCGCCGAGACCCTGCTCGAGCAGCGACTCGCAACGGTGTCACGCACCGCCCCCGCCTTCGCCGCCGCCCTTCGCGGCTACCACGAGGCGACCACCACCGGAAACATCGAGACGGCCGACGGACTCGCCGCCTGGCTCGGAGGGCAGCCGCACGTCGCGGCATCCGTGCGCCGGGTCGCCGGGGTTCGCGGCGACCTTGACCACTTCGGAGCACTCGGGTTCCTCCAAGGACTCCTTGCGGTGCTCCGTGACTCCGACTACCGCGGGCTGGTGCTCGTCCTCGACGAGGTCGAAACGCTCCAGCGCGTCCGCAGCGATGTACGAGAGAAGTCGCTCAATGCGTTGCGGCAACTCCTCGATGAGATCGACGCCGGACGATTCCCCGGGCTCTACGTGCTCATCACTGGCACACCTGCGTTCTACGACGGCACCCAGGGAGTGCAGCGACTCCCGCCGCTCGCCGCCCGCATCGGCGTCGACTTCAGCGGTGATCCGCGCTGGGACAACCCGAGAGCACCGCAGGTCAGACTCCTGGGATTCCAGCGGGACAGCCTGCAAGAACTCGGGCAGCGTGTTCGCGACATCTACGCCGCCGGGAGCCCGCAGGCAGACCGTATTGCCGCACTCGTCACCGACGGGTATCTCGGAGGACTCGCCGACACAGTCGCAGGCAGACTCGGCGGGAAGGTCGGCATCGCACCACGCCTGTATCTCCGGAAGCTCGTCGACATCCTCGACAAGATCGAGCAGTTCCCCGAGTACATGCCCGCCGAGACATCCGCCATCGTGGTCGCAGAGGCAGAACTCAACGCCGACGAGCGCGCGGCGATCGGCGGTCTCGACGCGATCCAGATAGATGTCTAGCAGCACCGAGCTTGCTGGCGCGCTCGAATATCACGTCGCGAACTCCCTCGGCTGGCAGGATCTGCGCCCGCTTCAGCGCGCCTCGATCGAACCGGTGCGCTCTGGCGCTGACTGCCTCCTCATCGCCCCGACCGCAGGAGGGAAGACCGAAGCGGCATCGTTCCCGGTGCTGTCTCGCATGATCGACGAAGGCTGGCATGGCCTGAGCGTCATCTACGTTGCTCCGCTGAAGGCACTCCTGAACAACCTGCTGCCGCGCCTTGACCAGTACACCGCCTGGCTTGGCCGTCGAGTCGCGCTCTGGCACGGCGACATCGGAGACAGTGCACGGCGTGCGATCCTGAGTGAACCGCCGGACATTCTGCTCACCACGCCGGAGTCGCTCGAAGCGGTGCTCGTGTCCCGTCGAGTCGACCACCGCCTGCTCTTCAGAGACCTGCACGTCGTCATCGCCGACGAGATCCACTCCTTCGCTGCGGGGGATCGCGGCTGGCACCTCGTCGCCGTACTCGAACGCATCCAGCGACTCGCCGAGCACCGTATCCAGCGCATCGGGCTGTCGGCGACTCTCGGCAACCCCGAGGATGTGCTCACCTGGTACCAGGGATCAAACGTTGCGGCGGGGGTGGGAGGGCGTGTCATCTCAGCAGGCGATCCGCCTGCTGCTCCCGACCTCGCGCTCGACTATGTCGGTTCGGTGGAGAATGCTGCCGTCGTCATTGCAGCCTTGCACGCGGGAGAGAAGCGGCTCGTGTTCTGCGAGTCCCGTGCGCAGGCGGAGCAACTCACCTTCGGGCTGCGCGATCAAGGCGTCACAACGTTCATCTCGCACTCGTCACTATCACTGGACGAACGGCGGCAGAGCGAGACGGCGTTCGCCGAAGCTCGCGACTGCGTCATCGTGTCGACCTCGACCCTCGAACTTGGCATCGACATCGGCGACCTCGATCGCATGATTCAACTCGACTCGCCGCGCTCGGTCGGGTCGTTCCTGCAGCGACTCGGCCGCACAGGGCGGCGGGCAGGGGCCTCCAGGAATGCTCTCTTCTTGGCGACGGAGCATGAGACGTTCCTTCGTGCCGCAGGATTGCTTCACCTCTGGGGGCAGGGCTTCGTCGAGCCTGTCACGCCGCCGCCAGCGCCCAGGCACATCGCCGCTCAACAGTTCCTCGCGCTCGCTCTTCAGGAAGGGCGATTCGCGCGGGCACGCTGGCAGGAATGGTGGGCTGGAAGCCCCGTCATGGCAGACGGGGCCGAGGTGCTGGAATACCTGGCCTCCTCTGGGTACCTCGCTGAGGACGGGGGATGGCTCTTCATCGGCCCTTCCGCCGAGCGCGATTTCGGTGGACGGAACTTCCTGGAGTTGCTGAGTACCTTCATTGCTGACTTGGAGTTGACCGTGCTCCACGGCAGAAAGGAGATTGGCGGCGTTTCACCCATCTCGCTCAACGCCGCTGTCATCCGTGGCGAGAAGCCGCTGCTGCTCGCCGGCCACGCCTGGAAGGTTGTCGCCGTCGACTGGCAACGGCACCGCGTCGACGTCGAGCCCGAGGCTGATCGGGGCAAGGTGCGGTGGTCATCCGAGCCCCTGCCGGAGTCGTTCGAGATGGTGCGCGCGCGACGAGAAGTGCTTCTCGGTGAAGATCCGCCGGCGTCGATGTCGCAGCGCGCGGTCGATGCGCTCGGCACCATTCGCGGGGTCTGGAGCGAGCGCGTCGATCCGGCGGGTCTTGTGCTTGCTCGCGGCGAAAAGGATGTCGTGCTGTGGAGCATGGCGGGCTTGCGTGCGCACGAGACCCTTGCAGCCGCGCTGCCCAATGAGTTCGAGGCGAGGTCGACGAACGAGTCGATGCGCTTCGCTCCAGCCTTTGATCTTGCGGAATTTCGGGGATCCGCGCTAGGTGAGGCCCTGCCGTTCATCGCACCGGACGCGGTGTCGGGGCTGAAATTCTCGGCGGCTCTCCCGGCCGACCTCGCCCGAGCGACTCTCGCGGAACGGTTCGTTGACAGGGCCAACGCGTCGGAGGTAGTTGGTGGGCCGATAGCTTTCGCCAACGTCCCGGACTCAGCTTCATGAGCTGGTCAATCCCCAAATACCTGGGGGAGGCCGCTCGTGACGCCTTCGCGAACTAGTGCCATGCGGCGACCGTCGCGCCCCCGAAGCAGGCCTTCCGTTCCGTCCGCTGCGACGTAGTCGGGATCGAGCGCGTAGCGGAAGCTTCCGAAGCTTGACTGCATCGGTGCGCTGTCATTCGGATAAGGATCGATGACGATGAGCTTTCGCTCGCCGCCGCCTGCGACCCACCGTCGCATCGCTAGGTCGACATGGGGGTCGCGGAACGAATAGCCCACGACGACGAGAACGTCAGCTGCGGCGAGGATGTCTTCGAATGCTGCGAATAGAGCCGGCCAGGGTCCATCCGGGCGCAACTTGTTGCCACCGCCGAACACGAGATTCGCGTCGATCCGTCCGTTCGGTGCGGCGGCTGCGGGATCGTCAACCTCATAGAGGCCGACGCGCGGAATCTGCCAGGTAGGCGTAACGACGCGGGACGCTCGCCAATTGACTGAACCGTGGAGCTTGAGCAGCGGGAGGTGGCCTGCGGGGAACGACCACCGCGATCCCGCATCCCATTGTTCGGCACCTGTGCTGAGCGGGATGCCGTGCACCCGAGCGGAAGTTTCGAGGATGGTGTCGTAGTTGAGCGTGACGATCCCGGCCACCCCCGCACGTAGAAGGGAGGAGAAGTGATCGGTGCTGGCAGACGCGGATCGCTCCCGGATAATGCCGTACGCAGCCGACGCGATCGTGCTCGTGATGAATCGAGCGTCTCGTGCAAACTCTCTTCGGCCAACTTCGGATTCGTCATACGGGCCGAGACGGCGGAACCCTTCGATCCAGTGTCGGGTTGGGTCGCTCTCCTGGTAGCCCAGGGTCTCGACTGCTTGGTACAGATACTCAATGTCATCGCCGAGTAACCTCGCCTCGGGGCTGATCGCGCGCCAGAGTTGATGCGAGGGTAGGTCGGCGGTGTAGGTCTCGTCGAGGTACTCGATGACAAGGGGTGTCAGGGCTCTCGACATGGGAACGAATGGCTGGGATGCGCCAGCGCCCAGCAGGACAACGGTTCGCCCTGTCGAGCCCTCGATCCATTCATGCACGTCGTCCTGTCTAGCAGAGGCGATCAGTACGAATTGCTCACTCGGCCGTGTACACGTCTTGCACATCCAGGCCGACCCCGCGCGGGAGCGGGGTCAGTGGCCCACCTCTCTGAGGAGAGAGGCGGTGCCGGATGTCGGTTTCGATGCGGGTCATGGGCGCGGGGGATGGCTACAAGTACCTGCTGCGCACCGTGGCGTCCGCCGACGGCGAGCGGTCGCTGTCGACGTCGCTAACCCGCTACTACGCCGAGCAGGGCACCCCGCCCGGTCGCTGGATAGGCAGCGGTCTGACGGCGATCGGGAACGGCGAGATCCACGAGGGCGCGCAGGTTTCCGAGGCGCAGCTTCAGCTCTTGCTCGGCTTGGGCCTCGACCCAGTGACGGGCGATCCGCTGGGTAAGTCATACCCGGTGTTCCCGAGCGTCGAGGATCGGATCGCAGCGCGGCTCGCCCGGCTCGACCCGACGCTGGGCGCGGCAAAGCGCGCCGAGGCGGTCATCGTGATCGAAGCGGAGGAAGCGGCCCGCACATCGCGGCGGGCGGTCGCGGGATATGACTTCACGTTCTCGCTGCCGAAGTCCGCTTCCGTGCTGTGGGGTGTTGCGGACGCGGCGACCCAAGCGCGCATCGCCGAGGCGCACCACGCTGCGGTTGCAGAGGTGGTTGCGTTCATGGAGTGGGAGCTTGCGGCCACGCGCTCGGGCGCAACCTCGCGCGACGGCGCGGTTGCACAGGCCGAGGTGATGGGGCTGATCGCAACCGCGTTCGATCATTTCGACTCGCGGGCGGGGGATCCGCAGTTGCACACGCATGTCGTGGTGAGCAACAAGGTGCGCACCCTGTTCGACGGCAAGTGGCGGTCGCTGGATGGCCGGCCACTGCACGCGGCGACCGTGGCGCTGAGCGAGCTGCACAACGCGGTCTTCGCCGACCATCTCACCCGTGCGCTCGGCGTCGGCTGGGAGAGGCGGGACCGCGGGGCCGATCGCAACCCGGTGTGGTCGGTCGTCACGGTGCCGGAGGGACTGGTCGCAGAGTTCTCGTCCCGGTCGCGGCACATCGACGTTGAGAAGGACAGCCTGATCGCCGAGTACGAGGCCACGCACGGGCACGCGCCCTCGCGGGAGACGATCATCCGGCTGCGGCAGCAGGCGACGCTGGCGACCCGGCCCGACAAGGAAGTCCGCCCGCTCGCCGACCTCACCCAGGAGTGGCGCACTCGCGCGAGCCGCGTGCTCGGCCGGGACGCGACCGAATGGGCACGGGGAGCCGTGGCAGTCGAGCCCGTGGAGCTGCTGCGGGCGGAGGACGTGCCGGTGGAGCGGATTGCTCGGCTCGGCGCGGCGGTGGTCGCAGCGGTCGCGGAGAAGCGCACGACGTGGAGCCACTGGAACCTCTACGCCGAAGCCGCGCGGCAGACGATGGGCTGGCGGTTCGCCGCCACGGAGGATCGCGAGGCGATCACTGGCATGATCGTCGATGCCGCGGAGCAGGCGTCCATCCGGCTCACCCCGCCCGAGCTGGCCTCCAGTCCCGTTGCGTTCCAGCGCACGGACGGGACGAGCGTGTTCCGCCCGCGCAACGCCGCCCGCTACAGCGGTGCCGCGGTGCTCGCTGCCGAGGACCGGCTACTTGCACGCTCCCGCGAGCAGGTTGCGCCGTTCCTGGCGGATGCAACCATCGCGCACGCGCTGCAACCCCAGCGGGGCCGCGCGCTCGGCGACGACCAGCGCGCCGCACTCGCAGCGATTGCGTCGTCAGGCCGGATGCTCGACCTGCTCGTCGGCCCCGCGGGGGCGGGCAAGACCACCGCGCTGCGCGCGTTGCGTCGCGCATGGGAGGCCGAGCACGGGCACGGCTCGGTCGTCGGCCTGGCACCGTCCGCGGTCGCGGCCGAGGTGCTGGCCGGTGACCTGGGCATCCCGACGGAGAACACCGCGAAGTGGTGGCAGACCTACCGCGACCACGGCATGGGATTCGCCGCCGGGCAGCTCGTGATCGTGGACGAGGCATCGCTCGGCGGGACGCTTGCCCTCGACCGGCTCGTGCGCGTCGCGGCCGACGCCGGGGCGAAGGTGCTGCTCGTGGGCGACCCCGCCCAGCTCCAGTCCGTCGATGCCGGGGGAGCGTTCGGGATGCTCGTCGCTGACCGTGAGGACGTGCCCGAGCTGACCGACGTGCGCCGCATCGCCGCGGCATGGGAGAAGGATGCCACGCTCGACCTGCGCAACGGTCGTGTCGAGGCCATCGACACCTACCAAGCGCACGGCCGCATCCGCGCGGGCGAAGCCGAGCGCATGGCCGACGCCGCCTACGCCGCATGGCAGCGCGACCGGGGAGCAGGGCTGGCGAGCATCCTCATCGCCGAGTCGAGCACGATGGTCACCACCCTGAACCAGCGCGCCCGCGCCGACCTCATACTGGCCAAGGTGGTCGACGCACGCGCCGAGGTACGGCTGCACGACGGCACCGAGGCATCCATTGGGGACGCGATCATCACCCGCCGCAACGACCGCGCGCTGCGCGCCGGGCGCGGATGGGTGCGCAACGGCAGCCGGTGGACGGTCACCGCCATCGGCGGCGACGGGTCGCTGCGGGTGCGGCCCGCCAGGCGGCGCTGGGGCGCGACGCTGCGACTCCCCGCGGGGTACGTCGCCGAGCATGTCGAACTCGGCTACGCCGTCACCGCGTACCGGGCGCAAGGGGTCACCGTCGACACCGGGCACACGCTCATCGAGCCCGGCGCAACGCGCGAGAACTTCTACGTAGCCATGACCCGCGGAAGGCTCGGGAACACCGCCTACGTCTCGATCAACCGTCCCGACGACGACCACATCCATCCGCCGACCCAGGACACCAAGGCGGTCGCGGCCCGCAAGGTGCTCGCTGGGGTGCTCCAGCACGTTGGAGCGGAACTCTCCGCCCGCCAGATGATCGCCGCCGAGCAGGACGCCTGGTGCTCGGTCGGCCAGCTCGCCGCCGAGTACGAGACCATTGCCGCCGCCGCACAGCAACCACGTTGGGAAGCCCTCGTGCGCGCGACCCGACTCACCGAGGCCGAAGCCGACGCCGCCATTGGATCGACCGCGTTCGGTGTGCTCGGTGCCGAGCTGCGTCGCGCCGAGGCGGACGGGTACGACACGGAGCGCCTGCTGCGCGCGCTCGTCGCTTCGCGCCCGCTCGACGACGCGGGCGACGTGGCCGCGGTGCTCCACGAACGGGTGATCCGTGCCCTCGGCCGAGCGGACGGTGCCGGGCGCGTGCGCCAGGCCGCCGTACCTATCGCCGGACTCATCACCCCGGCTCTCGGCACGATGGACGACGACATGCGCGCCGCGCTCCGCGAACGCGCCGTACTCATCGAGCAGCGCGCCGCTGCACTTGTCTCCGAAGCGGTTGGGGCGTCCGACGCATGGGCCGCGGAACTCGGCCCAGAGCCCGCCGATCCGCAGCTTGCCGCGATCTGGCGACGCGAGGCGCGCACCGTCGCGGCCTACCGAGACACCTACGGCATCACCGAGACCAGCGCGGTCGGAGTCATCGGCGACGACGTGCGGCAGCGCACAGACGCCGCGCGAGCATGCGCCGCGATCCTACGCGCACAACAGCTCGCGGCACGCGCAGCAGAACCGGCGTCCACGGTCAGCGCAGTCGCGGTATCCGCGCCGCGCCTGTAGCTGCTCTTCCGTGTGTCCGAGGTCAGGCGTACCCTGGTTGACGGGGTAGTAGCCACGATTTCTAGGTCGCTTGCGACGGTCCCCTCGGGACGCTCACCACATGATCTACCTCCTCGGCGGAGCTACGCACCCTCTCAGGAGGCGGACATCATGCTCCGACTGCTCTGGAATCTCAGCATCCGGGTTCGGCTGTTCCTGCGGACGTACATGCCGACGAACATCCTGCTCAACGCGCTGCGGACGCGGCGCGGATTGAAGTGGGGCGTGCCCGCCATGCTCATCGCCGCGCCGTACCTGCTCGGCGCGTGGCTCCTGACCGTCTGGATCGCCGACGGCGGGCCGGGCTGGCTGAACCTGCTCGTGCTGCTCTTCATCTGGAACGCACTGAAGTTCCTCGTCAACGGGCCGATCACGATGATCGTCCTGATCCGGGCGCGCGTCGCCGAGCGGCGTGACCGTCGACTCGCCGAGCGTGAGTCGACGGGTTACGCAATCAGCGAGGACGCCCCGCTGCTCATCTCGTCGCGCGCCTGACACGCTCGCGGTACCGGAACCAGCGCAGCATCTTTGCGTGCCGTTCGACGTCGCATGCGGCTGGCTGTGTCTGAGGTGCCCGCTAGTCTTCAGACACGCAGAAAGGCGGGTGCGATGAAGCTGAAGTCATTCCACGTCAGGTTGTTCCGCAACATCATCGACTCGGGGGAGATCCCGGTGGATTCGGTGACAGCCCTGGTCGGCAAGAACGAGTCGGGTAAGTCTGCGATCCTTCAGGCGCTCCATCACCTCAACCCCGCCAAGCCGTCGTTCGCGCTCGATCTGCTCGACGAGTACCCGCGGTGGCTGAAGAAGGAGCACGAGATCACCGGCGAGATCAACAGCGCCGTCCCGGTCACGGCCACATTCGAGCTTTCCCACGACGAGGTCGCTGAACTCGAAGCCGGCTTCGGCGCCGGGGTGCTGTCCGACCGCCACGTGACCGTGTCGCGTAGCTACGCCAAGCCAAAGACCCTCACCATCGAAGCCCACATCGAGCAGGCCGCATTCGTCGCCCCGTTCATCGCCGGGCTCTCCGAACGGCTGGGAAAGGCCATTGGCAGCCCGACCACCACGACCGAAGTCTCCACGGCGCTCGACAAGGTTGCCGCCGGCACCAATACAGACGGCGAGCCGACCGCCGTAGCGAAGGACGCGGCCGCGGCGAAAGAGACGCTGTCCGAAAAGCTGGGCGGAGCGGCGAATCTGACGACCGCAGTCCAGGCCTTTGTCCGCGAGCGCATTCCCCGCACTTTCTACTTCAGCTCCTACTCGTCGCTGCGGGGCCGCTACAACCTCGATGAGGTCTTCAGCGCACTGAATGATCCCGACGCCGAAGAGGAACTGGCCGCCGCGGCCGACTTCCTCCGGCTGGCGCGTGCAGTGCCAGAGACCTTGCAGGATTGGGACTTCGAGAAGTCGAACGCCGAGTTGGAGGCCGCGTCCAGTCTGCTGACCCGCCGTGTCAAGGAGCACTGGAAGCAGAACGATCACCTTAAACTTGCGGTCCGCATCGAGGATCAGGTCGAAACCGACCCACGGACGGCAGCGCCGGTCATTAAGCGGTATCTCCAGTTTCGAGTCGAGGACTCGCGGCACGACTTCAGCAGCCGCCTGGACCGCCGCTCCACTGGCTTCCAGTGGTTTGTGTCGTTCCTCGCGTCGTTCCTCGAGTTCGAGAAGGACAAGAATCTCATCCTGTTGCTGGACGAGCCGGGTCTCTCGTTGCATGCACGCGCGCAGATCGACCTTCTGAACACGATCGAGTCCCGGCTCGCCACCGACCGTCAGGTGCTCTATTCGACGCACTCGCCGTTCCTCGTCCAGACGCCGCGCCTCAATCAGGTCCGCATCGTGGAGGATCAGGGGCCCGATCTCGGCTCAGCGGTCATTCCCGATGCCGGAGTCGTCAAGGACCCGGACACGCTGTTCCCGCTCCAGGCCGCGCTTGGCTACGACATCGCGCACAACCTATTCATCGGCAACCGGAACATCCTCATCGAGGGCGTGTCCGACTTCATCTACCTCAGCACCATCTCGGATCACCTCTCGTCTCTCGGTCGCGCTTCCATTCCCGAGTCCGCTCGTCTGCTCCCCGCTGGCGGTGCAACCAACATCCCCACCTTCCTTGCGTTGCTCGGAGGGCAGCTCGATGTGGTCGTGCTCTTGGACGGCAGCTCCGACAAGCAGAAGATCGAGAACACGATCAAGCGCGGGCGGCTCGATGCGGCGAGGGTCATCAGCCTCGACAACTATGCGACCCCGCCGACGCCTGACATCGAGGATCTTTTTGAGCCCGGCGAGTACCTCGCGTTCTATAACGAGGCATACGGCGTTAGCCTCAAGCTCTCCGACCTGTCCGGCAAGGACCGGATCGTCGCGCGGATCACGCGCAAGATCGGCAAGGAGTTCAACCACGGCCACGTCGCCGCGGTGTTCCTGCGCAACCTCGACCGGTCAATCCAGGGACTCTCCGTGGCGACGCTCGAACGATTCGAGCAGGTTATCGAGGCGCTCGTGAGGGCGCTGCCTGCCGAGTAGTCAGCTCAGCGCACACTTCCTTCAGCGATGCTCCACGCGGTGCCATGCCTGCTCGGCGTGCGGCGAGCGAGCGCCTGGACAACCGAAGAGGAGAGACCGGGATGGCTGATGCTGCTCATGTTACTGCTCATCGAAGTGCGCTGAAGTCCTCGCGTCCGGGGCCGGGTGAGCTGCTCTGCTTGCCCGCGCGCGTCGTATGTGCCTTCGCGGCGTAGGCATCGAGTCACTCTATGGCGTCAATGTATAGCGAGGAACCAGTGTCGAAGCGGGCATCCGCGCTGTCCGAAAACCTGTCCGTTTTACTCCCCGTAGCCGTCCGTAAACGTCCAGAGGTACACTGAGCCCCAGACGGCAACTGCCGCCTGGGGCTCAGTGAATTGCTGGGCTCAGAGACCGGAAGTGTGGCTCTGAGGGCCTCCCGGAATCAGACCCCGAAGTACAGCTCGTACTCGAAGGGGTGAGGACGTGCGTTCATCGGCTGGATCTCGTTCTCGAACTTGTAGTCGATCCAGGTCTCGATGAGCTCAGGCGTGAACACGTTGCCGCGCAGCAGGAACTCGTGGTCGGCGCGCAGGGCGTCGAGCGAGTCCAGCAGCGAGTTCGGGACCTGCGGGATGAGCTTGGCCTCCTCGGGGGCAGCTCGTACAGGTCCTTGTCGACGGGCTCGTGCGGCTCGATGCGGTTGAGGATGCCGTCGATGCCAGCCATAAGCTGTGCCGCGAAAGCGAGGTAGGGGTTACCCGACGAGTCGGGAGCGCGGAACTCGAGGCGCTTGGCCTTCGGGTTCGACCCCGTGATCGGGATGCGGACGGCTGCCGAACGGTTACCGGCCGAGTACACCAGGTTGACCGGGGCCTCGTAGCCCTTGACCAGACGCTTGTAGGAGTTCAGCGTCGGGTTGGTGAACGCGAGCACCGCGGGGGCGTGAGCGAGCAGGCCACCGATGTACCACCGGGCCGTGTCGGAGAGCTGGGCGTAGCCGGCCTCGTCGTAGAAGAGGGGCTTGCCCTCGAGCCACAGCGACTGGTGGGTGTGCATACCCGATCCGTTGTCGCCGAAGAGCGGCTTCGGCATGAAGGTCGCAACCTTGCCCCACTGCTCGGCCACGTTCTTGACGATGTACTTGAACTTCAAGATGTCGTCGGCGGCGTGAACCATCGTGTCGAACTTGTAGTTGATCTCCTGCTGACCGCCGGTACCCACCTCGTGGTGAGCGCGCTCGAGCTCCAGTCCCGACTCGATGAGTCGGAGCGAGATGTCGTCACGGAGGTCAGCCGTCTTGTCGACGGGGGAGACGGGGAAGTATCCGCCCTTGTACGGGGTCTTGTTGCCGAGGTTGCCGCCCTCTTCTTCGCGGCCGGAGTTCCACGCGCCCTCGGAGGAGTCCACGGAGTAGAAGCTCGAGTTCTGCTTCACCTCGTAACGCACGTCGTCGAAGATGTAGAACTCTGCTTCGGGGGCGAAGAACGCCGTGTCGGCGATGCCGGTGGACGCGAGGAACTTCTCGGCCTTCTTCGCGACCTGGCGCGGGTCCTTGTGGTAAATCTCGCCGGTACGCGGGTTGTAGATGTCGAACACCATGATCAGCGTCTTGGCGTCGCGGAACGGGTCGAGGTACGCCGTGGTGACATCCGGGATGAGCTGCATGTCCGACTCGTGGATGTTCGCGAAGCCGCGGATCGAGGATCCGTCGAACAACTGGCCGACGGTGAAGAAGTCCTCGTCGACGGTGGATGCCGGAATGTTGAAGTGCTGCTGCACACCGGGGAGGTCCGTGAAACGGATGTCGAGGAACTTGACGTCCTCGTCCTTGATGAACTTCAGCACCTCGGATGAATCTTTGAACATGAAGACTCCAGAGGTAGGGCGTGGTGATACCCGTGTCGGGTTTCCCAAAACGCTAGTCCGCAGGGATTGCCCTGCCGTGTCCCTATTGTTTCGGGCATGTTACGAGGCTGCCAAACCGGCACGCCCAGATAGGCTTTTTCAGTGACCTCAACTGCCCAGGAGTACCCCGGTGAACGCCTCGGATTGCCGGAGTCTGGTCCCGGATCGATCGGGCGGCTCGGCCGCCGCGTGGGTGCGCTGTTCGTCGACTACGGCGCCGCGTACCTGATCTCGGGGTTCTTCGGGTGGGACCCGCTTGCCATTCTCGGCATCTTCGCCCTCATCCAAATCGCGTTCCTGCCGACGCTGCAGGGCAGTCCCGGGCACCGGATCTTCGGTTTGACGCTGCAGCGCGTCGACGGTGGCTGGGTGGGACTGTGGCGGCCCGTGCTGCGCACGCTCTTGCTGATCGTCGTGATTCCTGCCGTCATTTGGGATCCCGACCAACGGGGGCTGCACGACAAGGCCGCGGGGACGGTTCTGCTTCGCAGCCGCTGAGACGGAGCGCCGCCCCACGCAGACGATGAACTGCGGGAGGCCGAGAGCTAACGCGGGCGGGGAGCGCGCACCTTCGTCGGGTCGATGCCCTTCGGGATGGGAAGGGACGTCAGCGACTGCGACACCGAGTCGACACGCTTGATGACGGCGGCCATTGTGGCTCGGTCGATCTTCTTCGGGATCTTCTTGATCGTGGCTGACAGCTGGGAGATCGGCACATCCTCGTCACCGTGCCCGACATAGAGCACCGTGAGCGGGACGCCGGATGCGACGCGCTGCACCTTCTGACGTTCGTCGTTGACCAGCCGGGTCAGACGTCCGCGTGAGCCCTCGCCGATGATCACGACGCCGCCGCGGCCGATCACCCGGTAGACGGCTTCCTGCGTCTTGGGGTTGACCCCGACGGGGTTCTCGTTGGCCTGCCACGAGCGTCCGAGAGAGGTGGAGATGACGTGGCCGGTCGCCCCGGGCACACCGTCGATGCGCTTGTACATCGCGCGTGTCGACAACCGGGTCGTGACGGTGAGTCCTATCAGAATGCCGAAGAGGAGCCCCGTAACGCCCCACAGGATGACACTCCAGACAGCGACCGGCGGGATGAGGAATCCGAGACCGACGCCCAGCGCGGTGCCCGCGAGCACGATACCCACGAGCAGCCACGGGAGGCCGCGGTAGGTCTGCTGAGTGAACGTGTAGAGGGTACGAAGCTGGGAGAAGAAGCCGGGCCGCTTCTCCGGCGAGGACGCGCGTGCTGCCATCCCTCCAGCGTACCTGGGCGCGGCGCGCTGTATGCGTCCCCGCATCCGCTGGCGGGCTGCCGAGTCTCCTCCCCAACAGAATCGTGGGCGCGCGCATCCCCGGATCGGTGGGGCATGGCGTTCGGAGTGCAAGCGCGTGTCCAGGCTGAGGGCATGAGCGATGCCATGGCCGGGTGGACGGATGATCCGTTCATGATCGCCTTCACACCCCTGCGCCGCGTGACGGCGCGAGAGTCGCCGTATGCCGGCACGCTCGTTCGCAGTCCGGCGGGCGTTCACCTGCTGATCGATCCGGAGCAGGTGCCCTCTGGCGAGCTGTTCTGGACGCCGCAGGACGATACCCATGTACTCCGAGCGATCGACGTCGTTCACATGGGGAATGCCCGGGCTGATGCCGCGACCGGAGCGCTGGTAGAGGCGTGCCGCGAGCCGCTCGAAACGTACCTCGATATCCGGGACGGCCTGCGGGCGCCGGTCACCGCCTCCGAGTGCGCCACCATCATGATCAGCCTCCTGCGCGGGGCGAACGAACTCCGCGCCGCAGCACGCAAGGATGTCGGAGGCGTGTGGTGGCTATCGGCGACAGCCAGGCCCGTCTTCGCTCTCCTGGCGGATGCGGAACCGGCGCGGGAGAGCGCGTGCCGCATTCTGGACCGCCTCCCGCTGGAAGATCCCCGAGCGGGCGCCGTGCGCGATGCCATCAGTGCCGTGCTGCGGGCCGACGATCTGCGGGCGGGGGCATCGACGCGTGCGAACGCGCCGTGTTCGAGTGGGCCGAGCCCGGACCGCTGCGTCCGTCATCAGAGGCGCCGCCCCTCGTGCGGCCCCCTGCGGCTCCCGCGCCCGCCGACATGCTGCGCCGTGCGGAACCCGTCGTCTCGGTGCCGGACGAGCCCGGGGTTTTCGATCGACTCGTCCGCGGCGGGGATGGAGGATGGCAGGAGACGCTCGCCGACGTGGCAGCCTCAGCGCGCGGGGCGTGGCGTTCGGTGCGGCGCTCGTCCGGAGCGGATCGCCCCGTTCGACGCGGCCGGCTTGTGCTCGCCGCTGTCGGCGTCGGCGCTGCGTTGGCTATCGCTGTCACTCTCTTCGCTCCCGATGCAGAGAGTCGGCCCGTGGACAGCGAGCCCACTGCCACTGCGACACCGGCACTGCCTGCGGGCGCCACGCCGATGACGTCACCAGGCACCCTCGCCGGCGACGATGTGCTGGACCTGCCGCGCGCGGCAGGTGTGATCATGGACGCCGTATCGACCTGTGCCGGTGACGCTGCCTGCGTGCAGACAATCGCCGAGCGACCGGACCTGGCGCCCGCAGCGGGAGCTGCAACGGCGCCCGCCGCGGTGCGGACTCTGCACCTCGTGGACGACTACGGCGACGTGGCAGTCATTCGTGCCGAGGCAGACGGCTACCCACAGCAGCTCGTCGTGATCGCCCGTCATGACGACAAATGGCTGTTGCGGGAGGTTCTCGACCTCACGCAACAGCCATCGTCGTAGTTCTGGGTGCTTCTCCGGGACTGAAGCCGCTCAGATGCCCAGGTCGCCGCCGAAGTCCGCCTCTTCCAGACGGGACTTCACGGCCCCCAGGAAGCGAGCGGCATCCGCACCGTCGATGATCCGGTGGTCGTACGACAGCGCCAGGTAGACGTAGGAGCGAACGGAGATCGCATCCTTCCCATCGACCTGCACCACGCCAGGCCGCTTGACGACCGTGCCGGTGCCGAGGATGGCCGACTGCGGCAGGAAGACGACCGGCGTGTCGAACAGGGCGCCACGCGAGCCGGTGTTCGTGAGGGTGAAGGTGCCGCCGGCGAGCTCGTCGGGCTTGAGCTTGTTGTCCCGCGTGCGTGCCGCGAGGTCAGCGATCTCGTGAGCGATCTGCGCGAGGTTCTTGCTCGCCGCATCCCGCAGCACAGGGGTCAGCAGCCCGCGCTCGGTGTCGACGGCGATCGACAGGTTCTCGGTGGCCGGGTAGACGATCGAGCCGTCGTCGACGGTCGCGTTGATCACGGGGTAGGTCTGCAGAGCCTCGGCAGCCGCCAGCGCGAAGAACGGGAGGAACGACAGCTTGTCGCCCGTCTTCTTCTGGAAGTCGCCCTTCACCGCGTCGCGGAAGGCCGCGACCTTGGTGATGTCGACCTCCACCACGGTGGTCAGCTGCGCGGTGGACTGCATCGACGCGACGGCCCGCTCGGAGAGAACCTTGCGCAGACGCGACATCGGCTTCGTCGTGCCGCGCAGGTCGGAGACCTCCCGAGCTGCGCGCGCGGGCGCTTCGCTCGTCGGTGCCGGCTCGGTGGCCGACTCGGCAGCGGCCACGACGTCCTCCTTGCGGATGCGTCCCCCCACGCCGGTTCCCGTGACGGTCGAGAGATCGACGCCCTTCTCCTGTGCGAGCTTTCGAACAAGAGGGGTCACGTAGGTCTTGCCGTCGCCGTCCGCGTCGGACGCGGACTCTGTCGCCGCCGCTTCGGTCACCTCGGATGAGGTCGCGGGCGTCTGCGCCGTCTGGCTCGGCTCGGGCTGTGCCGCGGGCTTCTCGGGCTCTGCTGCGGGCTTCTCGGGCTCGGGCGCGCTCTGCTGCGGTGCGGGCTCCGGTTCTGCCTTCTCGGGCTCGGGAGCTGCCTCGGGAGCCGGCTGCGGCGCAGCCCCGTCGCCGATCCGGGCAAGGGTCGCGCCGACTGAGACGGTCTCGTCCTCCTGGACGAGGATCTCCTGCACTGTGCCGGCGACAGGGGAGGGGATCTCGGTGTCGACCTTGTCGGTGGAAATCTCCAGCAGCGGTTCGTCGACCTCGACGGTGTCACCCACGGCCTTGAGCCAGCGGGTCACCGTGCCCTCCGTCACGCTCTCGCCGAGCTCGGGCAGGACGACATCCTTACCCTCGCCCGAGGGCGCGGCCGCGGGCGCCTGCGCGGGCGCTTCGGCTGCGGGCTCTTCGGCGGGCTCCGGCTCCGGAGCCTGCTCCTGCGGGGCTTGCTCGGCGGGAGCCTCCTGGGCGGGGGCATCCGAGGACGGTGCGGACGAGCCGTCACCGATCTTGGCGAGGATGGCGCCGACCTCAACGGTCTCGTCCTCGTCAACGAGGATCTCCTCGATCACGCCCGACACGGGGGAAGGAATCTCGGTGTCGACCTTGTCGGTCGAGATCTCGAGAAGACCTTCATCGGCCTGAACCGTGTCGCCGACCTTCTTGAGCCAGCGGGTCACCGTCCCCTCAGTCACACTCTCGCCGAGTGCGGGGAGGACCACGGAAGTGCTCATGTGTTTGTCTCCTTCAGCATGCCGATGTCGTTTCCAGCTTAGTGATTCTGAAGCGGCGGTCGTCAGACCGCGTGCAGGGGTTTGCCCGAGAGCAGCAGGAGCGCTTCACCGAGCGCCTCACTCTGTGTCGGATGAGCGTGGATCAGGGGCGCGACATCCTCGGGATGTGCGTCCCATCCCACGAGCAGCTGCCCCTCGGTGATGAGCTCCCCGACGCGGTCCCCGACGAGGTGGACGCCGAGTACGGGACCGTCGCGACGGCGCACGACCCGTGCGAACCCCGATGTCCCGAGGATCTCGCTCTTGGCGTTTGCCGCCAGCGGGATCTCAGCCGTCTGGACGGCATACTCACCGAATCGCTCGATCGCTGCCGCCGTCGTGAGCCCGACGGAGGCGACTTCGGGACTGGAGTAGGCCACCCGCGGCACGGTGGCGTCATCGAGTGGGGCCACGGAGAGGCCGCTGATCCGTTCTGCCACCGCGATGCCGTGGGCGAACCCGCGATGGGCCAGCTGTGGTCCTCGGACGATGTCACCGACTGCCCACACGTGTGGCGCGCTCGTGCGCAGGTCAGCGTCCGTGGCGACGAAGCCGTCATGCAGCTCCACGCCGGCGTCCTCACATCCGAGCCCGTCGGTGGCCGGCACCCGACCTGCCGCAACCAGAACATAGTCGGCGCTGATCGTCGAGCCATCCGACAGGCTCACCGCGACGCCGTCTGCGCCGGCCTCGACACCGGTGCAGGAGATCCCGAACGTCGCCGTGATTCCGCGCTTGCGGAACGCACGAAGAAGAGCCGCGCTGCTGGCCTCGTCTTCGGCGGGAAGGAGACGCGCCAGTGGTTCGACGATCGTGACCTCCGCGCCGAACGATCGCCAGATGCTGGCGAACTCGACACCGATCACGCCGCCACCGAGAATGACGACCGACGACGGCACCTCGTCGAGTTCCAGCGCGGTGTCGCTGCTCAGGACACGTCCGCCGAGGGGCACGCTGGGAAGCTCGCGGGTCCGTCCGCCGGTGGCGAGGACGATGTCGGACGCCGATAGAATGCGATCGCCGACGCGGACCCGGCGATCGGGCTCGAGGTAGCCATCGCCGGTAACCGTCACGACCCCGCGTGAGGCGAGAAGACCCGTGAGGCCCGCGTGCTTCTTGGTGACGATTCGGCGCCGGTAGTCGTGAACGGCGGCCATGTCGATCGCCTCAAGACTCGCCGTGACCCCGTGCTTCGCGGCACTGCGGACGACATCCGCGACTTCACCGGAATGCAGCAGCGCCTTCGTCGGGACGCACCCGCGGTGCAGGCACGTCCCGCCGACCTGGTCGCGTTCGACGAGAGCAACAGTCCGGCCGAGTTCCCGGGCACGCAGCGCTGCCGCGTAGCCGCCGGAGCCGCCACCGAGGATCACGATGTCGAAGGCATCGTTGCTCATCGATCGGCCTCACTGAGCACGAACTCGATGAGGCTCCGGGTCGTCGCAGCGGTGGGCCCCTTGTCGGTGAACCCGAACGGTGCCCCCTTGTTCATGCCCACGCCGGCGATATCGAGGTGAACCCACGGGATGCGTGCGCTGGCGCCGTCCTCGTCGCCCCGCGTTCCGACGAAGTGGCGGAGGAACAGACCGGCAAAGAGTGATCCGCCGGCCGGGTCGCCGACCTTCGCGTTACGCAGATCGGCGATGGGCGAATCCAAGTCGTCGATCATGTGGTCGGGCAGTGGCATCTGCCACGCGAGCTCGCCGACGCGATCGGCGGCGGCAAGATATCGGGACACGGCGTCATCCTCACCCATCACGCCCGCGTGGCGGGTTCCGAGTGCCGTCGTGATGGCGCCCGTGAGGGTTGCGACGTCGACGATGAGGTCGGGGTGCTCGCGACTGGCGGCGACGAGCCCGTCGGCGAGAACCAATCGACCCTCGGCATCCGTGTTCAGGACTTCGACAGTCGTGCCATCAGCGATGCGGAGCACATCGCCGGGGCGCGTCGCTGTGCCCGACGGCATGTTCTCGGCAAGACAGAGCCACGCCGACACTCGCACCGGCGCGCCGAGCTCGGCCACCGCCCGCAGCACAGCCAAAACCGTGGCGGCACCGCACATGTCGTACTTCATGTCGACCATCCCGGCAGCGGGCTTCAAGGAAAGCCCACCGGAGTCGAAGGTGATGCCCTTGCCGACGAGCGCCACGTGGCGGGTTGCGCCGTCGGGAGCGTACTCGGCCCGCACGAGCCGCGGGGGCCGCGCCGAACCTCGCCCGACCCCGAGAATGCCGCCGAAGCCGTCCGTGGCCAGGTCGTTCTCGTCCCAGACACGCACCGTCGACGGTAGGTCCCGCAGCAGCTCGCTT